>NZ_JBYSZW010000086.1:0-20262 GCF_058787575.1 Cupriavidus sp. FW305-3-2-15-C-LB2
CTGCCCGCCCGGCCACCTGCATCAGCGAGGCGAACAGATGCTCGGCGGCGCGGAAGTCATGGCTGAACATGGCCGCGTCCGGATGGACGATGCCGACCAGGGTCACGCGCTGGAAGTCATGCCCCTTGGCCACCATCTGCGTGCCCACCAGGATGTCGACTTCGCCGGCATGGACTTCGTCGAACATGGCTTGCGCGCTGCCCTTGCGGCGCGTGGAATCTGCGTCGATGCGGGCGATGCGCGCCTGCGGGAAGCGCGTCGCCAATGCCTCTTCGATGCGCTGCGTGCCACGCCCCAGCGGCGCGATGTCGACGTTGCCGCAGTCCGGGCAGTGGTGCGGCACCGGCGCCTCCAGGCCGCAGTGGTGGCAGCGCAGGCGCCGTTCGGGGCGGTGCAGCACCAGGTAGGCCGAGCAGCGCGGGCAGCCCGACAGCCAGCCGCAGCTGTCGCAGGCAATCACCGGCGCGTAGCCGCGGCGGTTCAGGAACAGCAGGCTCTGCTCGCCGCGCGCCAGGCGCGCGTCGATGGCTTCCAGCAGCGGCACCGACAAGCCTTCGAACAGCGGGCGCTGGCGCTGGCGCTCGTGGTTCAGGTCGACCAGGCGCACTGTCGGCAGGGTCGCTTCGGCCTGGGCGCGCTCGCGCAGCACCAGCTTGCGGTAAGTGCCCTGCCCGGCCCGCCACCAGGTCTCCATCGACGGCGTGGCCGAACCAAGCACCACGGCAATGCCGCGCTGCTTGGCGCGCCACACCGCCAGGTCGCGCGCCGAGTAGCGCAGCCCTTCCTGCTGCTTGTAGGAAGTGTCGTGTTCCTCGTCGACCACGATCAGCGCCAGCGCCGGCAGCGAGGCCATCACCGCCATGCGCGTGCCCAGCACGATGCGGGCCTCGCCGCGGTGCGCGGCCAGCCACTGCAGGCTGCGCTCCTGGTCGGCCAGGCCGCTGTGCAGCACCGCCAGCGGCAGGTGCGGGAAGCGTGCAGCGATGCGGGCCTGCAGTTGCGGGGTCAGGTTGATTTCAGGCACCAGCATCAGCACCTGGGCCTGGGGGTCGCGTTCGAGCAGCGCCTGCATCGCATGCAGGTAGACCTCGGTCTTGCCGCTGCCGGTCACCCCGTGCAGCAGGAACGGCGCGAAGCCCTCGGCCTCGGCAATTGCCTGCACCGCGGCGCGCTGCTCGTCGTGCAGCGGCGGCGCGGCCGATGGCGGCTGTGCGGGGTCGGTCGGCAGCAGGGGGCGCGCGGTGCGACTGGCCTCGACCCAGCCGGCGGCCTGCCATTCGGCCAGCCGCGCCGGTGCCGCCGCGCACAGCACGCGGGCGTCGGCCAGCGTCAGCGGCTCGGCCGCGGCGGCGCGCTCGGCCAGCGCCTGTGCCAGGGCGCGCACGCTGCGTGCGCGTGGCGGCACGGCGGCCAGCAGGGCCTCTGCATGCCCGGGCAGCAGGCGGTATTCGTCGGTGCGGGCACGCTGGGCCAGGCCCGGCCAGCCCTCGGCCTCGCGCAAGGCCGGCGGCAAGGCCGGCAGCATCACTTCGCCCAGGCGGCGCTGGTAGTAGCGCGCGGCAAAGGCGGCCAGCCCGATCCAGTCGGGCTGCAGCGGCGGCATCCATTCCAGGCGCTGCGCCACCGGGCGTAGCCGGTCGGCGGGCACATCGAAGCTGTCGGCGTACGCCACCGCCACGCCGACCATGCTGCGGCGACCGAACGGCACCACCACCAGGTCACCCGGGGCGACCTCGGGCGTGGCGAGATAGTCGAAGCAGTCGTCGGCGGGGGTGTCCAGCGCGACCCGGATGACTGACTGCGCGGCGGCGGTCGGCATCACGGCGCCCATCGCCGTGCTGTCCTCGACCACCGGAAGCGCGCCGCTAGCTGGCGCCATGCGGCCCTTCCTGGTGCACCGCAGTTGCGCAACCTTTGTGCAACGGGCGCCTGGCGCAATAAGAGTGGAAATCTAGTGTGCGGCGCAACATCAACTTAAAGTAAAACTTCAAATGTGGCCCTAAGTCGATGATAGATGACTGGTTTTCCACTAATTCCACCGCCCCTGTGGATAACTTTGTTGAAAAGTCGCACTGGCTGGCCGGGAAGCCCCGCGAAACAAGGGATCCACCGGCATCGGGCCTTCCTTTGCAATTCTTCCAAATCCTTAAAAATCAAGGGCTTGCAAACATCCCCCGGATAGGTTAGGGAATAACCCTGTTCCGCACTGCGGCAAACCTATCGGTGTGCATAAGTCAAGTACCGCCAGTCAAGTCCGAGCACCTTTTTGGCGAATGCTGGCGAAAAAGTTAACTTGACAGGGTCCGGCGGCGCGGCTCCCGCAGCACTGGGTACGCTGGGGCGCCGGTGCGCTGCAGCGCAGGGCACCGCAGCAGCAGCCAGGCCGGCCGCATACTGTCATCGTCACTTCTGCCCGGCGCGCAGCTTGCGGCTGTGGCGATGCACTTCATCCACCAGCACCGAGACGTTATCCGGCGGCGTGAACTGCGAGATGCCGTGGCCAAGGTTGAATACGTGGCCATCACTGCCCCCGGCGGCGGCATAGCTGTCCAGCACGCCGCGCACCTGCTCGCGGATCGCGGCCTCAGGGGCGAACAGCACGGTCGGGTCGATATTGCCCTGCAGCGCCACGCGCCCGCCGGTGCGGCGGCGCGCTTCGGCCAGGTTGACGGTCCAGTCCAACCCGATCGCGTCGGCGCCGGTGTCAGCCAGCGCCTCGAGCCACAGGCCGCCGCCTTTGGTAAAGACGATCGCGGGCACCTGTTGGCCATCGTGCTCGCGCTTCAGGCCGGCCAGCACCCGGCGCATATAGGCCAGCGAGAACGCCTGGTACATGCCGTCGGCAAGCGCCCCGCCCCAGGTGTCGAAAATCATCACGGCCTGCGCGCCGGCTTCGATCTGGGCATTCAGGTATTCGGTCACCGCCTGGGCGTTGATCTCGAGAATGCGGTGCATCAGGTCCGGGCGGCCGTACATCATCGCCTTGACCGTGCGGAAGTCGTCCGAGCCGCCGCCTTCGACCATGTAGCAGGCCAGCGTCCAGGGGCTGCCGGAAAATCCGATCAGCGGCACGCGCTGGCGGCCGTCCTGGACCAGTGCGCGGCGGATTTCGCTTACCGCGTCAAAGACATACTGCAGCGACGCCATGTCCGGCACGGCCAGTTTCTGCACGTCGGCTTCGGTGCGCAGCGGATGGGCAAAGCGCGGGCCCTCGCCCTGCGCGAACGACAGGCCCAGGCCCATCGCGTCGGGCACGGTCAGGATGTCGGAAAAGAGAATCGCCGCGTCCAGCGGATAGCGGTCCAGCGGCTGCAGTGTCACTTCCGTGGCGTAGGCCGGGTTCTTGGCCAGCCCGAGGAAGCTGCCGGCGCGGGCGCGCGTGGCGTTGTACTCGGGCAGGTAGCGGCCCGCCTGGCGCATCAGCCACAGCGGCGTGTATTCGGTCGGCTGGCGGCGCAGCGCGCGCAGGAAGGTATCGTTCTGCAGTGCGGTCATGGTCATCCTCGTAAGACCGCCATTCTAAGGGATGGCCGCGGCTGGATGCCGCTCAGACGTCGTCGATCATCCCGGTGAAGGCCGCTGCGGCACGCCGCATCCATTCGCGCGCGCGTTCGGCATCGGGCTGCAGCCGTGCGAAGCCGTGGGTCATGCCACTGGCCTCGATGGTGACCACCAGGGCGTCGTGGCGCACCAGGAAGTCGGCATAGGCCAGGCCGTCGTCGCGCAGCACGTCGTGCGCGGCCACCATCAGCACGGTGGCGGGCGGGCGCACCAGCGGCGCGGCCATCAGGTGCACGCGGTGGTCGGGGTGGGCGGTGCCCTCCGCCAGGGCCTCGGCGCCGATGAACTGGGTCCAGAACCAGGCCATCTCGTCACGCGTCAGGCCGGGACCGTCGGCAAAGGCGCGGTAGCTTTCGGTGCTGAGCACCGGTGCCGTCACCGGATAGATCAGCAGTTGCGCATCGACCTGCACCGCGCCGCCGCCGTTGAGCTGCTGCGCTGCCTGCGCCGCCAGGTGGCCGCCGGCGCTGTCGCCCGCCACGGCCAGGAAATCGGTCGCCAGCCCGAGTGCCTGACGTTCACCGGCGAACCACTGCACTGCCTCGGAGGCATCGTCGCAGGGAGCCGGGAACGCGTGCTCGGGTGCGAGGCGGTAGTCGACGCTGGCCACCGCGCAGCCCGTGTCGGCCGCAAGCAACGCTGCAACCGTATGGTGCGTCTGCGGCGAGCCGATCACCCAGCCGCCACCGTGGAAGTAGACCACCAGCCGCGGCGCGGTCTCGCCGGCCGGGCGGAACAGCCTGGCGCCCAGCGAGCGGCCGGAGAGCGCAAGCTCCAGGTCCTGCACCGTGATGCCTGCCGGATCCGGCAACAGCGACGCCGCCGCGATCTCGGCAAAGCGGGCCCGCTGCGCGGGAATGTCGGCAGGCGCGGGCGCATTGGCATAGCGCTCCGCCAGGCGGCGGTAATAGGCAAGCAGTTGCGGATCGATGGCCATGGTTGGCGACTGATGGGAAAGCGGAAAAAGAAAGGGTGCCGGGGCGGGAATCAGTCCAGCCCGAGCTGGCGCGTCAGCTCGACCTTGCTGCAGCAATCCTGCACCGCCAGCAGGCCGGCATCGGCAGCGCGGCGCACGGCGTGGTCGTTGACGATGCCCAGCTGCAGCCAGACACCCTGTGCGCCAATGGCGATGGCCTCATCGACCACGCCCGGCGTTTCCTCGGCACGGCGGAAGATGTCGACCCACGCGATGGGGCTGCCTGCTGCCGCGGCAGCGTCGGCGGCTTCGCGCAGCGTGGCGTGGCAGGTCTCGCCCAGAATGCGTTCGCCGGCATGACGCGGATTGACCGGCACGATCCGGAAGCCATGGTCCTGCAGGAATTCCGCAACCTCATGACTGGGACGCTCCGGGCGGTCGGACAGGCCGACCACGGCCACGGTCTTCATCGCCAGCATGGCTTGTATGGCTTGCTGCATCTCAGGGCGCATCGCGTCTCCGGGTGGACAAGGGCGGGCCCGCGGACATGCAAAAACGCAACGCGAAGGCCACAGACGTCCTGAATCGTAACCGGAATTGTCACGCAGGGATTGGTGGGGGAGCGAACATGGAAATCGCGTCATCAAAGATAATACAACGACACGTTTCTGCGGCTAACGTGACGTGAACGCGTGAAAATATGCCGAATACGCCAGATCCCGGCGCCTCTGGCTTTCAACTTCTTGCAAAACGATACATTTTGTTACTGCCATGCCGGGGAGTTTCCCCCACAATACATTGACACACCCGGTGTCCGGCGTGTGGCGCCCCAGTAAATAAGGCTGTGCAGACTTAAAGGGGCGTGGTGAAGAAAGCCTTTTGAAGCAGTAACCCGATTTTCCGATCCAGCAGATCGCCGCTGGACCGGAGCACCAGGCAGACCGTTGCAGCGCGTGGCCTTTGCGGCCTCTGGTCGGATATTGGATATCCGTTGCGCCTTGATTGTCGACCTGGACCGAACCCGTTCCTTCGAATTGACCCCTCGAAGGGATTTTCCCGTCCGCGCGGAGCCTCCCCGGCCCGCGCGCTTTTTTTTGTCCAGGCGGGATAAAAGCATATCGCCACGCCCAAGAAAAAGGCAGCCATGCGGCTGCCTTTTTTCATTGTCGCGCCAGAAAAACAACAGCGCGACAAGCCACTAATTGCTTACTTCTTACGACGCAGGCGGGCGATGGCAGCCAGTTGGGCAGCCGCCACGGCGAGCTCGCTCTGAGCGCGTGCCAGATCCAGATCGCTGCTCTGGTTCTGCATCAGCTCTTCGGCAGCACGCTTGGCTTCCTGCGCCTTGGCTTCGTCCAGGTCGCCACCGCGGATAGCGGTGTCGGCCAGCACGGTGACGTGCTTGGGCTGGACTTCGAGAATGCCGCCGGCAACGAACACGAACTCTTCGCTGCCGTCTTCCTTCTCGATCCGCACCGCACCCGGCTGGATGCGCGTGATCAGCGGCGTGTGGCCCGGCAGAATGCCCAGTTCACCCGACTCGCCCGGCAGCGCCACGAACTTCGCCTGGCCGGAGAAGATCGACGCTTCCGCGCTGACGACGTCTACAAGAATGGTTGCCATATCAGATCCTTTCTCCAATCGCTTTGCTCAGGCGGCCGGACACGCAGGGGTGGCCGGCCATCACTCCCACCGCCAGGCGGGAGTGATGAGCAAGGCTTACTGGAGCTTCTTGGCCTTTTCGAAGGCTTCGTCGATCGAGCCGACCATGTAGAACGCCTGCTCGGGCAGGTGATCGCACTCGCCGTCCACCAGCATCTTGAAGCCGCGGATGGTTTCCTTCAGCGGCACGTACTTGCCCGGCGAACCCGTGAACACTTCCGCCACGTGGAACGGCTGCGACAGGAAACGCTGGATCTTACGAGCGCGGTTCACTGCCAGCTTGTCTTCCGGCGACAGTTCGTCCATGCCCAGAATCGCGATGATGTCGCGCAGTTCCTTGTAGCGCTGCAGGGTCTGCTGAACGCGGCGGGCCACTTCGTAGTGTTCCGTGCCGACAACCTGCGGGTCCAGCTGGCGCGAGGTCGAGTCCAGCGGATCCACTGCGGGGTAGATACCCAGTGCAGCGATGTCACGCGACAGCACCACGGTCGAGTCCAGGTGCAGGAAGGTGGTTGCCGGCGACGGGTCGGTCAAGTCATCCGCAGGCACGTACACGGCCTGGATCGACGTGATCGAGCCAGTCTTGGTCGACGTGATACGTTCCTGCAGCTTGCCCATTTCTTCTGCCAGCGTCGGCTGGTAGCCCACGGCGGAAGGCATACGGCCCAGCAGTGCGGACACTTCGGTACCGGCCAGCGTGTAGCGGTAGATGTTGTCCACGAAGAACAGGATGTCACGGCCTTCGTCACGGAAGCGCTCGGCCATAGTCAGGCCGGTCAGCGCCACGCGCAGACGGTTGCCCGGCGGCTCGTTCATCTGGCCGAACACCATGGCCACCTTGTCGAGCACGTTCGAGTCCTTCATTTCGTGGTAGAAGTCGTTCCCTTCACGGGTACGCTCGCCCACGCCGGCGAACACCGACAGACCGCTGTGCTGCTTGGCGATGTTGTTGATGAGCTCCATCATGTTGACGGTCTTGCCCACGCCGGCACCACCGAACAGGCCCACCTTGCCGCCCTTTGCGAACGGGCAGACCAGGTCGATCACCTTGATGCCGGTTTCCAGCAGGTCAACCGACGGCGACAGTTCGTCGAACTTCGGGGCCTTCTGGTGAATCGCGCGCAGCTCGTCCGAGGCGATCGGGCCGGCTTCGTCGATCGGGCGACCCAGCACGTCCATGATGCGGCCCAGCGTGCCGTGACCGACCGGCACCGAAATCGGGGCGCCGGTGCTCTTCACTTCCATACCGCGGCGCAGACCGTCCGACGAGCCCAGGGCGATGGTACGCACCACGCCGTCACCGAGCTGTTGCTGGACTTCGAAGGTCAGGCCCTTTTCGGCGAACGAGGCGTCGCCGGAGTCTTCCAGCACGAGCGCGTCGTACACCTTCGGCATTGCGTCACGGGGGAACTCGATGTCCACCACGGCGCCAATACACTGCACAATATTTCCGATACTCATTTCGTATCTCCGATAGCTTGAATTCGTGACGCCTTAGACCGCAGCTGCGCCGCTGACGATTTCCGACAGTTCCTTGGTAATCGCGGCCTGACGGGTCTTGTTGTAGACCAGTTGCAGTTCGCCGATCACGTTCTTGGCGTTGTCGGACGCAGCCTTCATGGCCACCATGCGCGCCGATTGCTCGGACGCCATGTTCTCGGCCACGGCCTGGTACACCAGCGCCTCGACGTAGCGGACGAGCAGCTCTTCCACTACGGTCTGGGCGTCGGGCTCGTAGATGTAATCCCACGAGTAGGCGCGCTTCTCTTCTTCGGTCTGAACCAGCTTGTCGGCGGCGAGCGGCAGCAGCTGCTCGACCATCGGTTCCTGCTTCATCGTATTGATGAACTTGGTGTACGCCAGGTACACCGCGTCGACCTCACCATTGGTGAAGGCATCGAGCTGGACCTTGATCGCGCCGATCAGCTTTTCCAGATGCGGGGTGTCACCGAGGTGCACCACGTGCGAGATCACCTTGGCACCGACGCGGCCCAGGAACTGCATGCCCTTGGTGCCGATGGCGGTGGCTTGCACGTCCACGCCGCGGCCCTGCAGGGTCTTCAGTTCATTGGTGACGGCGCGCAACACGTTCGTGTTCAGGCCGCCACACAGCCCCTTGTCGGTCGTGACCACGATCATGCCGACGCGCTTGACTTCGCGTTCCTGCATGAACGGGTGCTTGAACTCGGGGTTGGCCGTAGCCAGGTGCGCCGCAATGTTGCGCACCTTCTCGGCGTAGGGACGGGCACTGCGCATCCGCTCCTGCGCCTTGCGCATCTTGGACGCGGCGACCATCTCCATCGCCTTGGTGATCTTGCGCGTGTTCTGCACGCTCTTGATCTTGGTTCGAATCTCTTTCGTTCCGGCCATATCTTCCTCTCCATCCGAACCAGCGCCGCGCCGGCGTGAGCCAGGCGCGGCGGCGGTGTCGTGGAATCACGCGGTTAGAACGCGGCGGACTTCTTGAAATCCTCGACAGCGGCACGCAGGGCGGCTTCATCTTCCTTCGAGAGCTGCTTGGTCTCTTCGATGCGGTTGATGAGATCGGCGTACTTGGTCTTCAGATGGTCGTGCAGGCCCTTCTCGAACGGCAGAATGTCCTTCACTTCCACGTTGTCGAGGAAGCCGTTGTTGGCGGCGAACAGCGACGCGGCCAGCTGCCACACTTGCAGCGGCTGGTATTGCGGCTGCTTGAGCAGTTCGGTCACGCGGCGGCCGCGTTCGAGCTGCTTGCGGGTGGCATCGTCCAGGTCCGAGGCGAACTGCGCGAACGCAGCCAGCTCACGATACTGGGCCAGGTCGGTACGGATACCGCCGGACAGGTTCTTCACCACCTTGGTCTGGGCTGCACCACCGACGCGCGACACCGAGATACCGGCGTTGATAGCGGGGCGGATACCAGCGTTGAACAGGTCGGTTTCCAGGAAGATCTGGCCATCCGTGATCGAGATCACGTTGGTCGGAACGAACGCGGACACGTCGCCGGCCTGCGTTTCGATCACCGGCAGCGCGGTCAGCGAACCGGTCTTGCCCTTGACGGCGCCGTTGGTGAACTTCTCGACGTAGTCGGCGTTCACGCGGGCAGCACGCTCCAGCAGGCGCGAGTGCAGGTAGAACACGTCGCCCGGGTAGGCTTCGCGGCCCGGCGGGCGGCGCAGCAGCAGCGACACCTGGCGGTAGGCCCAGGCTTGCTTGGTCAGGTCGTCATAGACGATCAGCGCGTCTTCGCCGCGGTCGCGGAAGTACTCGCCCATGGTGCAGCCGGCGTACGGTGCCAGGTACTGCATGGCGGCCGAGTCCGAAGCGGCGGCGGCCACGACGACGGTGTATTCCATCGCGCCGTGCTCTTCCAGCTTGCGCACCACGTTGGCGATCGTCGAAGCCTTCTGGCCGACTGCCACGTAGACGCAGAAGACGCCCTTGCCCTTCTGGTTGATGATGGCGTCGACAGCGACGGCGGTCTTGCCGGTCTGGCGGTCGCCAATGATCAGCTCACGCTGGCCACGGCCGATCGGCACCATCGCGTCGATCGACTTCAGGCCGGTCTGCACCGGCTGGCTCACCGACTGACGCGCGATCACGCCCGGGGCGACCTTCTCGATCACGTCCGTTTCCTTGGCGTTGATCGGGCCCTTGCCGTCGATCGGCTGGCCCAGCGTGTTCACCACGCGGCCCAGCAGTTCCTTGCCCACCGGCACTTCCAGAATGCGGCCGGTGCACTTGACCGTGTCGCCTTCGGAAATATGTTCGTACTCACCCAGCACCACGGCGCCGACCGAGTCGCGCTCGAGGTTCAGCGCGAGGCCGAAGGTGTTGCCGGGGAATTCCAGCATCTCGCCCTGCATCACGCCGGACAGGCCATGCACGCGGCAGATGCCATCGGTCACGGAGATCACCGTGCCGGTATTGCGCACTTCAGCTTCAGCGCCAAGGCCCGAGATGCGGGACTTGATCAGCTCGCTGATTTCTGAGGGGTTCAGTTGCATCACAATGCTCCTAATTCTTCAATCCGTCGGCCGGTGCGGTCAGGCGGTCAGCGTGGCTTGCATGGCAGCCAGGCGCGAACGCACGGAGGTGTCGAGCACTTCGTCGCCGACCTTGACGCTCACGCCGCCGATCAGGGACGGGTCCACCGCCACCTGCGCGTACAGCTTGCGGCCGAACTTGCGTTCGAGTGCAGCGACCAGGTCGTTCAACTGCGAACCTTCCAGCGGGAATGCGCTGGTGATCTCGACATCCGACGACCCTTCGCGGGCGTTCTTGAGCACATGGAACTGCTCGGCGATTTCCGGCATCACCGTCAGGCGGCCGTTATCCACCAGCAGCTTGACGAAGCGGCGAGCCTCGTCATTCAGCGGGGACTTCAGCACCGACAGGAACAGTTCGGCCAGCTTGTCGCCGGGAACGTTCGGATCGCCGGCTACCGCCTTCATGTCGGGATTGGCAGCAACCTGCCCCATCTCCGACACCAGCTCGGACCATGCACCCAGGTTGCCTGCGCTCGATTCGCTGGCGACGCGGAACAGCGCCTCAGCGTAGGGACGGGCAATGGTTGCGGTTTCAGCCATGATTAGAGCTCAGCCTTGAGTTGATTGAGCAGGTCGGTGTGGACCTGCGCGTTCACTTCACGCTTGAGGATCTGCTCGGCACCCTTGACGGCCAGCACGGCAACCTGGTCACGCAGTGCTTCGCGTGCGCGGGTAACCTGCTGTTCTGCTTCGGCCTTGGCCTGGGCAATGATGCGTGCGGCTTCTGCCTGGGCGTTTTGCTTGATCTCGTCTGCCGTCAGCTGGGCGCGCTTCTCGGCGTCAGCGACGCGTTGTGCACCCTCGGTGCGGGCTTCGGCCATAGCCTGGTCCACACGCTTGTTGGCGAGTTCGAGCTCGGCCTTGCCCTTCTCGGCAGCGGCGAGGCCATCGGCGATCTTCTTTGCGCGTTCGTCGAGCGCCTTCACCAGCGGCGGCCAAATGAATTTGGCAACAACCCACCACAGGATGAAGAACACGACCATCTGCGCAAAAAACGTTGCGTTCAGATTCATGGTGTGTTCCTTTCGGTAATCAAACTACAGATAAATGCACAAAAGGCGGCCAGGCTGGTGGCCCGCGCCGCCCGTCAGCATCATGCAGACCGAAAAGAATTACTTGATGACAGCCAGCAGCGGGTTGGCGAAGGCGAACAGCATTGCAACGCCCACGCCGATCAGGAATGCCGCGTCGATCAGGCCAGCCAGCAGGAACATCTTGGTTTGCAGCGGGTTCATCAGCTCGGGCTGACGTGCGCAGGCTTCGATGTACTTGCCACCCATCAGGGCGATACCCAGGCAGGCGCCGATAGCGCCCAGGCCGATGATGATGCCGATACCGATGGCGGTCAGACCCTGGATGTTGGCGAGAAATTCTTGCATGACGACTCCTTTAATTTAGAGAGACTTAGAACCAAAAAACCAAAAAACCAAAAAACCGAAAATCAGTGGTGATCGTGAGCCTGGCCGATGTACACCAGCGTCAGCATCATGAAGATGAAGGCCTGGAGCAGGACGATCAGGATGTGGAAGATCGCCCATACCGCGCCGGCCAGCACGTGGCCGACAAAGCCCAGCGCGGACAGGTCGGCGCCGAACGTCCAGATCGAACCCAGCAGCGCGATCAGCAGGAACACGAGTTCGCCGGCGTACATGTTGCCGAACAATCGCATGCCGAGCGAAACGGCCTTGGCCAGGAATTCGATCAGGTTCAGGACCAGGTTGAACGGGGCCAGATACCACTTGGCGCCGAACGGGGCCGAGAACAGTTCGTGCATGAAGCCGCCCGTGCCCTTGATCTTGAAGCTGTAGTAGATCATCAGCACCAGCACCGAGCACGACATGCCCAGCGTGCCGTTCAGGTCGGCCGTGGCCACTGCACGGTGGTGGGGGATGTGCAGGTGGAAGATGCCGAGGACTTGATTCAGGCCGTTGACCCAGTCCACCGGGATCAGGTCGATCGCGTTCATCATGGTGATCCAGCAGAACACCATCAGCGCCAGCGGCGCGATCCACGAACGGTCGCCGTGGATGATGCCCTTGGCCTGGTCATCGACCATCTCGACGATCATCTCGACGAAGGCCTGGAAGCGGCCCGGCACGCCGGCGGTGACGCGGCGCGCGGCGGCGTACAGGAACAGCACGGCGATGGCGCCGCACAGCACGGACCAGAACACCGTGTCGTAGTTGATCACGGAGAAATCGACCACCGACGCTTGCTTGCCGCCGACCGAGTTCAAGTTCTGCAAGTGTTCGGCGATATAGCCGGAGGGTGTCAGCGCGTGTTCGGCGCCTTGGGTAGCATCAGACATGTCGATACGAACGGTATATTGCGAAATCTTCAGGCCGCGCGCCGCCACTGTCTGGCCAACGCCCGGTACGCAACTTGCATTGCCTTCGGCGGATTCGCCGGTCACCGCAATGCAAGCGGGGTCCAACCTTGGCCGTGTCCGGTGTCACCACTGTGAAACCGGCACGGCAAATCTTGATATTCCGTCTTGGTGCCCCATTTCCGGATGAGGCACCGCCTTCGTGCGGCCGGCCTAGCGGATCACCAGAGCCACCACCAAATATGTCTTTAGCGCCAGCAGGAACGTGACCAGCATCGGCACCCAACGCAGATCCCGGTACAGCACCACCACCAGCACCAGCAGAGCCGCCGTGCCAAAGACCTTGATCGCCTCGCCCAGGACCAGTCCGCCGACCGAAGCCCGGTCGCGCGCCAGCCACAGGCGGAACGCGAAGAACCCGCTCGGCACGAAGCACACCATGCCGCCGAACAGCGCCGACCAGCCATACGGGCCGGCCTCTTTCGCGAACAGCGCCCAGCACAGTGCCGACAGCAGGGTGACCATCACCTGCGCCAGGACAACCTTGCCCGGGGTCATGCGCGAAGGGCGCAACGCGCGCTCACCAAACAGCGTCACCGCCTCGGCGTGCGACAGCGGATCGACAGCCTCTTCCTCACGGTCTGCGCCTTCTTTCCAGTCGTCCCAGTCATCTTCCTGACGGGACCCGGCGCCTCGCTGCTGACGGTCTTGAACCACTACTGCTCGCCTTATTCCAGGCCGGAACTTTTCGGCCCGACCAGAATTCAAACCGCACGATTTTAAGGGGAACTACTGATTCGCGTCAATCTGCTTACATTTAGCTTGCAGTGTGTTGCGCACAACGGTTGCCATCACGATGCCATGATGGCTTCACAAAAATTGCGCAGCAATAATGTTTGACGTAATTGGATTGCGCAGCGAACCCTGCGCATGATGAGGGATTACCGGGTACGCCGTACGTATACCGGTCCCAGGAACGGACACTGCAGCGTACACGCAACAGTCATCGCCGCAATGGCCGTTAATCGCACCGAATTGCGCACGCAAAGTTACGCGCGCCTTGGCACCCTGCCTCAGGCGACCTTCTGCTTTTCAGTCGATTCGCGCAGCCGCACGAGCACGCCTTCAAGCGCGTCGTTGTCGCTGAAGTGGATGGTGAGCTGGCCCTTGCCGCGCGCGCCCAGCTTGATCTGCACCGCCAGGCCCAGCGCATCGGACAGTTCTTCTTCCAGCCGTGCCACGTCGCGCACGTTGTTGGCGCCCTTCTGCTTGAGCGACTTCAGGTCGAACGGCTTGAGCGTGGATGCCACCAGCTTCTCGGTCTCGCGCACAGACAGCCGCTTGTTCACGATCTGGTTGGCCAGCGTGATCTGGTTGGCGCCGTCCACCGCCAGCAGCGCGCGCGCGTGGCCCATGTCGAGGTCGCCCGCCATCAGCATGGTCTGCACCGGTGCGGCCAGGTTCAGCAGGCGCAGCAGGTTCGACACCGCGCTGCGCGAACGGCCGACCGACTCGGCCGCCTGCTCATGCGTGAAACTGAACTCGCGGATCAGGCGCATGATGCCCTGCGCTTCTTCCAGCGGATTCAGGTCTTCGCGCTGGATGTTCTCGATCAGCGCCATCGCGGCCGCGGCTTCATCGGCCACGTCCTTCACCAGCACCGGCACCTTGTCCAGGCCGGCGAGCTTGGACGCGCGGAAGCGCCGCTCGCCCGCGATGATTTCATAGCGGTCCGGCTCGGCCACACGGCGCACCAGGATCGGCTGCATCAGGCCCTGCGCGCGGATGCTGGCGGCCAGTTCCTGCAGCGCGCCTTCATCCATGCGCGTGCGCGGCTGGTACTTGCCCGGCTGCAACTGGTTCAGGCGCAGCACGGTGGGCGCACCCTCCTGCTTCACCGATTCAACGATTTCGGCCGGCCCGCCCAGCAACGCTTCAAGGCCGCGGCCCAGGCCCTTTTTCTTTGCAGTGCTCATGCTTGCCCTCTCCTTCAGCCCAGCTGCCTGACGCGCGCGATCATCTCGGCGCCGAAATCCAGGTACGCCTTGGCGCCCTTCGATGACGGATCGAACGCCACGCCCGGCATGCCATAGGACGGTGCCTCGGCCAGCCGCACATTGCGCGGGATCAGGGTCTTGAAGACCTTTTCACCGAAGTGCGATTCCAGCTGCGCCGACACCTGCTGCTGCAGCGTGACGCGCGGATCGAACATGACACGCAGCAGGCCGATCACCTGCAGGTCGCGATTCAGGTTGGCGTGCACCTGCTTGATGGTGTTGACCAGATCCGACAGCCCTTCCAGCGCGAAATACTCGCACTGCATCGGCACGATCACGCCATGCGCGGCGCACAGGCCATTCAGCGTCAGCAGCGACAGCGACGGCGGGCAGTCGATCAGCACGAAATCATATTCGTCATTGACCTCTGCGATGGCCTGCCTGAGGCGGCGCTCGCGCTGGTCCAGCTCGACCAGTTCCACTTCCGCGCCGGCCAGTTCGCGGTTGGCGGGCAGCACATCGTACCTGCCGGTCTCGGAACGCTGGCGCGCCTGCTTGATGCTGGCCAGGCCGACCAGCACCTGGTACACGCTGTGCTCCAGCGCCTGCTTGTCGATGCCCGAACCCATCGAGGCATTGCCCTGCGGGTCCAGGTCGACCAGCAGCACGCGCTGGTCCTGCGCGGCCAGGCCGGCGGCGAGGTTCACCGTGGTGGTGGTCTTGCCTACCCCGCCCTTCTGGTTTGCGATCACGAATACCTTGGCCATAAGCTACTGAGGCTCCTGCTTCAATTCATCCGGCCAGCGCGGGGCTGGCAGTTCGCGGCGCTGCACGCAGCGCCGCGGCGTACGTCATGCGTGGGCGCTTGCGCGCCGCGACAGCACCACCAAGTGGCGCTCGGCATCCAGCCCGGGCACGGTGATGCGGGGAACCGCATCGACCTGCCATTGCGCCATCAGCCCGGCAGCTTCCATGCGGTCCAGCTCGGCCTGTGGATAAACCCCCTTCATGGCGATCAGCTTGCCGTGCGGTGCAAGGAGCTGGCCCGACAGGTTCACGAAATCAGTCAATTCCGCAAACGCGCGCGAGGTGATCACGGCAAAGCCGCTGGCATCGTCGAGCTTCTCCACCGGCCCCCAATGCGCCGCGGCATTGGAGAGCCCGAGTTGCGCACGGCACTGGGTCAGGAAGGCGGTCTTCTTCTGCACGATGTCCACCATCAGCACCGACACGTCGGGACAGGCGATGGCCAGCGGCAGGCCGGGCATGCCGCCGCCCGAGCCCACGTCCAATACCCTGCCCCGCGCCGGCGTGCCTACCTCTGCGGCACGCGCGGCTTCGGCCAGTGCCGGCACGGCGGCGAGCGAGTCCAGCATGTGATGCGTAAGCATCTCATCGGGGTGGCGGATTGCGGTCAGGTTGTAGACGCCGTTCCATTTGCGCAGTAGCGCCAGGTAGGCAAACAAGGTGTCGATCTGGGCCGGCGCCAGCGCCAGTCCGATCTGGGCCAGACCGGCTTCAAGGCGACGGCGCTGCGTGGCGTCGTCGGTCATGGTGTGTCGCGGACCGGGCACTCAAGCAGCCTCTTCAGAGTTGCCCGAAGGCGCGCCCGACTCAGCGCGCGTGCGCCCCAGCCCCTTCTTCTTCAGGTGCACCAGCAGCAGCGAGATCGCGGCCGGCGTCACGCCGGAAATGCGCGAGGCCTGGCCCAGCGTTTCCGGACGATGCTGGTTCAGCTTCTGGCTGACCTCGAAGCCCAGGCCACGCACTTCGGTGTAGTCCAGCCCTTCCGGCAGGCGCGTCGACTCGTTGGCTTCCAGCTTGTCGACCTCCGCCGCCTGGCGGGCGATATAGCCGTGGTACTTGATGCCGATCTCGATCTGCTCGCGGATCTGCTCTGCCAGCATCGGCTCGGCGTCCAACGGCGTTTCCGGGGCATGGCGGCCACCCTGCAGCGCCATCAGTGCCTCATAGCGGACTTCTGGCCGGCGCAGCAGGTCGGCCAGGCTGTACTCGCGCTCGATCGGCTTGCCCAGCAGCGGCACGGCGTCTTCGCCCGGAAGCATCGCGGGGTTCACCCATGTGCTCTTCAGGCGCTCTGTTTCACGTGAAACAGCGTCGCGCTTGCGGTTGAAGGCATCCCAACGCGCATCGTCGACCACGCCCAGTTCACGGCCAACCTCAGTCAGCCGCATATCGGCGTTGTCTTCCCGCAGGCTCAGGCGGAATTCCGCGCGGCTGGTGAACATGCGGTACGGCTCGGTCACACCGCGAGTAATCAGGTCGTCGACCAGCACACCCAGGTAGGCCTGGTCGCGGCGCGGCGTCCACGCATCGCGTTCGCGCACATAGCAGCCAGCATTGATGCCGGCCAGCAGGCCCTGCGCGGCGGCTTCTTCATAGCCGGTGGTGCCATTGATCTGTCCCGCAAAGAACAGGCCGCTGATGGCCTTGCTCTCCAGCGATGCCTTCAGCCCGCGCGGATCGAAGTAGTCATACTCGATCGCATAGCCGGGGCGCAGGATATGCGCGTTCTCCATCCCGCGGATCGAGTGCACGAGTTCCAGCTGCACGTCGAACGGCAAGCTGGTCGAGATCCCATTGGGGTAGAACTCGTTGGTGGTCAGGCCTTCGGGCTCCAGGAAGATCTGGTGGCTTTCCTTGGTGGCAAAGCGATGGATCTTGTCCTCGATGCTGGGGCAGTAGCGCGGCCCTACCCCTTCGATCACGCCGGTGTACATCGGCGAGCGGTCCAGCCCGCCACGAATGATGTCGTGGGTACGGCTGTTGGTATGGGTGATCCAGCACGGCAGCTGTTGCGGGTGCTGCTCCGGACGACCCAGGAAGGAGAACACCGGCACCGGATCCAGGTCGCCGGGCTGCTCTTCCATCACCGAGAAATCGATGGTGCGGCCGTCGATGCGCGGCGGCGTGCCGGTCTTCAGGCGGCCTTGCGGCAGCTTCAGGTCCTTCAGGCGTGCCGACAGCGACACTGCTGCCGGGTCGCCGGCGCGGCCGCCGGTGTAGTTGTCTAGCCCGACGTGGATCTTGCCGTCCAGGAAGGTACCGGCGGTCAGCACCACCGCGCGGGCGCGGAAGGCGATGCCCACCTGGGTCATGGCGCCGACTACGCGATCGCCCTCCACCATCAGGTCGTCCACCGCCTGCTGGAACAGCATCAGGTTCGGCTGGTTCTCCAGCCTTGTACGGATGGCCTTGCGGTACAGCACGCGATCAGCCTGGGCGCGCGTGGCGCGCACCGCAGGGCCCTTGCTCGAGTTCAGGATGCGGAACTGAATGCCGGACTCGTCCGTGGCGGCGGCCATGGCACCGCCCATGGCGTCCACTTCCTTGACCAGGTGCCCCTTGCCGATGCCGCCGATGGACGGGTTGCAGCTCATCTGGCCCAGCGTCTCGATGTTGTGAGTCAGCAGCAGCGTCTGGCAGCCCATACGGGCCGCGGCGAGTGCAGCTTCAGTGCCGGCATGGCCACCGCCGACGACGATGACGTCGAATTCTTTTGGGTAAAGCATGGGACACCTCCTCCGGGAGGCTGGCGGGAAAATACGGGAATGCGAAATTATAGCGGCAATCGACTAGCCGCCTTCCGATGGTAACCATGTTTCACGTGAAACATGGCGTTGGCGATACCCGGCGAGTCGCTCGAAAGCGACGTTATGTTCCACGTGAAACAAAAAGGCCGGGCACATGGCCCGGCCTGATGTTTCACGTGGAACAAGCGCCTCAAAGCTGCGCGCGGATATAGCCCGTAACCTGCTGGGTCAGCTTGTCAAGATCGCGCTGCAAGGTGGCGAACCCGGCATTGCGCTCGCGCGTCACCTCGTCCATATACAGCGGCCGCCGGATTTCGATCTGCAGGCTATTGCGCCGCTCGGCCGGCCGGCCAATCTGCGCGATCAGCTGCACGCCCTTGTACGGGTCGTTGCGAGCCACCGTGTAGCCCATGCCGCGCAGTTCCCGTTCGACCAGGTCGACCAGTCCCGGCTCGCAGGTGGTGCCGTCACGGTCGCCCAGCACAAAGTCCGCCAGCGGATGCGGGCTGGCGATCTTGAGCCGCTCGTAGGCGTTGTTGGGCATGGAGTGCAGGTTCAGGTGCCAGAGCGCGCCAAAGCGCTGGTGGGCGCCCTCCACGGCCTCGGCCAGCGCCGCATGGTATGGCCGGTAGTAGCGGTCTATACGGGCCTGCACTTCCGTCACGGACAGGCGGCGGTCATAGATCGGCGTGCTGGCGTCGACCCGGCTCCAGATCAGGCCGAAGCCCAGCCGCGTCTTCGGCCCCGGGGCCAATGCCGTCGGCCAGGTGCCGTCGAGCTGGGCCGGGTCGATGTCGTCGGGCATCCGGTTCGGGTCGATATAGACCCGCGGGAAAGTGGCCGCCAGCAGCGTACCACCTGCTGCGGGCACGGCCTCCCACAAGGCATCGACGTGGGTATCCTCGCCGCCACGCAGGCGCGCGGCCGGGATCGCCGCACCGAAGTCAGCCGGGTACTCGGTACCGCTGTGCGGCGAGTCGCATACCAGCGGCAGCGCCTCCCCTTCCGGCAGGCGTACGATGACCGGCGGCAGTACCGCAGCTTGGTTGATTGCCTCCGCCATGCCTCAGTCCAGCTTGATATCGGCAGCCTTGGCCACGCGGGCGTAGCGCGCCATCGCCTGCTGGATCTGCGCCTTGAACTGCTCCGGCGTAGTCGGCACCAGCGTGCCGCCGGATTCTTCCACCTTGCGCTTGAACTCGGGGTTCTGCATGGCCTTGTGGATCGCCTGGTTCAGCCTGGCGACGATGGCGGGCGGCGTATTCGCGGGCGCGACGATGCCGAACCAACCGCCGTCGCCCATCTCCTTGTAGCCCAGTTCTGCATAGGTGGGTACGTTTGGCAACTGCGGCGAGCGCGTGGCGCCAAGCACCGCCAGCGCGCGCAGGCGGCCCGATTTCACGTGAGGCAGCGCGGAGGCCAGGTTGTCCGAGATTGCATTGACCTGCCCTGCCACCGCGTCATTGAGTCCAAGGCCGGCGCCCTTGTACGGCACATGCAGCAGCTGGATCTTCGCCAGCATCTGGAAGTTCTCAAGATTTACGTGGCCGAGGGTCCCTGTGCCCGGCGAGGCAACTGAATACTTCCCCGGATTGGCCTTGGCTAAGGCAATAAACTCCTGCATGGTTTTCGCCGGCACGCTCGGATGCACCGTGAATACGCTCGGCATCGACACCACGTTGGTGATCGGGGCAAAGTCCTTGATCGGGTCGTACTTCAGCTTCGGGTACACCGCCGGGTTGGAACCATGCGTGCTGACCGTGGCCATGCCGATGGTGTAGCCATCGGGCGCGGCGTTGGCCACCTGCTCCATGCCCAGCGAGCCGCCGGCTCCGCCCTTGTTCTCGACCACGATCGACTGGCCCAGCTCGCGGCCGGCAAACTCTGCCACCAGGCGCGCCGACAGGTCGGTGGAGCCACCCGCCGCGAACGGCACGATCAGACGGATCGGGCGCGTCGGGTAATTGGCTTGCGCGAACGCGTTGCCGGCAAAGGCCAGCGTGGCAGCGGCGGCGGTACCGGACAGCAGCAGCTGGCGGCGGGACATCCTGGCTCGGATCACGGGGATTCTCCTGTTGGTTTTGTGCATGAACCGGACGAGTGTCAGCCGTTTACCGGGCGGGCACAAACGACTATATTGCACGTTTGCATTACCAAAGATCATCCTGCGGCGGCCGCTCCGGCAGCCGTCCCGCCCGTGCTCCCCACCCCCCCCCAG
>NZ_JBYSZW010000087.1:0-19970 GCF_058787575.1 Cupriavidus sp. FW305-3-2-15-C-LB2
CCACCTACGTCCGCCCCCCTCGCCGCCCTACCCACTCCGCTGGAGCAGTTACGGCTGCCGTCGGCGCTGTCCGGGCACGACGGCAGCAACCGAGCGCCCGCCACGGCCACCCGCATCGCGGCGACCGACGACCTGTCCGCCGTGACCGCCTGGCTCGCGCGCTACGCCGACAGCGCGGCGACGGTGACCGTTTATCGCCGCGAGGTGGAGCGGCTGATCCTGTGGGCCGTGCTACAGCTCGGCAAGCCGCTGTCTTCCCTGACGCACGAGGACCTGCTCGTCTATGAGCGCTTTCTGGCCGATCCGCAGCCGGCCGCCCGCTGGGTCCTGGCCGGCAGCAAGAAGCTCGCGCGCAGCCATCCGGACTGGCGCCCGTTCGCCGGGCCGCTGTCGCCCGGCAGCGTGCGCCAGGCGCTGGTGATCCTGAACGCGCTGTTCGCCTGGCTCACCGAGGCGGGCTACGTGGCCGGTAACCCGCTCGCCCTCGCCCGCCGTCGGCGCGCGCCAACCAAGGCGCGCATCACCCGCTATCTGAGCCACGACATGTGGGCGATCGTCAAAGACACGGTCGAAGCGATGCCAACCGAAAACGCGCGAGAACGCCTGCATGCGGCGCGCTGCCGCTGGGTGCTGACCGTGCTCTATCTGGGCGGCTTGCGTGCGTCGGAGGTGACGGCCACCCCCATGGGGGCGTTCTTCTGCCGCCGCGATGCCCAGGGCATCGAGCGCTGGTGGCTGGAGGTGACCGGCAAAGGCAGCAAGACGCGGCTGGTGCCGGCGACCGACGAGCTGATTGCCGAACTGGCGCGCTACCGCCGCGCCCACGCATTGCCGCCGACTCCGCAGTTCGGGGAGACGCGGCCACTGGTGCTGCCGGTGATTGGAAAAGCGGACAGCGAGAAACCGCTGTCACGCGGAGCGCTGCACCTGATCCTGAAAGAGGTGTTTGGCATGGCCGCGGCGCGCCTGCGCGCGCGGGGGCCGGAATGGGAAGCACAGGCCGCGGTGCTGGCCAGTGCCTCGGCCCATTGGCTGCGCCACACCGCTGGCTCGCATATGACCGACCAGCAGGTCGACCTGCGCTTTGTGCGGGACAACTTCGGGCACAGCTCGCTGTCGACGACGAGCGGCTACCTGCACAGCGAGGAGGATGCGCGGCATGAGGCCACGCAGGAGCGGCATCGGATTGGTTGGGGAAGCAAGAAATAGCAACCGGGCGCCGTATCATCACCATCGTGAAATTTCGGCGCCATCCCATTGATGCAAGCTTCCCGTTCAAGTCTTCGGGCGCATCAAGGTGATTAATTGCATTTTATAAGAGCCGCTTACGGGACATGAGGAGGCGGGTCGAACGCGCGCATTGGCGGCGGCGTCTCGTCGAAGCGCTCTACTTCTGTTGAGGATCGCCATTCGTGCGAGCCACGCTCAACATTCATGCGAACGTAGCAATTTTTCGCTCAGCATTCGTGCGACTGTATCTTTCCCATGCGAAACAAGGTCCCGGTGGCGTGAAGTGTAGTAATCGCGCTCCCTGTGCGAAGTAATGTTGATTCGCGCGCTTAATCACGCAGAACGTATCATCTTTACTTCCGCAGTTCGGAGAAATCGTGTCCCCTGCGCGACTACTCTCACTCTGCGGCAAGGCCACCTCACATTCGGAGTTCTCGGCTGCGATTGCAGCCTTATTTTGGAATGTTTCGCGCGAACGCTCCTTTTAATCACCCCGAGCGAATCCGCGTAGTCAGAGCGAAAAGTAGTAAAGATGACACGAGGTGACGGACCCGCGATCGTTTCAGAATTACTTCGCGCCTCACGAAAGTGCCAGGATTACTACTCGAAAAATCGTAGCAATGTTGATACGGACGCCCACACAAGAAACGCTAACTTATTGATTTAATTGGCCTTGTGCTCAGCCACTGACGAACTACTTTTATTACACTTCACGCCCGGTAACGTCGCCACACCGGAGTGTTACCGGGTAACGATCATGAGGAGTGCAGATGGCGCAGACGACAGCACAGCGGCAGGCCGCCTATCGGGCAAGGCGCGCGACGGCGGGCAAGGACGGCAACGGAGAGCGGCGGCTGGATATGTGGGTCAGTACGGAAGCCGACCTTGCTCTCGCCCGGCTGGCGCACCGTTACACGGTAACAAAGCGTCAGATGCTGGAGCGGCTGATCGCACGAGCGGACGACGCGATCGTGCGCAGGCTCAATCCGGATTCGGAGCAGTGGGATCTCTATTTCAACGTCCCCCGCTAGCGCCTCGCTGTTACCGGGTAACGAGGGGCTTCTCTCCGTGTGATGGAGTCCCCGACTTGGGGGCAACTGCGTATTCCGGTGAACGTGACCGCCGATTCCGGATGAACGTGACCGATTTTCCCGGCTGTCCGGAATGGCCGATCACGATGCCGGAATGGCCGGTCACGATACCGGAATCGGCGGTCACGTTGAACCGGAATACCCAGGCAACTATCGACCCGCCGCTCAGGCAGGGTGCGGCGGCGCGGTTTGCCGCCGGGGGAAGTTGAACGGCAACAGGTCGCTGATGTCAGCCTCCAGCGCGCGCTGTGGCAGCTCTGTGAGCACGTGGAGCAGATAAGCATACGGCTCGACCTCACAGGCGCGGCACGTAAGCATCAGGCTGTAGATCATGGCGCTCGCCTTCGCCCCCGCGACAGTGTCTGCAAAGAGCCATGCCTTTCGCCCTGTGCAGAATGGGCGGATGTCACGTTCGACCGGATTGTTATCGATGGGCGCACGCCCATCGATAACATATCGGCTCAGGTATTCCCACTGGTTGCGCGCGTAGGCGATGGCCTTGCCCAGCAGGCTTTCCGGCAGTACCTGCGGCGCCTGCTGGTCCAGCCATGCCTTGAGGGCTTCCAGCAGCGGCACGCTGTGCTGTTGACGCAGCCGGTACGTGTAGTTGACGCGCGTTTCGCCTTCGGGCAGGTCTGCCTTGGCGAGCGTCTCGACCTGATACAGGGCCTGGAAGTACTCGAGCGCCTTTAGTACTCGAGCGCTGGGCTTTTTCTGCCCCTTTTGCGCATCAACGAACATTCTCCTCGCGTGCGCAACACAGCCAAAGTGGGTAACGCCTTCGAGCGTGCGCCAGGCGCTGTAGCCATCGGTCATTAGCATGCCCTCGTAGCCGGCGAGAAACGCCTGCGGATACTCCTGTCCGCGCCCCGGCTGGTAGTCGAACAGCACCACCGGATGCTCGCAGTCCTCCGCGCTGCGATACACCCACATGTACGATTTGCTCTGCGCGGCCTTGCCTTCCTCCTTGAGCACCTGCACCGTCGTCTCGTCGCCATGGATCAGTGGCTGCGACAGCAGCGTGCGGCGCAGCGCCTCGTACAGCCGGCTGTAGTGCAGTTGCGCAGGCCGGATGATCCAGTTGGCCAGTGTGCCGCGGCCAACTTCGATGCCGGCGCGACCCAGCGCGTCTTCCATCCGATAGAGCGGCGTGCCATCAACGTACTTGCCGGTGGTCACCGTTGCCAGCATCGCTGGGCTGGCGTTGCTGCCCGGCAGTGGTTGCGCCGGCATCGGCGCAGTCAACACCGGCGTGCGTTCGGCATTGCGCTCGCAGTGCCGACACGCGTATTTGAAGCGGACGTGCTGCAGAACGGAGACCTTTGCTTCGATGTGCAACTGCTCGCTGACTTCCTCGCCCATGCGGTGCATCGAACCCTGGCAACATGGGCAGATCTTCTGGTCCTCGGTCAGGTCGTACTCGATTCGCTGGCGCGGCATGTCCGCCGGCAGCGGCTTGCGGCCACGTTTGCGGCCTGCGGGCTTATCAGGCTCTGGCAGCCCCGTGTCTGGCGGCGCGAGCGCGTCATCCTCATCGTCGTCGGCCGGCTCCGCAGTGGCCATTTGTTCGGCTTCGTCGAACACTCGGTCCTTGAGCTTCTCGCTGCTTGGTGCGAAGCGTTTGGACTGTGCGAGGCGGAACTGTTCCTCAAGGAGCTTGATGCGCTCGTTCAGCTCGGCGATGTGCTGGGCGTTGGTGGCAGCCTTCGCTTCGAGCTCGCGGATATAGGCCTGGGCGGCCGGCGGCAATTGGGAGAGGTCGTGTTCGTTCATGCTGAACACGATAGTGCAGCCATGGCGCAATCGGGTATACGTCACCCCGAACGACCATCAAGCCGTGTGCTGATATTTGCGTGACGGGTGGCGCTTCACCGCGTCCACGTCGATGCCGTCCAGCAGCCAGTGCAACTGCTCGGTTGTCAGCTCGATCACCGCCTGCTGGCGCCGTGGCCACACGAAGCGGTCTTCCTCCAGGCGCTTGAGCAGCAACCAGAAGCCGTTGCGGTCCCACAGCAACAGCTTGATGCGGTTGCGCCGACGGTTATGAAAGGCATAGACGGCGCGGGCAAACGGATCAAGCTGCATCGACTGTTCGACCAGGGCAACCAACCCGTTGATCCCGAGGCGGAAATCCACCGCATTGCGGTGCAGGTAGACCTGTACGTTAGCGTCGAATCGGAACATCAACGCGCTCCCAGCGCTTCGATCATCGCCTTCACCAGCGCAACGTCCTGTCCGCCGCATTCAAGTTCGACCGTCACGCCGTTGGGCAGCCGCGCCGTCAGTAGTGCAGGTTTCAGCGACGGTCGTACCGATGGTTGGGTGGAAGCAGGCGCCTGGGCTGGCAGGCATTCCCGCGCCAGCGGCGACTCCGGAACTCGCTTTACCCCGCTAATCTCGATGACCGGTACGAACGCTGGCACTGCAAGCTCCGCGCTGTCGGCCGCCGCGGCTTCCGTTGCCGCTTGGTGCAGCCGAATCCACTTGCGCAACTGGTTCGTATTGATGCCGACCTTGAGCGCCATCCCAGCTACCGATACCCCTGGCCGCAGACACGCCTCGACCAGTTGGCGCTTATCCCTGGGGTCAAAGTCTCGCTTCCCGTTGGAGCGAACACGGGTCACTCTCAGCGGCGGAACTTCACATTCGTTGTCCATCATGCTTGCGTCCGCAAATGGTGGTTGCGGACGCAAGCCTGCCCACTCTCAGCCACAAAAGCTAGGTGCGCTTAATTTCGCGCTTACGGTGGTTATGCCCACGCGGGCTTGCATGGCCTGTGTACCGCGGTGCTGCTCGCCGGCTTCGGTATGGCCTACTGGCTCTGGCTAGGGATCACCGACGCTGTCGTTCACTACATGATCGATCGCTGGAAGGTGCGTCTCGGCCGACGCGCCAAATTGACACCGAATCTGCCGCAGTTCTGGTGGGCATTTGGCCTGGACCAGTACGCGCACGTGCTGACCTATCTTGCCATCGTCTGGCTGGTTGGGAGGCTGGACTGAAAGCGCTGAGACCCCCTGCCAGCGACGCGCAGGGGGGACCAGGGCTGGTAGCTGGAAATCGTCGGTCGCAGGCGACAAGCCAAGACCCCGGTGCCTGTGACCGACTCGGTGATTGCCGAGCTCGCCCGCGACTGACGCGCGCATAAGGTGGCGCCGACGACCGGCCAGCGAAGTGACCACGCGGCTCACTGTCGACGAGCACGCCGATCACCAACACGATTATGTCGCGAACAGATAGGGCGCGGCGGAGAGAGCGTTCTTGAAAATCAAGGGTCCCGAGCGCGTCGTGCCAGGGACCGCGTACTTCCATTTTCCGCTTACGCCTTGGCGTAGGTGCCGGCGGACATGACCTCAACGGCAACGAAGGGCTGGACGCGTGCTGGCCTGTAGACGCTGCGAGCGTGTCGAGGTAGATAAGGCCGTCGGAACCGACCTCCAGGTACGTCACCTCGAAACCCCGCCGCTCCAGTTCTCGGCGAGTGTCAAGCACGGCCGTGTGCTCGGGGCGAACGGTCACTAGATGCCGCCGCTCGATCGAACTGCGCAGCGCCCTTGATCGCCAAGTTATTCCCCCCGGTCGCGCCCGAGGTCCAGATGATCTCGCGCGGGTCGGCGCCAAGCAACTGCACCAAGTAGCGGCGTCTGGCACGTCGGAAGGCAGTTGTGCCAGACGACTTGTTACTATCGTCCGGCAAGCCAGACTGTATGCCCGCTAGAGGCCGCCCCCGTAGGCGAGAGAAGCCCATGTGTGCCCTGGACGCAAGGCCCCTCTAGCCAGTAGCCAACCCGGCAACCGCCCGATTGAACGCGCCTGGGTTGGCAATATTCATGCCGTGAGATGCTCCGGCAATTGTCTGACGCTCAGCGCGCCCGATCCATTCTTGAAGCTTCTCGACCGTGCTACGGAACATGCGCGGACTCTTTTGCCCGTCGATCAGCAACGTTCGACACTGGATTTCACGGGCGGCTTCACGTGTGTAGGCGGGCAACGGGTCAAGCAGCTGCTTCGGCAGTGTGGGCGCATTATCGAGCGCCATCCTGCGGAAGCTCTGGGAACTCTTGCTCCAAAAGCCAGGCATGGTTACCGAGTCTACAAACAGATTCAGACCGGCATCGAATTCGCCCTGCTCAATCAGTTCTGCGGCCTTCGCTCTCAACGCGTGGGTGGCCGGCGGCAATTTTCCGGCCTCTGCTTGCGGCGTTGCCTGCACTGGGCCGCCCGGATCAGCGAGGGTGAGCGTCTTCACCAAGTGAGGGTATTCGCGCGCCAGGTGAAACGCGATGCAACCGCCGCGCGAGTGCCCGACCAGATGGACCGGCTCCAGACCCAGCGCCGCGATGAACTCCGCAATTTCAGCGACGTGCGCCTCCCAACTGAAGGCGCCGCGTCCGAATGCACCGGTTTCCGGCCAATAGTGGCCCAAGCTCGGAGCGAAGCAGTGGAAGTTCTTCGATAACGAAGCGAGCTGCGGGTCCCAATAGCGGAAATCGCACAGCGACCCGTGCACGAATACCATTGGCTCGCCGCTTCCAGCTTCCACGTATGGAACGGCGATGCCAGAGGCGGTGGAAACAAAAGAGGGTTGTGGCCAGGCACCGGCAAGAGCCAGCGTAGTAAGGGGCGCTCGGGCATTCATGTCTAACTCCTTTTCGCAGACTTTGCTGCACCGCACCCAAAAAGAAAATCGCATAATATTGATGGAATCTTTCAGATTTTCTGATACCTGTACAAGAGAAAGCGCATGAGCACTGAGCGGAAAGCCCTCGACGTCGACGTTCTCACCATGATCATCGCCGTCGCAGATACGGGCACGATCAGCCGAGCGGGCGACCTCGTGCATCGCTCGCAATCGGCGGTGAGCATGCAGATCAAAACGCTGGAATCGGCCCTCGGCAAGGCGCTCTTCGTGCGCAAGCCGCGCAGCGTGATTCCGACGCAGGACGGAGAGGTCCTTCTGACGTATGCGCGCCGGATCATTGCACTACGCGATGAGGCATGGGCAGCGGTCGTGCGACCGGACGTCACTGGCCGCGTGGTGATCGGCGTACCTGACGATTACGCGACCTCACTGTTTCCGCCGATTCTCAAGAAGTTCTCGGCCAGCTATCCCAAGGTCGAAATCCAGGTGATCGGGCTACCCAGCGTCGCGCTAGCCCCGATGCTGCGAGACGGCACGGTAGATCTCGTCTGCGCGACACGTGTCAAAGGGCTGACCGGTGAGTTCTTGCGGCATGAGCCCATGGTGTGGGCAGCCGCCCCAGGCTCCACTGATATCTGGCGAGAGCGGCCGCTACCCATTGCCGTGTTTCTGCCTGGAAGCGTCGCACGCGAGAAGGCGATTCGAAGCCTTGAGCGCGTAAAGATTGCGTATCGAACCTCATATGAGAGTCCGAGTCTGCTGGGCCTGCTAACGATGGCCCGAGCCGGCCTCGCCATTACCCCACTGGCACGGTGTGCGGTGCCGCCTGACTTTACGTTGCTCGGGTCTGCGCAGGGACTGCCTGAGATTGGCACGCTCGAGATCATACTTGCGCGGAGTGTCAAGTCGAACCGGCCCCCCTGCGATTTTCTCGCGGAACGTATTGTCGCTGAGCTACACGCATAAACGCGCTGCGATGGCGTTCGCCCCAGATATACGAGTGCGTGGGAAAGTTGGGGAGAACGATGTCGAAAGAGGGCCGTGCTGCAACTGGATAAGCCACTCTCGTCACTGACTCATGAGGACATGCTCGCCTACGAGCGCTTCTTGGCCGACCCGCAACCGGCGGCATGCTGGGTGCTGGCCGGTACTAGGAAGAACGCTCGCGGGTGGTCACCCTAATCGGCGCCCGTTTGCCGGGCCGTTGACCGCCAAGGCGCGTCAGTATGGCTTTGATGAAGCTCAAGAATCGCAGGACATGTTCCTGCGGCAGTTCGACAAACTACGCGCGAATCGGATCATTCCATAGTCGCCGGCTCAATTGCGGTTCCCTATGCGCGCAACTGAGCGCAGGACGTCAGCTTCCGCCGGCAAAAACTATCGTTCCTCACCAAGCCCCCTTCGCCTTCTTCCCACGCGTTTCCGAGATTCTGGGCTGCACGCGGGTTTCCCTTCCGGCATCGCCTCACCCGTCAATGCGGGGGCACACGGACTCTTGCTCATACATCGATCTGAAGTGACTGGCTAACGGTCAAGTCTTGCAGCCAACTTGTAGCGAGCCTGGAGCAGGCAATCGAACGCGCGGTGTAAGACTGCCCGGTGTGGCCGGTGACCGAGGCATGGATGGCCTTGCAGGATGTCAGCCTGATTGCTCCAGTAACCGTAGTCGCCGAGCTTGGCGATTAGCGACGCTTCTCCGATGCGCCGCAACGGATGGCGTATTCGGGCCTGGTGCCAAGCGAGCATTCCAGCGGCAAACGAGACCGACGAGGCGGCATAACCAAGGCCGGCAATAGCCACGTGCGGCGGGTGTTCGTCGAGGCCGCCTGGACGTCATCCGGCGCGCAAGACGGCCGTTCTCCAACGGCGCGCAGACCAGTAGATTGCATAGTGCATGCCTCAGTGGCCGCTTTGTCTCGTTTCCATCACATACATAGTTTTCAGGTTGCGGCACACGCAACGCAATCTTGCGCAGCGGGCCAATTCTCTCTGACAGCATTGGCGCCTAACCTTTAAGACATCACCGTGATTTGAGCGCGACCCGAACCCGAGCTGGCGCACGCTGATCGGTTCGAGGCACGGCATGGACGCCAAGCAAGGACCAAGTCACGACAGCCTGAACCCGCAACGGTCGGCTGCTAGTCCTTGCATTGATCGCTGTGCTGTGCAAACTCACGTTTTTTAGGGAAACTACGATGGCAAAGTTGGTGGTGCTATACAAGAAGCCTGCAGACACGGCGGCGTTCGATTCATATTACTTCTCGACCCATGTTCCAATCGCCAAGAAAATCCCCGGCCTGCGACGCTACGAGGTCAGCAGCGGCCCAGTTTCAAGCCCTGCCGGCGATTCGCCGTTTCACCTGATTGCAGTGCTGAGCTTCGATTCGCTGGCTGCGCTCCAGCAGGCGATGGCTTCCCGTGAGGGCGCCGCCGCGGCAGCTGACGTCGGCAACTTTGCCCCGTCCGGCGTTGACATGCTCATATTCGACACCAAGGAAGTTTAGCCTGGGTTTTACGGCCCACTTTCTTTGAGAGGAGGTGGGTTGTACCCGCTATCAAGATAAACATCGCGATGCAGGAGGTCCCGGGGGCAAGCCGCATGTCAAATGGCACCACAGCTGGCGCGGGACCCGTCATTCGCGCCACATGGAGCGTGACCTACAGACTGGTTGTTTGCCGCGCGCTCAGGGCTCCATACAGTGGGCACATGGCTCCTCGTCAGCATCCGCAGCGTCTTCGAAGGTATGCTGATTCTGCAGCTAGCTGTGCATCACCTCGCATCGGATCAACATCGTTGCCGCCGGCTCCTCGTCACCGCCGGCATGGCCGGCTTTGGCTGACACATCGCAGATATACTTGCCGGGAGACAAGGCATCCGCATTCATCTTCAGACGTTCAGTACCTCGTTATACGGATAGAAAAGAACCGCTGGCATCGAAGCTCAGTGTTGGCTCAGTCCTCGCCTGGAGCACATCCCTGGAAACGCCCGGGGCCATCTCTCGGACGATGAGGCCGGCGCCAGTCACATCGATGACCGCCAGGTCGGTGATGATGCGGTTGACCACTCCCGCTCCGGTGAGCGGCAATGAACAGCGCTCCAGGATCTTCATCTCGCCATCGCGCGTGTTGTGTTCCATAACCACCACGACGCGGCGCACTCCACCGACGAGGTCCATCGCGCCACCCATGCCCTTGACCATCTTTCCCGGAATCATCCAGTTTGCCAGGTCCCCAGCCGCGCTGACCTGCATGCCTCCCAGGATCGTAAGATCCATATGACCGCCGCGGATCATCGCGAAAGACATCGATGAGGAACAGATGGATGCGCCTGGCGCCATCGTGATGGTTTGCTTGGCGGCATCGATCAGGTCAGGATCGATCTCGTCTTCATACGGAGGTGGTCCAATGCCGATCAAGCCATTCTCTGATTGAAGCCATACCTGCATGCCGTCCGGCACGTGCTGAACTATCTTCGTTGGCAACCCAATGCCCAGATTGACATAGTCCCCGTCGCGAAGTTCGGCGGCCGCCTTCGCGGCCATCTGGTCATGCGTCCACGCCATGTCTTGCCTCCTTGTTGTCGCGCGAGCGGAAGCTCTTGCGTTCGATACGTTTCTCCGGATTAGGAACAACAACCAGACGGTCGACAAAGATGCCGGGCAGATGGATCTCGTCGGGATCGAGCTGACCGACTTCCACAAGCTCTTCCACTTCCACCACCGTGATGCGCCCGGCCATCGCAACTTCCGGATTGAAGTTGCGGGCGGTACGGCCGAACATGAGATTGCCGGCACGGTCGGCGACTCGCGCCTTCACCAGCGCAATATCGGCCTTGAGGCCGCGCTCCATGACGTAGCGCTCGCCATCGAACTCGCGTACTTCCTTGTTGTCGGCCACGACGGTACCAACGCCCGTCCGTGTGTAGAACGCCGGAATGCCAGCGCCGCCAGCGCGCAGCCTCTCCGCCAATGTGCCCTGAGGATTGAATTCGAGCGCCAGTTCGCCGCTGAGGTACTGGCGCGCGAACTCCTTGTTCTCGCCTACATAGGACGCGATCATTTTGCTGATCTGACGAGTCTGGAGCAGCAGGCCCAGTCCAAAATCGTCAACGCCGGCGTTATTGCTGATACAGGTGAGACCGGTCACGCCGGTATCGCGCAATGCGCAGATCAGGGCCGCCGGAATGCCACAAAGCCCGAATCCTCCGACTGCTATGGTCTGTCTGTCCTCGACAATGCCATCGAGCGCGTCCATGGCGCTTCTGAATAGTTTGTTCATCTCCGTCACCATCCACTTCTGACAAGGGGTTCTGACAGATCAGTCGAGGAAGTCCGCCGACGTCGCTGTCGTGCTGCCCATTATTGTTCGTGCTTTTTTCAACAACAACGGCAACGAACGCAAGGTCGTTGTGCGCAGATGCACAAAGGATGACGGGAGGGTTGGGCGAAAGCGGTGTTGCGGCTAACTATCGCCGAAACTCGTCCGGGTGACGGGAAACGACTTCGCGAATGAAGTCCCACACACAGCGGATACGCCTGATCCGGAACAGGTCTTCGGGCGCGGCGATCCACAAAGTGCGCGTAATCAGCGGCTGGTCAGGGAAGATGCTGACGAGATCTGAGCCGGTGCCAGCGACATAAGGCGTCAGCAGGACCAGGCCCATCCCCGCTGCGGCGGCGGCCCGCTGGGCCAGGACGCTCGTCGTGGTGAAGTGCCGTCTGGGACTCGGCGTCAGCTCTTCGAGGATGCGATACCGCTCGCTGACCGAGCCGTCGTGGACGTAGTCCACGAACGCGTGCTCGGCAACATCGGCAAGCGCCCCGATCGCAGGGCGGGCCTTCAGATACGCCGGCGAGCCATAGAGGAAGTAGTCCACTTCAGCCAGGCGCGCCGTCGTATAGCGGCCGACCTGCGGCGGCTCCAGCGTCACCAGGATCTCGACCTCGCGCGTCACGAGGCTGGGAAACTGGGGCTGCGCCATCAACTCGACATGCAGATCGGGATGCCGGGCATGGAGATCCACCAGGCTGGGCGCCAGCACGTTGATGCCAAACGCCTCTGGCGTGCCAACCCGAACCGTGCCGACGACGTCGCCCGACTGGCCCTCGCTCTCTTCGATGGCGCCGAGCAACGCATTCTCCATCCGCTCCGCATGCGGAACCAGCGCCTTGCCGGCGTCGGTGAGGGAATAGCCATTGCGACGCCGGTCGAACAGCACCGTGCCCAGGCTTTCTTCCAGACGGTCAATCCGACGTGACACGGTCGAGTGCTCAACACCGAGCTTTTCCCCGGTCAGGGAAATCTTCCCGTTCCGCGCAAGTTCGAGAAAGAACCTGAAGTCGTTCCATTCCGGATGTTTCCGCATGGCATTTCCATATGTGCATGGACGCACAGTAATCTTGCATATTTGCCGTTGTCGTGCAAAAAAGCAATACACATAATCTCCAACACCTCGAGCCGACCCCGCCGGAACCAGACAGGGCGCGCCAGCGTAGCGACCGCCGCACTCGTTGCTCGAGGATCCCAAAATAAGTGTTGGAGACACCCATGTCCGTCGTTGTCGCGCTCGCCGCCCTGGCGTGCCTGATGGTGGCCGCCTATCGCGGCTACAGCGTCATCCTGTTCGCCCCGCTGGCCGCGCTGGGCGCTGTGCTGCTGACCGATCCGTCAGCGATCGCGCCGGTCTTCTCCGGCGTCTTCATGGAGAAGATGGTCGGCTTTGTGAAGTTGTACTTTCCCGTGTTCATGCTCGGCGCCGTGTTCGGCAAGGTGATCGAACTGGCAGGCTTTTCCGAATCGATCGTCGCCACCGCGATCCGGTATATCGGCTCTGCGCGCGCCAACCTGGTCATTGTGGCCGTCTGCGCACTGCTGACCTACGGTGGCGTGTCGGTGTTCGTGGTGGTGTTCGCGGTCTATCCGTTTGCCGCCGAGCTCTACCGTCAGGGCAATATCCCGAAGCGATTGATGCCGGGCGCCATCGCGCTGGGCGCATTCTCGTTCACGATGGATTCGCTGCCGGGCACGCCGCAGATCCAGAACATTATCCCGACCACCTTCTTCAAGACCACTTCGTGGGCCGCGCCGATGCTCGGCATTCTGGGGTCCCTGTTCCTTGTCCTGGTCGGCCTGTTCTATCTGGAATCCCGCCGGCGCGCCGCAGCCAAGCGCGGCGAGGGCTACGGCACTAACCTCCTCAATGAGCCGCAACGAGTGGAAAGAAGCAAGCTGCCTTCGCCGCTGCTGGCCATCCTGCCGCTGATTGTGGTCGGCGTGTCGAACTTCTGGCTCACGCGCCTGATTCCGCTCTGGTACGGCCACGCCCACAGCGTGTCGTTGCCGGGCTTGTCGAAGCCGGTCGAAACCAAGGTCGCAAGCGTGACCGCGATCTGGGCCGTGGAAGGTGCGCTGGTCCTGGGCATCGTCGTGGTGCTCGTGACGGCCTTCGGCGCGGTGCGCCGGCACTTTGCGGAAGGCACCAGGGCAGCCGTCTCGGGCGCGCTATTGGCGTCGATGAATACCGCGTCAGAGTACGGATTCGGTGGCGTGATTGCCGCGCTGCCAGGCTTCCTCGTGGTCAGCGACGCGCTGCGCGGCATTCCGGACCCGCTTGTGAACGCGGCCATTTCCGTCAGCACGCTGGCCGGCATCACCGGCTCGGCATCGGGCGGCATGAGCATCGCGCTGGCCGCAATGTCCGAAGCGTTCATTCAGGGTGCGCACGCCGCGCAGATTCCGCTGGAGGTACTGCATCGCGTGGTCTCGATGGCCAGCGGTGGCATGGACACGCTGCCCCACAACGGCGCGGTCATCACGCTGCTGGCCGTCACCGGCCTCACGCACCGCGAATCGTATCGCGACATCTTCGCCATTACCTTGATCAAGACGCTTGCCGTGTTCTTCGTGATCGGGGTGTTCTACACAACCGGACTGCTCTGACGCGCCGGGCCCGCTTCCGGCTTCTCGCTGTTTATTCAAAGGATGAAAGCTGCCATGAATCATCGCACCTTGTATCAGGACTACCAGAACATTGCATTCGACCGTCCCGCCACGGGCGTACTTCGCCTGACCCTCAACAAGCCCGAGCGCATGAATGCACTGGATTCGCGTGGACATGCCGAGCTGGCCGAAGTCTGGAAGGGGATCGACAGCGACCCGGAGGTCAGCGCGGTCGTCCTGTGCGGCGCAGGCCGGGCCTTCTCCGCCGGTGGCGACTTCGAGATGATTCGCGAGATGACGGAGGACTTCGACGTCCGGACCCGTGTCTGGCGTGAAGCCCGGGACCTGGTCTACAACATCATCAACTGCTCGAAGCCGATCGTCTCGGCCATTCACGGTCCTGCGGTCGGCGCGGGACTGGTGGCCGCCCTGCTCGCGGACATCTCGATCGCGGCCAGATCCGCACGCATCGTCGACGGCCATACCCGGCTGGGTGTCGCGGCGGGAGACCACGCAGCCATCGTGTGGCCCCTGCTCTGCGGCATGGCAAAAGCGAAATACCACCTGTTGCTCTGCGAGCCGCTCAATGGCGAAGAGGCGGAATCGATCGGGCTGGTTTCGCTGTGCGTCGACGAGGCCGCGCTTCAGGACAAGGCGGTGGAAGTGGCCACACGGCTCGCATCGGGGGCTCCGTCGGCGATTCGCTGGAGCAAGTATGCGTTGAACAACTGGCTGCGTCAGGCCGGCCCGATTTTCGACACCTCGCTGGCACTGGAATTTATCGGCTTTGGCGGTCCCGAGGCACGCGAAGGGCTGGCCTCCCTGCAGGAAAAGCGCGCGCCGGCATTCTCGCAGCGCTCTTCGGTCTGAAGGAGATGAAATGATGGAAATGAAGAGGGTGGCCTTTGTCGGCGCTGGAAGCATGGGCGCGCCCATGGCTCGCTGTGCGCGGCGCGCAGGATTCGATCTCATCGTCTGCGATCGGAATCAGGCCGTGCTCGACGCCTTTTCGGGCGAGGGAGCGCGCGTGACAACCTCGGTGGCGGAATGTGCCTCTGCAGATGCGATCATCGTCCTGCTAGCCAACGACGCTCAGATCCTGGAAGCGATGCTCGGGCCGGGCGGACTTGCAGACGCCTTTCCGGCGGGACACCAGCCAGTCGTTTGCATGATGAGCACGACCTTGCCCGATACGCTCCAGACCATCAGCGCCGGCTTGCGTGCTTCCGGGGCACGCCTCATCGATGCGCCCGTCAGCGGTGGGATCGTGGGCGCAGAACAAGCCACGCTCACGGTCATGATGGGGGGCGATCCAGAAGATGTGGCTGCTGTGATGCCGTTGATGAGATCGATGGGAAAAAACATCTTCCACTGCGGGGCCCTTGGCTCTGGCGAGGTTGTGAAAATCATCAACAACATGCTTTGTATCGCAAACATGTTCCTGACGGCTGAAGCCATCGACCTGGCGGAACGCTATGGCGTCAGCTTTGAGAGCCTCGCCCCCATTCTGAATGTCAGTACCGGACGCAATTTTCTTACCGAAGATGCCGGGATTGGCCGAAGCCAGTACGCCGCATGGGCCCGATCCGAAGCCGCATTCACTTCACTTCACAATGTCGTCAGCAAGGACCTGCACCTGGCAAAGAAGCTGGCGGATACGACCGGTATCGATTTGCGGTTACTGGATCGGGTCTCCCAGTATCTCGACAGCACCGATAGCCAGGCAATGCAACGATGGATGCGCCATGGTCACGTAGTTGCTTGAACCACGCTCATCTGAGGTGATGAAGACGCGGCTTGCGCCGTTCGAGGCATTGCCACTTCGCGGATTCGATCACGCGCTTTGCGCGTGGTCTAGGGTTGGCGCGCAGCGCCGACCGGAGCAGCGCAGAGCAGGAGATCGACGCAATGAACGGTCTGCACCAGCAACTTGAGACAGCAAATGAGCCGTACTGGCCCGCCATGTATTTTCATGATCGTGAAACTATGTCAGTTTGGGTGATGGTCACCTAAGGCAGGAGGGCCGTACCGACTGGCACGCACCTCTGCTAGCCGCATACAGGATGTAGGCTTGTACCGGGCGACATGGAGCGTTAGGTCTTCCGGCTGAACAGGCCAAGAATGAAATCGCGCGCATGAACGATGCGTGGATTGCGCATCGAGGCCTTGTTCCATACCAGATAGAGGTTGTTGGTCGGCGCGTCCTTGGCTCGGGTGACGGAAACCAGTCGTCCCGACGCCAGCGCCTCGGTGCACTGATAGTCGGGCAACACGCTCCACCCCTGTCCCTTGACGACCAGGTCCTGGATGATGCGCAAATCGGGGATGGTCAGCGCGGCCTGCAATGTCGGCGCAAATTGGAACATGGCCGCCCAGATCGGCCGGATCAATGGCAAATCCTCGTCATAGGCAATGAGCGGGAGCGCCGGAACGTCCGAAGATGGTCGAGGTGGCTCATGGCGTCGACTTATCGCCGCTGGCAACACGCTCGCGACGAAGATCAGGTAGTGTGACCGCGGCCTGTATGAAGCAGCGTCCACTTGCCTACCGTCGCACGCCAGCCGGGCTCCCGACAGTATCTCACCCATAAGAATATTTATCCAAGTCCTTAAAATTGATTCCTCCGTACTCGGAGCAGAGGTCAAGAAACGCTGCTCGGATGACAGCATCAGCTCGCCCAGCAGCAATAAGAATAATTATCCATAGACAAAAAAATAATAATTTTATCTATTTATGCAAGCGCTCTACGATTCGTATCAGTTGCGGCGTCAAGCCGCCCTCAAGGACAGTCGAGAGAGATCCATGCCATTTGTTGTTTACATCTTCACGCTCAGTGCGTTTGCACTGGGCCTCGCGGAGTTCGTTCCCATCGGCCTGACCGACGTCATGGCACACAGCCTGAACGTCGATATTGAGCAAGCCGGAAGCGCTGTGACGACGTACGCGCTGGGCGCGACCTTTGCCGCGCCAGTCCTGACGGCTTTGACGGCCGGATGGACGCGCAAGTGCACCATGCTGATGACCGTCTTAGTCTTCACCGTCGGCAGCCTGGCCGCGGCCGTCGCTACCAATCTGTCCACCTTGCTGATCGCGCGTTTCGTCGCTGGAATGGGGCACGGCCTGTTCCTAGCGGTTGCCTCCAGCACGGCAGCTCGTCTTGTGGGAGCGAAGAAGGCCAGCAGCGCTGTGGCCGTCGTATTCGGTGGCTTCACGATCGCCATGGCAATCGGCGTCCCGGTCAGCACTTACCTGGGCGGCACGATCTCCTGGCGCCCGGTGCTCGGCGCGATCGGGGCATTCGGTGCATTGGGCTTCCTGGGCTTACTGCTGGGCATGAAGGAGCCTCCGCAAACGCAGGGGCATGAAGGTTCGGACTCCGTCGGCCAGGCGTTGAAGGCGATCGTCGACCCCGTTCTGCTCTTCGCCGCCCTCGTGACGGTCCTGGGCTATGCCGGCTCGTTTACCGCCTACACCTACATCGCACCGCTGCTTACGAAGGTCACGCACGTCAGCAGCCAAACGGTCGGCATCTTTATGCTGGTCTATGGCGTGCTTGCCGCGATTGGCAACGTGATCGGGGGCAAGCTTACCGACCGACTCGGGGTAAACCGGGCAAGCGTAGCCTTGATCGCCGGCATTACCACCATCGCACTGGGCATGTGGGCGCTTGCCTCGTCATCCCCCGCAATGGGCATTCTTGTCGCGCTGCTGGGCATGTTCACCTTCGCTGCAGTGCCGGCCCTGCAAGCCCGTCTGGTCGGCGTCGCCGAGCAGCATGCTCCCCACGCCCATGGCGTGGCCGCCGGCCTGAACATCGCCGGCTTCAACTCTGGTATCGCGCTCGGTTCCCTGGTCGGCGGCATGACCCTCGGCACCCTGGGCGTTTCCTACACCGGCATCGCGGGCGCCGTGATCTCCACCCTCGGTTTGATGGTACTGCTTGTGCAACTGGCTCGCAGCGGGGGCGTTGACTACCGCGCGGTGGCCGGGACGGGTCACTAAGGCGCCGACACCAATCGAGCAGCATGGATGCTCAATAACGGCTATGACTTAGCCCTGGCCGAACAGGCCATCGCAGGCGGCAAGGCCGACCTGGACGCCTTCGGCCGGTCCGTATCAACAACCCCGATCTTGTCGAACGCCTGCACCATGGAACGCTGCTGGCCCGGGTGAACACCGACTGGTTGGATGGCGGCGCACAGGGCTACACTGACTACCCGACGCTGGAGAATCAAAGCTCCTGAGTACGGCTACCGAGTCGAGCTTAGGAGACTGGTCTGTCGTGCGAGGGTTTAAGGTGCGCCGGGCCAGGAACTCTACGCCGTCGATGTGCTCGGCCAGGCTCGCGCAGTCGCGGAAGGCCTGGTGCATCTGCGCGCCCCAAGCGCCGTGGTGGCAAGATCCTCATTGAGGCCGAGCTGAATCACCACGTCGTGGGCGGCGAGCTGCTTGGACGCCTTCCAGAGCTCCTGGTCGTATGCACCTAATGGGACCCGCGATAACCGGACACCAGCCAGGCGGTACAGAGGCCACGCACACTGTCGAGCTCACGCTGTATTATCGGCAGGCGAACCAGTGCCTGAATGCCTGTCAGGAATGTTCGCTGCTCGGCTGCTGCCAAACCCCATGCACCAGTAGCCTCGCTTGAGTAACCACGCGGGCCGCCGTGGTGGTGCCCGATATGGGCGCGTACCAGCACTTCCTGAGCAGGACACTGACCCGCATCCGGGGCGTTGAGCACATACGGTCCAGCTTTGCACTCAAGACCGTGCAGAACCGTACGTCCCCGATACTCTAGCGCGGGCCGGCGGCCAGCGGATGCTGGCACATCGCGGATCAGCCGAAGCCGCCCTATGGACACTACGGCTATTTTCAGCAGCGCCGCGCATCAGACTCTGCGCAATCTGCTCTACCACGGGCTGTCTCTGCGAACGACACACTGTAGTTTCTGCCGACACATGTGTCTTTCAGACGATTACCGGCTCTTCCTTCATCCGTAGCGGAACGCAAGCGTTGGTATCTGGCATGACGCTTGCTCAAGTAGCTCGCGCGGCCAAACTGGCTGACCCCATCTGACCTTTCAAAACCCGAACTTTTTCAAACCCACCTCTACGATGAAACCTCGCTTGATTCGAGGTCATATCTTGGTGTGGGCGTGTCTATCCTGAATGGAGAATCCTCCTTTGTCACCAGCCCTTTTCACCCCCCTTCGCGTGCGGAATCTTGATCTCCCGAATCGCATCGTCATTTCCCCGATGTGCCAGTACTCGGCTACCGATGGTTGCATGAGTGACTGGCACCTGATCCATCTCGGACAGCTATCCCTCTCCGGGGCCGCGCTCTTGACAATCGAAGCAACTGCTGTGGTGCCGGAGGGCCGCATTAGTTACGGCGACGTCGGTCTCTACAATGACGCAACAGAATCCTCCATGGCCAGGACCCTCGAAGGCGTGCGACGCTGGTCAGATATGCCCATTGCCATCCAACTGGCCCACGCTGGCCGCAAGGCTTCGACAGACATCCCGTGGCTTGGACGCAGTCAGATTCAGCCGGATCATGAAAACGGCTGGCAAACTGAGGCCCCATCTGCCATTCCGTTGGATTCCTCCTATCTGCCACCAACCGCTCTCGACAAGGACGGCCTAAAGCGGGTGCGAGATGCATTCGCCGCCGCGGCCAGACGCGCCGCCCGGCTCGGCATCGATGCCGTCCAGATTCACGCTGCGCATGGCTATCTCCTACACACGTTCCTGTCGCCACTTTCGAATCAGCGCACAGACGAATATGGGGGATCTCTGGAGAACCGCGCCCGCTTTCCGCTGGAAGTCCTCGACGCGGTTCGGGATGCCTTTCCTTCCGACCGCGCCGTTTCGGTCCGCATCTCGGCGACCGACTGGGTTGAAGGGGGCTTCACGCTCGATGAGGCTGTCGCCTTTTCGCAGATGCTCGAAGCCCGCGGGGCGGATGCCATTAACGTGTCGACTGGCGGCCTGCATCCCGCTCAGAAAATTGTGCTCGCGCCGGGCTACCAGGTGCCGCATGCACGCGCCGTCAAGGCCGCGGTGAAG
>NZ_JBYSZW010000088.1:0-19830 GCF_058787575.1 Cupriavidus sp. FW305-3-2-15-C-LB2
GGGGCGGAGATAGCGGGAGGTTACCACTGCGATCCGGGCTCTGATATGGGGGTGGCGGGAATCGACGGATCGGCGGCGCGTATCGCCGGAAAGCAGGCGCAGACTGCTTGGCAGTCCCCCGGAGCCGCCGGCTCGCCAGTGTCGCCAACCGGCAAATCACCAAAACTACCGAAATAGCCACCGTTACCGTTTTGTGCCTACAATTGCCGCATAACAAACCTGCCTGACCGCCGTCGCACCGGGTCCGCGACACCTACCGTGGTCAGCGCAGCTCCTGAACGGGCAATAAGAAGAGCAACAACGCATGGCCACGCTGATTCCCGCGCTGGGTTCGGTCACTTCGCGCATGACCAGTGGAGAGAGACGCTTCGCCGAGCGTCTGGAGACAAAGCTGGAGGACGACTACCTGTGCTGGTATGACGTTGCCATCGGAGAGAAAACCAGGCATCCGGATTTCATCGTCTTCCATCCCAGCCGGGGTCTGCTGGTGTTGGAGGTGAAAGACTGGAGGCTGGATACCATCCGGGAAATCGACCAGCGCGATGTCACGCTGCTGACGGATCGCGGGCTGGTGCGGGAGATGAATCCCCTCGAGCAAGCCCGCCAGTACATGTTCTATGTCACCAACCTGCTGCAGCGCGATCCGCAGTTGGTCTGGCCTGGCGGCTCGCTGAAAGGCAAACCCTTCTTTCCCTACGGCTGCGGCGTCGTCCTGTCCAACATCACGCGTGCCCAGTTCGACAAGACCAACCTCGGCGACGTCCTGCCGCCGCACCTGGTGATCTGCCAGGACGAGATGTACGAGTCGGTCGACGCGGAACACTTCCAGCAGCGCCTGTGGGAGATGTTCCCGGTCAAGTTCACCTTCAAGCTTTCCTTGCCGCAGATCGAGCGGATTCGCTGGCACCTGTTCCCGCAGATCCGCATGCCGGAGCAACGCGCGCTCTTCCCGGAGGAAGCCGCGGAGCCGCTGGATATGCCTGACATCCTTCGCGTCATGGATCTCCAGCAGGAGCAGCTGGCACGCAGCCTTGGCGAAGGCCACCGGGTCATTCATGGCGTCGCCGGCTCTGGCAAGACGATGATCCTCGGCTACCGGGCTGAGCATCTGGCAAAGATCGTCACACGGCCAGTGCTCGTGCTTTGCTACAACAAGACCCTCGCCGCCAAGCTGGCGGCGACGATGATCGAGAAAGGCATCGAAGAAAAGGTCCACGTCTATAACTTCCACGCGTGGTGCTCGCGGCAGTTGGAGACTTACAACATTGACCGCCCCAAGGGCCGCCCCAGTGATGCGCTGTTTGAGGAAATGGTGAATCGGGTCATCCAGGGCGTGGACCGGAAAGCGATCCCGGCCGGCCAGTACGACGCCGTGCTGATCGATGAGGGGCATGACTTCCGGCCGGAGTGGTTCAAGCTGGTCGTGCAGATGGTGAATCCGGAGAGCAATTCCCTGTTGGTGCTCTACGACGATGCGCAGTCCATTTATGGCGGCGCCAGGAAACGCGGGATGACCTTTGCCAGCGTGGGCATCCAGGCCCGAGGCCGTACGACCATCCTCAAACTGAACTACCGCAATACGCAGGAGATTCTGGCTGTCGCGCGCAGCTTTGCGGATGAGTTGCTGCGGCCGACCGAGGCAACCGAAGACGAAGCGCCTACCGTGCAACCTGTCGGTGCCGGGCGCCGCGGCAACAAACCGCTGCTGATCGAATTGCCAAACGTAGAGGCGGAAGCTGAGCGCATTGCGCAGATCCTGACTGACGAGAACCGGGCTGGTACGCCCTGGTCAGAAATGGCGGTGCTCTATCGCCATTGGGACACGGTCGGACACGTCACCAGCGCGCTGACGCGCAAGGGCATTCCGTTCGAATGTCCCCAAATCACCAAGCGATTTACGCCCGGCGCGGACAGCGTCAAGGTAATCACGATGCATAGCAGCAAGGGGCTTGAGTTTCCGCTGGTGTGCATTCCGGCCACGGGGATGCCGCATAAGCACGATGAGGCGGATGAAGACGAAGCGCGGCTGATGTATGTGGCGATGACGCGGGCTACGCGGCAGTTGGTGATGACGTTTGGGGATGGGTCGCGGTTTGCTGGAAAGCTGAGTGCTGCGCTGGGTGCAGTAAGGGAATAAGGCACGCTTATCCAGCACGATCACCGCTCGGCCTCCCACTCAACGTCCACTGGCTCCGTCGGCGCGTCGTAGCGCACCACGGTGCCGCGTAAATACCTGAAGGGGGTCGCGCTCCAGCCCGCGATAGGGACGCACTTCAAGTGTGGGCTTGCCGTGGTCCGTGACAATGACCGGCTCGCCCGAGGCTTCGATCTGGCGGAAATACTCGAGGGCGCGCGCCTTGAACTCCGTCTTGGAAATCAGGCTGCCCAGCCATGGATTGCCTCCTAGCCATTGCTACTAGTCAGAAATCTACGCCACAACGACTAGATGAATAAGTCATTTTTCGGCATTGAGGCGGCTGTGCGCCCTTGCCACAAAAACAAAACGGGCTACGCAATCTTGCGTAGCCCGTTTTCAGATTCTGGTGCCGGCTGCAGGACTCGAACCCGCCACCTGATGATTACAAATTTCCTTGTAAATCAATAAGTTACTGATATTTAAAAGAAAGTTGGCGAATGAGAGCGAAAGTGAAAGTACTTTAGATTCAGTAACTTAGCGCAATTGAGCGAAGGCGGAGAAAACTGACGGGTGTACTGCTAGTGCACTGATCTCAGCCTTGGGTATGGCGACATCCGCGACCGACGCAGTAGATGCTGAGCGCAGGATCAGTCTTCGAATTGTCCGCCTCGGCTGCCCTTTTTCTCCGTGAGTCCAGCCTGGGCGAAGCCCTTCTCTGCAAGGTTAGTTGCCCCCGGGTACCGAGGGTGAAAACTCAGCGCAAATCGGGAGGGCGGCATGTCGTATCGCCGCCGTTCGGTTTCTGCGTAGTCCGGCCCGTACTCAGGTAGCATTAACTAGACTGACGACACTCATGGCAAAGCACCCAATGTCGCAACCGAAAAAACAGCGTCCTCCTGGAAAAGACTCATCGTTTGCGCGCGCTAGGGCAGAGGCTAATGTCCTGGTGGACATTGCCTTCTCGGACGAATCGCCTAAATTCGAGACAGTCCGCATCGGCCGCAGCACGAAGCGCTCGGATGCCCTAAAGGACGAGCTGTGTGCCGCCCGGGCTCGCGTCGAGGCTCTTTTCACTCAGCCAAGTATGGACGCGCGTGCTATCCGTCGGCGTATCGACCTGGACTCGCCGGAGGACAAGGAACGACCTTTTGCCGCAATGGCCGGAGTTCCTCGATAACGCCTTTCAGACTCCACTTGCGGCAAAATCGGATGGTAGTAGTGTGCCGAGTCCAATGATGGCCCCTCGAGCAGCACCAGTTGCGGCGTTGTGAAAGATTGGACCATTGTCAGCCAAGCGGTCACTCCAGCTTACTTCTACGAATGTCCGCCGCTTTCTCAACGAGCGGACGCCATTCTCCTCGCGCCGCCGCCTTGAAGCTGTCCCTCGCCTACCGTCCAGCAATGCCAGCGCGGAAGCGTTCGCCATGCCAGCACGCATGTCAATATCCTTGCCGCCGCGGACGGCGCCGACCTGCGCTATTCTCTTCGAGCGCTTAAAATTTCACGTCGACAACAGCGAGGCCATCGTCATTCCCTGTCGCCGGCCGGCACGATGACGGGGGACCCACCCACACGTGCCGCTTTTAACCCTAAAGCTCTGCCATGGATGAACTGGGATTTGACTTCAACACTTCCATCGGGTGGTTCCCTCACCAGCAGGAACAGCCTTACGTCCTGGTCAGATTGACCGCAGAACAAGCCCAGCAACTGGCCGCTGATCTGGCCATCGCCGTTCGGCGTTGCTACATCACCGACGCAGTGCTGACCCAGCGATCCAACGAGCTGGGCATCCCACAAGGCGACATCCTGGCCTCGAAGCTGCCGGATCCTGGTTCCACCATGGCCGGCGACTTTGGAGAGCTGCTCTGCTACATCTATCAGTCAACCAAGGAGCTGCCGGGAACTGCCATCGGCGCCAAAAAATGGCGGCTCAAGCAAGATCGGACCAAGCCGGCTCCGCGATCGGATGTCGTCCATTTTCTAATGCCGAACCGCCCGAACTCTGGGGCCGAGGACGGCATCCTGTGCGCCGAAGTCAAGCTCAAGTCCACTCCAGGAGCGTCCGCACCCATTGCTTCGGCCATCGAAGATTGCGCGAAAGATCGCACCAGTCGTCTTGCCGAAACCCTGGTGTGGCTGCGTGAACGCGCCATGGTGGAAAGCCTCGGCGATGTCGACATTCCGTTGCTCAATCGCTTCATCAACCTCGTTGATCACCCACCCGTGGCAAAGCGGTATCGCGCCGTGGCGGTAGTGTGCGAGAGCTTGCTGGATCAGGAGCTGCGCACGGCACCCGCCGTTGCCAGTGGCGATTTCACCCTCCTAGTGATTGCCGTGCCGAATCTGAAACAGACCTACGAATCAGTGTTCGCCGCAGCGCGTGCCGCCGTCCCGGTTTAAGAGAAATGCGAGCCACCCTTCAGCATTGGATTAACGACGCCGATAGCGTCCGTCACCTACGCTTTTTCTCGATCGCCCAGACGCCGATCCAACTCGCTCGCATCACCAATCGCCCAGAGGACTACTACATTTCGCTGGTTGGCGAGCTGTTTCGCAGCATGGACGCCGACACCTCCCGCGACGATTGGGCGCAACTCGGCAATGCGTTCCTGCAATTCTCCGTCGAGACTTCCGACGACCAGTTGAGGCAGCATGGCATCGCCCGGGAGGAGGCGACCCTCTACGCCGCTGCGTCGTTCTATTTTGGCGACTATCCCGCGTCGGCATGCCTAGCAATGCGGCGGGGTGGCCGCCCTCCTGATAACCAGAGCCTACAGGCGGCTTGCTATGACTTCCTCGCACGCCCACCAGTTCTGGAGTCCTCATTTGCCCTCGCCGTGCGCGAATCACTCCGCGCCGGGGACATGCTGCGGCTTGCCCGCATGACCGAGGCGACCCGCCTTGCCGAGCGACGGGCGCTGCAGGATGGGCCGGGCCCGTGGATCGCCGCCAAGCTTCTGCACCGGCTTCTCACCAGTTTTAGCCGCTCGCATGTCCGCGCCGTCCTGCCTGACGGCCACCTTGAATTCTGGCGCCCACTGGTTGCCTCCCTGCTTGACCGGCAACCGTCAACCTGGGAGTTTTTTCCCTCGCAGATCGACGCAATCCACGGGGGCCTGCTAGCGTCCGCGGATAGCTACTCGCTGCAGATGCCGACAGGCGCCGGCAAGACCACGCTCTGCGAAACCCTGCTTTATTGGCATCTGAAGCGCGCTCCGCAGGATGCCGCGATCCTGCTGGTCCCATACCGATCCTTGGCGTCGGAATTGCGCGGCACCCTGGTGCGACGATTGAATGCCGTTGGCATTGCGGCGCGCTGTGCTTACGGAGGCACGGTACCATCGGGGGAGGAAATCCACGCGCTCGCTGACGTGCAGGCCGTTGTTGCCACGCCCGAAGCGCTCTCCGGGCTCCTGGGAGCCGACCCAGAATTTGCAGGCCGAATTGGCCTGGTCATTTGCGACGAAGGCCATCTTCTGGATGGTGGCGAGCGAGGCATTGGGCTGGAGTTGCTGTTGGCCCGTCTGAAAGCTCGTCAAGCACGGCACACCCGGTTCGTCTTCATGTCGGCGATTGTGCCGAACATCGAGCAGATCAATGGCTGGCTGGGCGGTACAAACCAGACAGTCGTGCGCAGTAGCTATCGCCCCGCCAGCGCGGAGTTTGCCGTACTCCGACCTGTGGGCAACGGTGTCAGGATGGAGATCGGCCTCGAAATGCATCCCCACGAAGCGCTGGAACGGCGCTTCTCAATCGATGGCTTTCTCGCGCGACGCGATTTCTCCTATCCCAATCTTGAAACCGGGCGCCTGAAGACTCACCCGTTCGCGCCAATCAAGACCCAGGCAATTGCCACGGCCCGTAAAGTGTTGCCCATGGGTGCAACCGCCATCTTCGCCGCCAACAAACGCGGAGCGCAAGGCGCCATTGGCATCGCCGAGACGCTCGTCGAACAGTTGCATATTCCCTTACCCCTACCCAGGCCCATTGACTTCGCACGGCTCGATACAGTGCAAAAGGCCGTCTCCTATCTCGAACTGGAATACGGCAACGACTGGGTCGGTACGGCGGCGCTTCGGAATGGCGTCGCGCTTCACCATGGAGACATTCCCCAAGAGACGCGTGAGGTGCTGGAAGGCCTGGTTCGCGCCTTGGATGTCAAGTTGGTGATCTGTACCAGCACGCTGGCAGAAGGGGTCAACCTGCCGATCCGGACGCTTGTGCTCTACTCCGTCCAGCGGCGCGGCACTACTGGCCAAGAGGCCATGCTGGCCCGCGATATCAAGAATCTGGTAGGGCGCGCCGGCAGGGCGGGCGCAAATACCAAGGGTCTTGTGATCTGCGCCAACCCGGACCAGTGGCAGTTCGTCGAACCCGTGGCCCGGCAGGGTGCCGGAGAGCCCGTCGAGGGCTCTTTACGCGAGCTGGTCGAAGCCATCACCCGTGTTCTGACTCGCAGCAACCTGCCGCTCACCAATGAGTTCCTCGAGGCTAATCCGCCCATCTACCCCCTGATCGACGGGGTTGACGCCACATTGATCGAATTGCTCTCCGACGAAATGGGTGAAGCCCAATTCGTCGCAATGGCACAGGATCTGGCGGCACAGACGTTCGCCGCACAGCAACTATCCGCGGCATCCACGGCGCATCTGCGCGCGGTGTTCGCCCTGCGGGCCGGCTGGCTCGTCGCGCTCCGCGGGGAAGGAAAGATCGGCTGGGCGCGCGCCACCGGCGCCCGTGCCCGCTGGATCTATTCCGTCGAATTGGGCTTGCTACCGCGCCGGCCCAACTGGAGTATCGATGCCGATCCGCTGTCTGATGAGGTACGACTCCCCCTGTTCGAATGGGCGTGGACGCTGCCCGAGCTTCGCCATGAGGTAAAACGGGCATTCCGCCTGGATGAAAACGCGGACGTCAACACGGTGAAGGAGCGGTTCTTTGAGATTGCAACGCTGTGGATGCGCGGATCGCAATATCGCGAGATTGCCGATCGTGTCGGCATGCCGATGGACGACTTGCTTGGCGTTTGCGCGCAAGGCATCAGTTATTCGCTGCAGACAATTATCGAGCAAGGCGTGAGTCTGTTGGAGAAAAAACTGGAGCGAGACGGTAACGTTTTGGCCGAAGGCGTCCGAACCTTTCCCGATCATTTGCGCTTCGGCTTGCCCGATGCCGCCGCTCGCCTTCTGGCCGCCAGCGGACTGCGGCACCGCCGTGCCTGCGCCCAACTGGGCGTTGCACTGCAGGCCCAGCCCGTCGTCGGCCCCACGCAAGTCAGGACCGATGCGCTGGCGTCGCTCCGGGCGCACACGGACGCATGGCGTGCGAACTTGGGCGAACTCGTCTATCAGAACACGCTATCGGACCTGTCCTCGCAGTGAGCCATGGGCCAGTTATCTGCTAACGTGGTGCGACGGTCGACCAACACAAACAAACCTGCCCGGCCGGCTATTTACACGACGCCCCCGTGGAGCAGCGTGGGCGTTAGCGCGTTAGCTCACTTGCAGCCTATTGTTTCGATCGTTCGATCAGCCGCACGCAGGCATGGATCGTGGCCAGGTAGTAATAGAAGGCCCAGCTCAGCCAGATCGACGCATCGTAGTCGGTCTTTTGCTCCTTGTTATGGTGCCGGATACCAAAATTGTTCGCGAGATTGAAGAGATCGGCTTCGTCCTTGGCATGCAGGACCGCCCTCGCCTCGCCCCGCAGGAATTCCAGTACGTCGGCCAAGTCCCGAATCGCGTCCCTTCGCTCGGACAAGGCCCTGCGCCGGTATTTCAGCTTTGCAGCCTCGACCCTTTCACGAATGTTGCTCGCGTCAGCATGCGGCAACTCAGCGACCAGGAGGGGCGCGAAAACATCGTCGACCAACGCGAGAATCTCTCCGCTTGGCGATAGCTCGTAACCACGGCCGTAGTCCCCAAGAATGTCGTTGATCTCGCGCCGGAAAATCTCCCGTCCAGCCCGCGCATCGAACGTCTTATAGTGCCAGCCACAGTCCGCGAACTGGTGATAATAGCCCTCAACACCCTCCGACGCATGGTCATACAGAAACTCGATAACATCGAATAGATCGTCTTCGGAGTAATCGGCAATGTGCTCGCCCACCGGCCACAGCCCGTTGCGACGCAACTTCCGAAATACGTACAAGCCCGGTTCGGCCCCAGCCTTTCCCGAGTGATCCCCCTCGTCCACGCAACCATATCTCCCCAAGATCCGCCGGCCTCTGTAGGAATCCTGTAGGAACACTTGAAGCGTTGCAGGAAAGCTGTAGGAATTCTGTAGGAAGCCCTTGGGAGTCCGTTGGAAAGCCGTAGGAATTTTGTAGGATCGAGGCTCAGAGCCGTAGCCGCTGGAGTACCGTTTGGACTGCGGAGCCCGACGTCCATGCGCCCAGCAGTGGTTGTTGCTGTGCTTGTACTACCCGGGTACTACAATTTGCCTCCGCAACGTCCGTCGGTAGTACAGCTGTAGTCCTTGTTCTTCCAACGAGCGGGGCCATCTCTGCGCCGTCCTGTACTACAGTCTTTATGTTCCATTCCCGGGAATTTTCGCGGCGACGATCCGGGGGCCTGGGACCATCTTCCGCTATCAGGTGTTAGCTTTGTGTTAGCAAAATGTTAGCGCGGGACTAAGCTGACCCGAGAAGTGTTAGCATTGTGTTAGTTTGGTGTTAGTTTTCTGTTAGCAGACTGTTAGTCCGCCCTGATTCACCGTGAATCACCCCAAAAAGGCTGAACAACAGCACGGGTATTCACCGTGAATACCCCCAACAAGTCAAAGCCACGCCAAGATCTCGACCAGCGTTCGAATTGTTGGCACATCGGGCTTCGGCGCTCGCCCACTACGATCCAGGTGAACCGCCTGCAGCCCGCAGGAACGCGCCCCGAGGAAATCTGCCGCAAGAGTATCGCCAACCATCAGAGTCTCTTCTGGCGCCACTTGCAGTTCCTCACATATCCATCGGTAATGCATAGGATCGGGCTTGAGGAACCCGACCTGAAATGACCATGCATAGCCGTCAAGCACCATAGGCAATTGCCGCAGCACGGGCTCCGCATAGGGGGCAGCTAAGTTAGACGCGATGCCGATCTTGAGACCTAGCGCACGAATGGCCGCCAGCGTCTCTGAAACCTCTGGAAACAGCGTGATGCTGTTCAGCTCGATAGCCAAGTCAGCTTCAAGGGATGAGAGCGGGACTTCGTTGCAACGTAGCGTCTGTGCTGCCTCGCGCAGCCCCAGCGGTCTTGTCATAACGACTTGCAGCGCGTGACGCGGGTCGGCTGTCGCTCGCATAAGCCTTGCGAATGGCCATCGCCGTTGCCTGATCGCTACTAGCGTGCCAAACGCGTCGAAGACTACCGCTCGCGTTGGGGGGCGCGGTTGCACGCTCCTGGCCCACTGGGCCTCTTTTGCCGTTTTCATTTTCAGTTGTCCACAGCCAACAAGCTGTCCGGGGCGCTTCTTTTTTAGTAAAAAGATATATCTTGTTAGGGTTTCTGGCAGACACCTTTCCCTGCCCATCAGGTACCTACCAGACACCGATTCGACGGCATCAGGTGTCTGATGGATACGTGTCACTCAGAGCTGTGTATAACTTCTATCACGTCCTTTGAGGGAAGCTTGTCTCGCAGGGACAGGAGTGCCTCCTGGGTCGCGATCGGAAGTTCATCGAAATCCGCTGCGTTTAGTGTGATGACATCGCGGCCGGCATGCGTGACATTGATCTGCAAGCGCTCGATATGAACGACCCTGGAGCCAGAGAAATCTCCGGATAGCATGAGGTTCTTTAAGTCAGCCATGGCTGCTTGCACAGTGGTCGGAAGGTAGTCCCAAGTCGCCACGGCTGCCTGTTGCCCCCTTCCATCGCGAATCGACACCTTTTCGCGAAGGCGATACTCGTTCTTCCGCCCGGCCTTTGTGCGCTTGAGGTAACCAAAGGTCTCCAAGACCTTTAGGACCCGTATCACCTGGCTTTTGCTGATGCCTGTTTCATCGACGATTACATCAATCGAAGGGAAGGAGTTGCCAGTATTGAAGTTGGCATGCGCCTTGATGACCAGGTACACGGTGACAGCATAAGGCCCCATCCTTGCTGCATCGCGCGAAGAGAACATCGAGCGAAACACATGAAACCACGTGGTCTCGGCTCGAAAGCTCGCGTCCGCAGTCGGTGCTATGGCACTCATCTTTGCGACGCCGAGATTTCTTCGTCAATAAGTCGAGCAATGCCTTCCGTACGGAAGTACATGCGCCGGCCAATGTGGATCTTCGTCGCGTTGATGTGACGAGCCCAATCCGACCGAGATGTGGCCAAGCTGATGCGAAGCCCGTCCGGACTCCGACTTAGAACTTCAGCTAGCTGCTGCAGCGTGAGTAACACCGAATACTTGTCCTTCAGGATCGCAAATGTTGAGGTCAAAGCCCACTCCTCTTGCATCGCACTGTTGCGATTGACGTCGGTATTCTTCCGCAAACTGCGCTACATTTCGGGGTAAAAGAAATTCTGCGTCTAAGAGGCCGATGCAAGGACAACCGCAGGACCCTTGGCTGAATGCGGCACCTCGAAGGAAGCGTGGCCGGCCGATCGGAACAATTAAGTGCCACGACGCTCGATTGCGAGATCGGATTCGCACCGTCGCGACAATGTTTGATCTGCTCTCCCGTACGACATTGGCCGACAACGCAGACCAGTTTGCTCGATGGTTTGATCAGACAATGTCTGAGCGACACCCATTGGTCGATTGGGGTACCCAGCGATCTCGGAAGTGGAGAAGAAATTTCCAGGGCAATGCGGCGTTGACCAGGGAATCCCTGGACCTTTTGCATGAATTGTTTCCCGACGATCGCTACTACGCAGCTGTGACAGCTCCTAGCGGGTTGCGCCCGGTAGCCCGCGCGTATGCAGTGCTCTCGCAGCAGCCGAAGTATGGGTGCGAGTACCATCCCTACCTAGGCGTGACTGAACTGTTTTGGCAAGGGCCAGCCAATCTATGGACGGCGCTCTGGGGCCACGAACACGCGGCGGAGCGGCTTTGGGACCTTTTCCCGCTCGCAGGCGAATATGACGGGACCTGGGGACCTACAGCGGACTTCGAAGTCGTTGTCACTGACTTGGAAATGCGCCTGTATGGCAACTACGATTGCGGCGTGGCCACTACGATCGAAGACCTTAGTCGAGCGCTGGTCCTATATCGCCTGAAAGGCCATGCCCGTGGCTTTCTGGCAGAGCATGGGCTAAGGGCGTACCTATGCGTAAGGCTTGCACTAGCAGGCCTCCATCCTCTGTTACGCGCCTGGGGCGTTTTTGATGACCTGTCGAGCTACATCGTGGGGCTAGAGCAGGAGAGAATTTCATCAGACCGACGCCACCGCCAGGCAATCCAGCATGCGTACCGCCCTCACGGGCCCTTTAACGTAGGCATGTTCGTTGAGAATCCGTTCTTGCATCTTCTCGAATGGAGGCCACAACAGGCTCGTCGGTACGCTGCTTTGGCGCTGTATTCCGCCTACAAATGAGCAGGCTCTGTCGATCTTGACCGTGGCCATAAGTCAGGCCTAAGTCACTTCGATCACACTCCCGATTGGTAATTTGTCCCCATCAAGGGGGAGGAATGCGGGCACACGGCAGAAAACAGCACTTAAATTGCCAATGGGCCGCGTTATTTGGTTATTTGTGTCACGACCATTACGATCTTCGGAAACTAACGCTCATCCGCCCCCCTATTTGGGGACATATGGTAGACGGCGGCGATCATGCCGGCGCCTGCAGGCCACGTTCCTTATCAACAACTTTTAGTAAACCTTTAAACAACGTTTACGTCACTGAAACCCTTGCCTGGCTTGGGAATGCGGGGCGATATGTCCCCATTTAGGGGGTCATATGTCCCAGTTTAGGGGGTGAAACGTCCCCAAATAGGGGGAAATATCCCCAGCATCTTCACAGGATATCCACAGGCAATGGACGCAAGTCAGTCCACGCCCTAACCACCAACCGAAGCGGTTGCGTCTCCAGTGCGAGCCGGTTGACCACGTTCGCTTGGCCGTTCAGTTAGCCCTTAGCCGATCCATTTTCACCACCAGATCTTCGGCGCGAAGATGCGTATATCGCTTCAGCATCTGCATCGACTTGTGGCCACTGATTGCCGCCACCTCCTGGTCGCTCAGCCCTGCCTCCACCAGCCTACTCACGGCCTCATGCCGCAGATCATGGAAGTGCAGGTCGCCGAGGCCTATGTCTGCGGTGATCTGGGCCCAAAGCTTCTGGAATACGTAGGGCGCGCGCCGACCATCCCTACCCGGCTCACCAAAAAAGATGAGATCCGTGTCAATGGGACGAACTGGGTTGTCGATTGCCTGCTGGAGAACCGCGGTGGCAGCACGCGTCAGAGGCACCACCCTGGCAGATCCATTCTTCGTATCCACGAGCGTTACAACGCGCCGCCGCAGGTCAATCTGGGAACGGCGCAGGCCTGTGATCTCGGAGGACCGCATTCCAGTTTCTACTGCGAGGTGAACGATCCATCCAAGCATGGGGTTGCTGTGCGACTCCGCGGCGGTGAACAGCAGCTTCTGCTCGTCAGCGCTCAGGCGGCGATTGCGTCCTGGCCCAGGACTAGGCTTTCGGATGTTTGCGACCGGATTGAAGGTTAGCCCGATGCCCCACTCTTGGATCGCGATGCGGAAAAGGTGCCCAAGCATCGCCAACTCGATGCGCACCGTGTTGTTCGACTTTCCAGCAGCCAAACGCTCATCACGGTACCTGGCCACCAGGTCGGCACTGACTGCCGCCATTGAATACTTCCCGAAGAAGGCATCCAAGTGCTGGGAGGTAAAGCGCTCGCTGCGCTGGGTGGTGGGCTTCTTAGTGATCGACACCTCCTCCATGTAACGCTTCAAGGCAGCGGATACGGTGAGCTTTTCAGACGGTGCGCGAGACAGGTACACCCCTCGGACCATCTCATCCTCGGTCCGTCGCGCCCAATCCTCGGCGTCGCGCTTGGTGCGAAATGTCTTGGCCGTGGTCGGCCAGCCGATCTTGCGAATGACCGCCTTCCAGGTGCCGGAAGGTGTCTTGACGATGGTTGCCATGTACCTGTTCTGAGAGCTGACTGTACCGAAAATGTACTTTTCAGCGCCCAGAAAGCACAAGGGGTTACGTGAAATTCACGTAACCCCTTGTTTTATATGGTGCCGGCTGCAGGACTCGAACCCGCCACCTGATGATTACAAATCAACTGCTCTACCTGATGAGCTAAGCCGGCATGTCTGGTGCAGACCGCGATTCTACTGCATTGCGGTCCGCTTTGGGATGGCTTACTTCACCACTTTCAGTGCGGGCTTCTTGCTGCCAATGCGGGGCACCGGGGGTGGCGTGTCGTCGTCGCCGGGGCCGGAGTCGGTGGTAGTTGCCGAGGTCTCGGCTTCCACCGGGGCCAGCTTGGGCGGCGGGTTGTTTTCGCGCTCGGTGGCGGCCTGGGTTTCCGGCAGGCTGCGTTCGACCGGGAAGGCCATGCCCTGCCCGTTTTCACGGGCGTAGATGGCCAGCACGTTCTCGACGGGGACGTCGATCTTGCGCGAGACGCCGCCAAAGCGTGCGCTGAAGGTGATCCACTCGTTGCCCATGTCCAGGCCGCTGGTGGCGTCGAAGCTGACGTTGAGCACGATCTCGTTGTTCTTGACGAACTCGCGCGGCACGCTGGTGTTGGCGTCGACGAAGACGGCGATGTACGGCGTGAAGCCGTTGTCCGTGCACCATTCATAGATGGCGCGAATCAGGTAGGGCTTGGTGGAGGTTTCAGGCATTGTGCTTCCAATGGCGCCGTAGTGGCCCGAGGGCGGATGCCTTCGGGCCGGTGCCGGTTAGCGGCGCATCACCTTTTCGGACGGGGTGAGCGCTTCGATGTACGCGGGACGGCTGAAAATGCGTTCAGCATACTTCAGCAGCGGCGCGGCGTTCTTCGACAGCTCAATGCCGTAGTGGTCCAGGCGCCACAGCAGCGGCGCGATGGCGACGTCGAGCATCGAGAACTCTTCGCCCAGCATGTACTTGTTTTTGACGAAGATCGGCGCGAGCTGCGTCAGGCGGTCGCGGATCGCAGCGCGGGCGCGTTCGTGGTTCTTCTCCGCGGCCTTGCCCTTTTCATTCTCCAGCGTGTAGACGTGGGTGAACAGTTCCTTTTCGAAGTTGAACAGGAACAGGCGGGCGCGGGCACGCTGCACCGGATCGGCCGGCATCAGCTGCGGGTGCGGGAAGCGCTCGTCGATGTATTCGTTGATGATGTTCGACTCATACAGGATGAGGTCGCGCTCGACCAGGATGGGCACCTGGCCGTACGGGTTCATCACCGAAATATCTTCGGGCTTGTTGAACAGGTCGACGTCGCGGATTTCAAAATCCATGCCCTTTTCAAACAGGACAAGGCGGCAACGTTGGGAAAACGGGCAAGTCGTACCCGAATACAACACCATCATGGTTGGATTCCTTGGGCTTAGCCGAAGCAGGGTCGGACAGTAAGGTCTGCCATTCTGCCAAAGTCGACCACCAGAAAGCAAATTAGTGGCAAATGACGCACTTTATTGGCCCGCTTCGGCAGGTTTTCCAAGAGAAAAGGCCAGGGGCGGTGCTGCTTTCGCAGCGGCCACCCCTGGCCTTTGCCTTGTCCGGGCCCGGATTCGGGCCCTGGCATGCCTTTACTTCACGTCCTTCCAGTACGCGGCGTTGAGGCGCCAGGCAAAGACAGTGAACACGCCCAGGAACAGCAGCACCCAGACGCCCAGGCGCTTGCGGTGGTTCTGCGCCGGCTCGGCCATCCAGTCCAGGAAGCTGACCAGGTCAGCGGCGGCCTGGTCGTACTCGACCTTGCTCAGCTTGCCCGGGCTCAGTTGCTCGAAGCCGGCAAACTTGTGCACCTTCTCGCCGTGCTCTTCCACTTCCGTGAACTTGGCGGCGCGCTGGCCCTGCAGTTCCCACAGCACGTGCGGCATGCCGACGCTCGGGAACACCAGGTTGTTCCAGCCGGTGGCGCGGCTGTCGTCACGGTAGAACGTGCGCAGGTAGGTGTAGAGCCAGTCGTCACCGCGGGCGCGGGCGATCACCGACAGGTCCGGCGGCTGCGCACCGAAGAAGGCCTTGGCCTCCTTCGGCTGCATGGCGATGGTCATGGTCTCGCCAACCTTGTCCGCGCTGAACAGCAGGTTCTCGCGGATCTGGTCGTCGGTCAGGCCGATGTCCTTGAGCCGGTTGTAACGCATCATCGATGCGCCGTGGCAGTTCAGGCAGTAGTTGACGAACAGCTTGGCGCCGCGCTGCAGCGACGACAGGTCAGCGGTGTTCACCGGTGCCGGCTCAAGGGGGAAGCCCCCCTCGGATGCCATGGCAGGCGCGCCGGCAAAGCAGGCGCCGGCCAGCGCGAGGATCGAAAGCAGCTTTTTCATCTTGTGTCCTTGTGCTCTTGTCGGGGTTCGCTTCGCTCAGTGCGGGTGGAACGTGACACGCTCCGGGACCGGCTTGAACTCGCCGACACGGCTCCACAGCGGCATGGTCAGGAAGAAGGCGAAGTACAGCAGCGTACCGAGCTGCGACACCTTCTCACCGACCGGCGACGGCGGTTGCACGCCAAGATAGCCGAGCACCAGGAACACCACCACGAAGACGGCCAGGATGGTCTTGTGGAAGGCAGGACGATAGCGGATGGACTTGACCGGCGAGTGGTCCAGCCACGGCAGGAAGAACAGGATCACCACCGAGCCGCCCATCACCAGCACGCCCCAGAACTTGGCGTCGATGAAGTAGAAGCCCACGGCCAGGATCACCGCGACGGCGATGGCGCCGATCTTCACGCGCGCATCCTTGCTGCGCAGGAACACCATGCCGAGCAGCAGCGCGAAGAACACCCACAGGATCGGCAGGAAGTTCGACGTGGTGGCACGCAGCATCGAGTAGAACGGCGTGAAGTACCACACCGGCGCGATATGCGGCGGGGTTTTCAGCGGGTCAGCCGGGAAGAAGTTGTTGTGTTCCAGGAAATAGCCGCCCACTTCCGGGAAGAAGAAGATCACGGCCGAGAACAGGAGCAGGAAGCCGGCAACGCCCAGCGTGTCGTGCACCGAGTAGTACGGGTGGAACGGGATGCCGTCCAGCGGGATGCCGTTCTCATCCTTCTTGGCCTTGATCTCGACGCCGTCCGGGTTGTTCGAACCCACTTCGTGCAGCGCGATGATGTGGGCAATGACCAGCGCCAGCAGCACCAGCGGCACGGCGATGACGTGGAACGAGAAGAAGCGGTTCAGCGTTGCATCGCTCACCACGTAGTCACCGCGGATGAACAGCGACAGGTCCTGGCCGATCACGGGAATCGCCGAGAACAGGTTCACGATCACCTGGGCGCCCCAGTACGACATCTGGCCCCATGGCAACAGGTAGCCCATGAAGGCTTCCGCCATCAGGCACAGGAAGATCAGGCAGCCGAAGATCCAGACCAGCTCGCGCGGCTTGCGGTACGAACCGTACAGCAGGCCCCGGAACATATGCAGGTAGACCACCACGAAGAAGGCCGAGGCGCCGGTCGAGTGCATGTAGCGCACCAGCCAGCCCCAGGGGACTTCGCGCATGATGTATTCCACGCTGGCGAAGGCCACGGGAATGCCGGCGGCGTTCAGAGTGCCGTCGGGCTTGTAGTTCATCACCAGGAAGATGCCGGTGACGATCTGGATCACCAGCACCAGCAGCGCCAGCGAACCGAAGAAGTACCAGAAGTTGAAGTTCTTCGGCGCGTAGTACTTGGAGAGGTGGTCTTCCCACAGCTGGGTTGCGGGGAAGCGGGCGTCGATCCAGCCCAGCAGGCCGGTCGTCTTGACTTGTTTTTCGGCCGCCATGATCAGGCTTCTCCTTTCTCGTCCTTGCCGATCACGATCTTGCTGTCGGTCAGGAACTGGTAGGGGGGAACATCGAGATTCTGCGGAGCCGGCTTGTTCTTGAAGACGCGCCCGGCGAGGTCAAAGGTCGACCCGTGGCAGGGGCAAAGGAAACCGGGATCGGAGCCGAGCTGGGAATTGGCACCGGCAGCGAAGGGGCCCGACGGCGAGCAGCCCAGGTGGGAACAGATACCCACCACGACCAGGACGTCCTTGTGTTCTGCGCGCGAACGGGTTTCGTTCTTGCAGTATTCAGGCGTCTGCATGGTGAATGCAATCTCGGAATTGGGATCGGCCACCTCGCCGTCCGTCTTCTTCAGCGACGCCAGTTGTTCGTCCGTGCGCCGCATGATCCAGACCGGCTTGCCGCGCCATTCGACAGTCATCATCTCGCCTGGCTTCAGCGCGCCAATATCCGCCTCGACTGGAGCACCCGCGGCTTTGGCCTTCTCCGATGGTGCAAAAGTACTGACGAAAGGAACCGCTACCGCTACGCCTCCGACGCCGCCAGCGACGGATGTCGCGATCAACCAATTGCGGCGACCCTTATCCACGCTCTTCACGTCTTGCTGGTCACTCATTCCAAACCCCAGGGGAAGTCAATTTAGATTTTGCGTCAACCATAAAGTGTACCTTAGACACCAGCGCACTAGATAGGCAGAAAATGCCACGGCCATGCGCGATTATCGGACGTGCAACCCGGAAAGCGGCTTCGGTGCTTGCTTTCCGGTGAGTGATGCGGCAGGCTTCGAGCTTGAAACCGTTCATCGCTAGCGACAAGAAGGAGAACCCCCCATGGGCATGATCTCGGAATTCAGAACCTTTGCCGTACGCGGCAACGTCATCGACCTCGCGGTCGGTGTGATCATCGGCGCGGCTTTCGGCAAGATCGTGGATTCAGTGGTCAACGACCTGATCATGCCGTTGGTAGGCCGCGTGATCGGCAAGCTGGACTTCTCCAGCATGTTCATCGTGCTGGCGGATCCCCCACCCGGAACTCCCACTACGCTCGATGCCTTGAAGAAGGCCGGCGTGCCCGTGTTCGCCTACGGCAATTTCCTGACCATCGTTGTCAACTTCCTGATCCTGGCCTTCATCATCTTCCTGATGGTGCGTGCCTTTAACAGGATGCGCGCCGCGGAACCGGAAGCAGCGCCCGCCGCACCGCCCGAGGAAGTCGTGCTGCTGCGTGAAATCCGCGACAGCCTGAAGACCCGCTGACTGGTGCGCCATATGCGCGCCGACCCCAGAAGATAAAACGGCCCCGATGGGGCCGTTTTGTTTTGCGTCAGATCAGACGGGATTAGGAATATCGATAAACGTATGGAGCAGGCCAAAGCGTTCGGCCACATGCTCGCCGAGCGAGCGGATGCCGTAGCGCTCGGTGGCGTGATGGCCGGCGGCAAGGTAAGCCACGCCGCTTTCACGCGCCAGGTGCGTGGTCTGCTCCGAGACTTCGCCGCTCAGGTAGGCATCGACACCCGCGGCCACCGCGGCATCGAAATAGCCTTGCGCCCCGCCCGTGCACCAGCCGACGGTGCGGATCATCTGGTCCGGCTCACCGATGGCCAGCGGCTCGCGCCCCAGTACGCCACCAACGTGCGCGGCCAGCGCGGAGAGCGGCATCGGCGCGGGCAGCGTGCCGGTCCAGCCGAGCTGGTCGTCGCTGAAGCGGCCGGTCGGGGTAAAGCCGAGCTGCAGCCCGAGCTGGGCGTTGTTGCCGAACTCCGGGTGGTTGTCCAGGGGCAGGTGGAAGGCGAACAGGTTGACGTCCGCGCCAAGCAGGCGCTTCAGACGAGCGTGCTTCTGCCCGACCACGCGTGCATCTTCGTTTTTCCAGAAGTAGCCGTGATGGACGAGGATGGCGTCGGCCCCCGCTTCGATTGCGGCATCGACCAATGCCAGGCTTGCAGTCACTCCCGTCACGATGTGTGTGATCTCCGAGCGACCTTGCACTTGCAGCCCGTTGGGACAATAGTCCTTGTAGCGGGAAACTTCCAACAGGTCATTCAAGTACAATTCAAGCTCTTTTGTTTTCATTTTCTGCTCAAAACTCCAATATGTTGCGGCGCTTTTGGCTGTTCTTTGCCCAGGCTGTCACCGTCGTGCTGGCGGTCTGGTTCGTCGTGGCAACGCTCAAGCCTGATTGGCTGCAGAGGGGGCGCGTCGCGGTCCAGTCCGGTTCGCCCATCGTGGCGCTCAAGGAAGTCGTGCCCAACGTGTCCGGTCCTGCCGCCGAAGGGTCTTACAGCGAAGCCGCCCAGATGGCCATGCCGGCCGTGGTCAATATCTTTACCAGCAAGAACGGCAACAAGCGCTCGCCCAACCCGCAGGCCGAGGATCCGTGGTTCCGCTTCTTCTTTGGCGACCGCCTGCCTGAGCGGCAGGAGCCGGTCTCCAGCTTGGGGTCCGGCGTCATTGTCAGCGCCGAGGGTTACATTCTAACCAACCACCACGTGGTCGACGGCGCCGATGAAATCGAGATCGCGCTGACCGACGGCCGCAAGGCCAACGCCAAGGTGGTGGGCTCCGACCCGGAAACCGACCTGGCCGTGCTGAAAGTGACGCTCAAGGACCTGCCCGCGATCACGCTGGGCCGGCTCGAGAACGTAAAGGTCGGTGACGTGGTGCTGGCCATCGGCAACCCGTTCGGCGTCGGCCAGACGGTGACGATGGGCATTGTCTCGGCGCTGGGTCGCAGCCACCTTGGCATCAACACCTTCGAGAACTTCATCCAGACCGACGCGGCCATCAACCCGGGCAACTCGGGCGGCGCG
>NZ_JBYSZW010000089.1:0-19503 GCF_058787575.1 Cupriavidus sp. FW305-3-2-15-C-LB2
ACTGGGTGGGGCTGGCGGCGGCTGCGGGTTGCGCCGGGTATCATTACACGCTGATTCGTGACCGCGACCGGATGCGGTGTTTCGCGGCGTTCCGGCATAACAACTGGCTGGGGGCCTGTGTGTTTGCGGGGACGGCGGTGGCTTATGCAATTCGCTGATTAGATCCCGCTGGTTTTCTCCCCTCTCCCGCTTGCGGGAGAGGGGAGCGTTCACATGGGGCGGCGGCCAGGTCAGAGCGCCCGCGGTTTGGCCGCGCCTCAATCCTTCCCGAACTCCGCCCCCATCTCCTTGCCCCGCGCCGCGGCAGCATGCATCGCGCGCACGAAGGCATCACCAATGCCCGAAGCCTCCATCGCCGTCAGCGCCGCATACGTCGTGCCGCCCTTGGACGTCACGCGCTCACGCAGCGTCGACACCGGCTCGGAAGACTGCCCGGCCAGGGTAGCAGCGCCACGGAAGGTCTCTACCGCCAGTTCGCGGCCTTGCTCCGCCGTCAGGCCCAGCTCGGTGGCGGCGCGTTCCATCGCTTCGATAAAGTAGAAGACATAGGCCGGCCCACTGCCGGAAATGGCGGTGACCGCATCGATCTGGTCATCCCCATCCACCCATACGCACTTGCCGACGGCCTCGGCCACCGCGCTGGCGATCGCGCGGTCTTCGGCCGACAGCCCGGCCGGCGCGGCCAGCCCGGTCATGCCCATGCCGGCCAGCGCCGGCGTATTCGGCATCGCCCGCACCAGCCGGGCGCGCCCGTCCAGCCAGCGCTCCATGTCCTGCAGCCGGATGCCGGCGGCCACGCTGATCACCAGGTTGCCCTTGCCGCTGGCCGGCAGGATCGGCAGCAGCTGCGCCGCGGCGTCGCGGAACTGCTGCGGCTTGACCGCCAGCACCAGCACGTCGCAGGCGCCGAAGGCGGCATCCGGCGCGCCGGCGGCATGCACGCCGAGGTCGCGCGCCAGGCGTTGCTGGGCCTCGGGGAAGGGGTCGACCACGCGGATCGAGCCGGCCGGCACGCCGCGGGCGATCAGGCCGCCGATCAGTGCGGTGGCCATGTTGCCGCCGCCGAGAAAGCCAAAGGTAAGGGTATCGAGCATGGAGATCCGTTGGGGGGCTTGAAGGGAATGGACTGGGCGCGCCGGACTACGGGTATTGGCGCGCTCCGAAAATGGCGGTGCCGATCCGCACCAGCGTGGCGCCCTCGGCGATGGCGGCTTCCATGTCGCCCGACATGCCCATCGACAGCGTGTCGAGGTCCAGGCCGTCGGTGCGCAGCGCCTGCAGCATGGCGCGCATGGCCGCGAACGGGCGGCGCTGCGCGGCGGGGTCGTGCTCGGGCTCGGGGATGGCCATCAGCCCGCGCAGGCGCAGGCCTGGCAGCGCGGCGACGGCATGTGCCAGGCCGGGCACCTCTGCCGGGGCGACGCCGCTCTTGCTGGCTTCGCCGCTGATATTGACCTGGATGCAGACCTGCAGCGCGGCCATGCCGGCCGGGCGCTGGGCCGACAGCCGCTCGGCGATCCTGAGCCGGTCGACGGCGTGCACCCAGTCGAAATGCTCCGCCACCAGGCGGGTCTTGTTGCTCTGCAGCGGGCCGATGAAATGCCATTGCAGGCGGTGGCGCAGGTCGGCCAGCGCGGCGATCTTGTCGACGCCTTCCTGGACGTAGTTTTCGCCGAAAGCGACCTGTCCGGCGGCGTATGCGGCCCTTATGCGGTCGGGGGGAACGGTCTTGGAAACCGCCAGCAGGGCGATGTCCGCGGGCTGTCTGCCGGCTTGTTGTGCGGCCGCCGCGATGCGCTGGTGAACGGCTTGCAAGTTGGCGGCAATTACAGACATAATCCGGCGAACATACAAAAGAAAGTACGCAAAGTACTGATAACTAGGGTGGGGTCATTATAGATGGACATCGCGCAGCTATTGGCTTTCGCTGTCAAGAACAAGGCGTCTGATCTTCATCTCTCCGCGGACATGCCGCCGATGGTGCGGATCCACGGCGACATGCGCCGGATCAACATCGCCTCGATGACGCACAAGGATGTCCACGCCATGGTGTACGACATCATGAGCGACACCCAGCGCAAGGCCTACGAAGAACGCCTCGAAATCGATTTCTCGTTCGAGATCGCCGGCCTGTCCCGCTTCCGGGTCAATGCCTATAACACCCAGCGCGGCGCCGCCGCGGTGTTCCGTACCATTCCCTCCAAGGTGCTCACGCTCGAAGAGCTGCGCGCGCCCGCGGTGTTTGCCGACCTGTGCATGAAGCCGCGCGGGCTGGTGCTGGTGACGGGCCCGACCGGCTCGGGCAAGTCCACCACGCTGGCGGCGATGGTCGACCATCGCAACGAAAGCGACATGGGCCACATCCTCACGGTGGAGGACCCGATCGAATTCGTGCACAGCTCCAAGAAGAGCCTGATCAACCAGCGCGAGCTGGGGCCGCACACGCATTCGTTTGCCAACGCGTTGCGCTCGGCACTGCGTGAAGACCCGGACGTGATCCTGGTGGGTGAGCTGCGCGACCTGGAAACCATCCGCCTGGCGCTGACCGCGGCCGAGACCGGCCACCTGGTCTTCGGCACGCTGCACACCAGCTCAGCGGCCAAGACCATCGACCGCGTGGTCGATGTGTTCCCGCCCGAAGAGAAGGACATGGTGCGCACCATGCTGTCGGAATCGCTGGAGGCGGTGATCTCGCAGACGCTGCTGAAGACGCGCGACGGCAATGGCCGCACCGCCGCGCACGAGATCATGATCGCCACGCCCGCGATCCGCCACCTGATCCGCGAGAACAAGATCGCGCAGATGTACTCGATGATGCAGACCAGCAGCGGGCTGGGCATGCAGACGCTGGACCAGTGCCTGTCTGACCTGATCAAGCGCAGCGTCATCAGCTACAACGACGCGCGCGCCATCGCCAAGAACCCCGACGCGTTCATGGGCTGAGGCCCGCTCCCCAGCAGGACACCGACATGCTCGATCGCGAATCCGCCGCCAAGTACATCAACGACCTGCTGGAGCTGATGGTCAGCAACCGCGGCTCGGACCTGTTCATTACCTCTGACTTCCCGCCGGCGATCAAGGTCGACGGCAAGATCAAGCCGGTGTCGCAGCAGCCGCTGAACCCGACCCAGGCGCTGGGCCTGGTGCGCTCGGTGATGAACGAGCGCCAGGTGCAGGACTTCGACACCAGCCGCGAATGCAATTTCGCGATCACCGCGCCCAAGGCCGGGCGCTTCCGCGTGTCGGCCTTTATCCAGCAGGGCAAGGCCGGCATGGTGGTGCGCACCATCAATACGCGCATTCCCTCGGTGGCCGACCTGGACCTGCCGGCGACGCTGCATGAGGTGGTGATGGCCAAGCGCGGGCTGGTGATCGTGACCGGCGCCACCGGCTCGGGCAAGTCGACCACGCTGGCGGCAATGCTGGATCACCGCAACGCGCATTCGTACGGCCATATCATCACCATCGAGGATCCGATCGAGTACGTGCATGCGCACCAGAACTGCATCGTCACGCAGCGCGAGGTCGGCATCGATACCGAGTCCTGGCACGTGGCGCTGAAGAACACGCTGCGCCAGGCGCCCGACGTGATCCTGATCGGCGAAATCCGTGACCGCGAGACCATGGAGTACGCGATGCAGTACGCCGAGACCGGCCACCTGTGCCTGGCCACGCTGCACGCCAACAATGCCAACCAGGCGATCGACCGCGTGGTCAACTTCTTCCCCGAGGAAAAGCGCCAGCAGCTGCTGATCGACCTGTCGCTGAACCTGAAGGCGATGATCTCGCAGCGCCTGCTGCCGCGCGCCGGCAAAAAGGGGCGCGTGCCGGCGGTGGAGATCATGATCGGCACGCCGCTGGTGGCCGACCTGATCTTCAAGGGCGAGATCCACGAGCTCAAGGAAGTCATCAAGAAGTCGCGCGAGCAGGGCATGGTCTCGTTCGACCAGGCGCTGTTCGACCTGTACGAGGAAGGCAAGATCACCTACGAGGACGCGCTGCGCAATGCCGACTCGCTCAACGACCTGCGCCTGATGATCAAGCTGCACAGCGCGAGCGCCAAGGACACCGACCTGGGTGCCGGCACCGAGCATCTCAATGTCATCTGATTCGTGCACGGTGATGCGCATGGCGTTATGCTTGGGCCACGCAAGGGCCAGTTCCGGCCCCAGGAGTCTGCCATGAGCAATGTCTACCAGTTCGAAGCCAACTCGCTGGCCGGCCAGCCGGTACCGCTGTCGCAGTTCCAGGGCAAGGTGATGCTGGTCGTCAACACCGCCAGCGAATGCGGGTTCACGCCGCAGTACGAGGGCCTGCAGAAGCTCTACGACGAATACCACGAGCGCGGCCTGGAGGTGCTGGGCTTCCCGTGCAACCAGTTCGGCAAGCAGGAGCCGGGCGATGCGCAGCAGATCGGCCAGTTCTGCGAAACGCGCTTTGCGGTGCGCTTCCCGATGTTCGCCAAGATCGACGTGAACGGTGCCGACGCCCATCCGCTGTACCAGTGGCTGACCACGGAAAAGCGTGGCGTGCTCGGTACCCAGGGCATCAAATGGAACTTCACCAAGTTCCTGCTGCGCCGCGACGGCACGGTGTTCAAGCGCTATGCACCGACCACCAAGCCCGACGAGCTGCGCGCCGATATCGAGATGCTGCTGTCCGACCCGGCTGCCTGAGCGGGACTAGGTGCCGCTGGCGCGCACCGCGCGCAGGAAACCGTTGAGCGAGCGGTCGGGCGTTTCGTGGAAATGGTCGTCCAGCATGCGGATGGCGCGGCAGCGGTCCAGCCGGAAGCTGCGATAGTCCGAGCGCGTGGTGCACCACGTCGCCAGCAACCAGGCATTGCCCCAGAAGAACAGGCCCAGCGGCATCACCACGCGTTCGGTGATGCGCTGCTGCACGTCGCAATAGTCGAGCAGCAGCAATTTCTGTTCGCCCAGCGCCCCGTGTACCACGTCGAAGGCCTCGCGCACATGCGCCTGGTTGACGTATTCCGGCGCGAACACGCGGCTTTGCTGCGCTGCCAGCCGGCGCGGCGGCGGCAGCGCGGCCATCAGTTTTTCCAGCGCGGGATCGGCCGCGGCGGCCAGCGCGCCGCCGCCCCAGGCTTTCAGGAGGCGCAGGCCGGCGACCAGTGCTTCGACTTCCATGGCGGTGAACATCAGCGGCGGGACATCGAAGTCGGCGCGCAGCCGGTAGCCGATGCCGGCCTCGCCCTCGACCGGCACGCCTGACAGCGACAGCGCCTGGATATCACGGTAGACGGTGCGTTCCGATACCCCGAGCCGCTGCGCCAGCAGCGCCGCCGTGGTCAGGCGGCGGCCGCGCAGCACCTGCACGATCTGGAACAGGCGGTCGGCGCGGCGGCTCATCGGGGGCGGCTTGCCATCGGGGTCAGGCGGCCACGGGCTCGTGCAGCCCGATGCGGTTGCCTTCGCTGTCGGTGATATGGGCGATGCGGCCGATCTCGCCCGGCAGGCGCAGCGGCCCGAACACCGTCTTGCCGCCGGCGCGCGCGGCGCGCTCCAGCAGCACATCCAGTTCCGGCGCATGCAGGTACGGCACCGCGCCGTAGTAGTTGCTGGGGCGATAGCCCTCGCCGGCGACCAGCGCGCCGCCCGGGTCGGGGTGGGGGAACACGGCCATGTCGACCTGGCTCATGGTCTCGCGGCGCAGCTGGATATTGAACACCTGCTCGTAGAAGCCGACCGCGCGGCTCATGTCGACGACGGGGATTTCCAGCCAGTTGATCAGACGGTTGCTCATGACAGACTCCTTGGTTCCAGGTGAAGGGGAGTGGGGAGCTCGCATCATGCGCGGGGGCTGCTGACAGCGTGCTGTCAGGAGCGTGTCAGTGTGGCATCCACGCCGCCATCACCGGCACCATGATCGCCGTCAGCACGCCGTTCAGGCCCATGCCCAGCGCGGCAAAGGCGCCGGCTTCCTGGTTGACCTGGAAGGCGCGAGCGGTGCCGATGCCGTGGGCCGCCACGCCGGTGGCGAAACCGCGCACGCTGTAGTCGCGGATGCGCAGCAGGTTCAGCACGCTGGTGGCGCTGACCGCGCCGATGATGCCGGTGGCCATCACCAGCACCGCGGTCAGCGAGGGCAGCCCGCCGATCTTCTCGGCCACGCCCATGGCGATCGGGATCGTCACCGACTTGGGCGCGAGCGAGCGCACGGTCTCGGGCGATGCGCCCAGCAGCCAGGCAATTCCCACCGCCGACACCACCGCCACCACCGAGCCCGCCACCAGTCCTGCCAGCAGCGGGAACACATGGGTGCGCAGCTTGGGCAGCTGCAGGTACAGCGGCACCGCCAGTGCCACCGTGGCCGGCCCCAGCAGGAAGTGCACGAACTGCGCGCCGTCGAAGTAGGTCTTGTAGGGCGTGCCGGTGACGGTCAGCACCGTGACCAGCAGCGCCACCGCGATCATCACCGGGTTGGCCAGCGGCGAGAAGCGCGAACGCTCATAGATGCGGAAGGCAAAGACGTAGGCCAGCAGCGTGGCGGTCAGCCCGACCAGCGGGCTCGCGGCCAGGTAGACCCAGATCTCGTTGAGGCGGGGCGTCATCATGCCTGCTCTCCTTTCGCATCGGCGGGCGGGACATCGGCGCGCTTGCGCATCAGCATGCGCGTGACCACGGCGGTGGTGGCGATGGCCAGCCAGGTGGACACCACCAGCGCCACCAGGATCGGCATCCATTCGCCCTCGATGCGGTTGGCATGGACCATGATGCCGACGCCGGCCGGCACGAACAGCAGCGACAGGTGCTTGAGCAGCTCAGTGGTGGTGCCCTGGATGATGGGCAGCAGGCGGTCGTCGAAGGCGAGCCAGCCGAACAGCAGGATCATACCCAGCACGGGGCCGGGCACCGGCAGGGTCAGCGCGTAGCTGATCACCTCACCGATGGACTGGAAAACCAACAGGATTGCAAAGGTCTGGAGCATGGGGGCGTGGCGTTTGGTCGCAGGTGCGCGGCGCGCGTCCGGAAGGGATGCGCGCTGCCGCCCATGCTGCCCGCCCGCGCTAGCCGAGCATCTTGTCGACCAGTTCGATCCAGTGCATCACCGGGGTGCCGGTGCCGCCCTGCAGGTGCGCGATGCAGCCGATATTGGCCGAGACGATGGCTTCGGGCTGCGTGGCCTGCAGTTTGGCGAGCTTGTCGTCGCGCAGGCGGTAGGCCAGTTCCGGCTGCAACACCGAATAAGTGCCCGCCGAGCCGCAGCACAGGTGGCTGTCAGCGCAGAGTTTGACTTCGACGCCGAGGCCGGTCAAGAGCGCTTCGACTTTGCCGCGGATCTGCTGGCCGTGCTGCAGCGTGCAGGGCGGGTGGTAAGCCACGCGCCGGTTGTCGCGCGGGACCGCGCCGGCCAGGGTGTGCAGCTCGTCGGCAAAGTCCGGCAAGACTTCGGACAGGTCGCGCGTCAGCGCCGAGACGCGGCGGGCGCGCTCGGCGTACTTCGGATCGTTGCGCAGCAGGTGGCCGTAGTCCTTGACCATCGCGCCGCAGCCCGAGGCGGTCATCACGATGGCCTCGGCGCCGTCCTCGATATGCGGCCACCAGGCATCGATATTGCGGCGCATATTGTCGAGGCCGCCGTCGTGGTCGCCGGTGTGGAAGCGGATCGCGCCGCAGCAGCCGGCTTCGCGCGCCACCAGCAGTTGTACGCCGACACGGTCGAACACACGCGCAGTTGCGGCATTGATGTTGGGCGACATTGCCGGCTGCACGCAGCCGTCGAGCAACAACATCTTGCGTGCATGCGCATTGCGCGGCCACGTGCCGGGCGCGGCGGTGCTGGACAGCGCCGGCACCTTGTTGCGCAGCGTGCCCGGCAGCAGCGGCCGCACCATCTGGCCCAGGCGCAGCGCCGTGCCGAACAGCGCAGGGCGCGTCAGCCCCTCGCGCAGCACCCAGCGCGCGATGCGCTCGCGGGCGGGGCGCTGCACGCCTTCGGCCTCGAGCTTGTCGTCGACCAGCTTGCGGCCGATATCGACCAGGCGGCCGTAGCGCACGCCCGACGGGCAGGTCGATTCGCAGTTGCGGCAGGTCAGGCAGCGGTCCAGGTGCAGGCGCGTGCTTTCGGTGATGGCATGGCCTTCCAGCACCTGCTTCATCAGGTAGATGCGCCCGCGCGGGCCGTCCAGCTCATCGCCGAGCAACTGGTAGGTGGGGCAGGTGGCGGTGCAGAAGCCGCAATGCACGCAGTTGCCGACGATGGATTTGGCTTCCTCGCCTTCGGGCGTGTTGCGAAGAAAATCGGCCAGGTTCGTTTGCATGGTGTGGGGAGGTTGTGCCGGGGGGATGCCTGGACGTGCCGGGTCAGAGCCCGGGGTACATGCGCTGCGGGTTGAAGATGCCGGCCGGGTCGAAGGTCTCTTTCAGGCGGCGGTGGATCGCGGCCAGCGGCGAGGCCAGCGGCGTGAACACGCCCACTGACTTGTCGCCATTGCGGAACAGCGTGGCATGGCCGCCGGCGGCCTGCGCCACGGCGCGCACGCTTTCGGCATCGGTCTTGTCAGTGCCGTCCTCGGGCAGCCACCAGCGCTGGCCGCCGCCCCATTCGATCAGCTGTGGGCCCGGCAGCGCCAGCGGCGCGGCGATGGTGGGCACGGCCAGGCGCCACAGCGCGCGGCCCGCCTGGGCGGGGGCGAAGAACGGGTGGGTCTGCTCGCGCAGCGATTGCCACAGCGCCGCGGCTTCCGCAGCGTCCACGCGCTCGCCGCCCAGCCTGGCGCACGCGGCGCGCACGGCGGCGGTGGCGCCGGCCAGGCGCACGTGCAGCACGCCCGCGTGCCAGGCCGAAGACGCCAGCGGCAGCGGCTGGCCGCCCCAACGGTTCAGGTGCTCGATGGCATCGGCCTGCGCCAGCTCGAAGCGCAGCGTGGCCTCGTCGAACGGTGCCGGCAGCACCTTGACCGACACCTGCAGGATCAGCCCGAGCGTGCCGAGCGAGCCCGCCAGCAGCCGCGACACGTCATAGCCCGCCACGTTCTTCATCACCTGGCCGCCGAAGTCCATCACCTCGCCGCGGCCGTCCATCAGCTGCGCGCCCAGCATGAAGTCGCGCAGCGCGCCCACCGACTGCCGGCGCGGGCCCGACAATCCCGCGGCCACGGCGCCGCCCAGCGTCGCGGTGCTGGGCTGGCCCGGCAGTGCGAAATGGGGCGGCTCGAAGGCCAGCATCTGGCGCTTCTCGGCCAGCGCCGCCTCGATCTCGGCCAGCGGCGTGCCGCAGCGCGCGGTGATCACCAGCTCGGCCGGGTCGTAGTCGACGATGCCGGCATAGGCGCGCGTGTCCAGCAGCTGGCCCGCGGCGGGCTGGCCGTAGAAGTCCTTGCTGCCGCCGCCGCGCAGCCGCAGCGCGGTGCGGGTCTCGGTGGCTTGCCTGACGGCGTCGCGGATGGCGTCGAGGGTGGCTTGCATATGCGTCGTGGGGTAGGGAAGGCCGGCTCAGGAGCCGGCAGGTCCGCCGGGCACTTCCGGCCGGTCGTTCTGGTATTCGGGCAGCTGGCTGCCGCAATGCTTGCAGTAGCCGGCGTCGGGTTCGTGGCCCTCGGTCAGGCAATGGGTGCAGGTGCGCGTGGTGAGCGGCCGCTTCAGGATGCTGGCGGCCAGCTCGGCGCCGACGATACCGGTGGGGAAGGCGATGATGCCGTAGCCCAGCAGGATGGTCAGCGAAGTGATGAACTGCCCCAGCGGGGTCTTGGGCACCATGTCGCCGAAGCCCGTGGTGGTCAGCGTCACCACCGCCCAGTACATGCTGACCGGGATGCTGGTGAAGCCGTGCTGCGGGCCTTCCACCACGTACATTACCGTGCCCAGGATCACCGTGATGATGAACACCGTGCCCAGGAACACGAAGATCTTGCGGCGGCTGTTGACCAGCGCGCGGTACAGGATCTCGGCTTCCTCGAAGTACACGGTCAGCTTCAGGATCCGGAACACGCGCAGCAGCCGCAGCAGGCGCACGTCGATCAGGAAATGCAGCTCGGGCAGGAAGAAGGCCAGCCAGGTCGGCATGATCGAGACGAAGTCGATGATGCCGTAGAAGCTGAACACATAGCGCCACGGCCGGCGCACCACCAGGATGCGCATCACGTACTCGGCCGTGAAGAACAGCGTGAACATCCATTCCAGCACGGTGAACGCCAGCCCCAGGCGGTTGTTCACCGCGGGCAGGCTGTCGAGCATCACCACCGTCACGCTGGCGACGATGGCCAGCAGCAGCGCGACATCGAAGAGCCGGCCCTCGCGGGTATCGGCCTCGAAGATGATGGTGTACCAGCGCTGGCGCCAGCCGGCCTCGGGCTGCCCCAGGCGCTGGCGGACGAACGCTTCCTGCTGCTGGCGTCGGCGTGGGCTGGACATGGCGTGGCTCAGAAGCGCGGCAGTTCCGGGTGCGGCAGCAGGCCCCGCTTCACATGCATCTTGCCGTACTCCGCGCAGCGCGCCAGCGTGGGGATGGCCTTGTCCGGGTTGAGCAGCCGCGCCGGGTCGAAGGCGGCCTTGACGCCGAAGAAGGCATCGCGCTCGGCGGGCGAGAACTGCACGCACATCGAGTTGAGCTTCTCCACGCCCACGCCGTGCTCGCCGGTGACGGTGCCGCCCAGTTCCACGCAGGTTTCCAGGATGTCGGCGCCGAACAGCTCGGCGCGGTGCCATTGGTCCTGGTCCGCGCCATCGAACAGCACCAGCGGGTGCATGTTGCCGTCGCCGGCATGGAACACGTTGATGCAGCGCAGGCCGTACTTTTGCTCCATGGCTTCGATGCGCCTGAGCAGCGTGCCGATGTGCTTGCGCGGAATGGTGCCGTCCATGCAGTAGTAGTCCGGCGAGATCCGGCCGGCGGCGGGGAAGGCGTTCTTGCGGCCGCTCCAGAAGCGCAGGCGCTCGGCTTCGTTCTGCGAGACCACGATGCGGGTGCAGCCCGATGCCGTCAGCACCGCGATCATGCGTTCGATTTCCTCGGCCACTTCTTCCGGGGTGCCGTCGGATTCGCACAGCAGGATGGCGGCGGCATCCAGGTCATAGCCCGCATGCACGAACTGCTCGACCGCGGCGGTGGCGGGCTTGTCCATCATTTCCAGTCCGGCCGGGATGATGCCGGCGGCGATCACGTCCGCCACCGCATTGCCGCCTTTCTCGACATCGTCGAAGCAGGCCATGATCACCTGCGCCAGCTGCGGCTTGGGGATCAGGCGCACCGTGACCTCGGTGACCACGGCCAGCATGCCTTCGGAGCCGATCAGCACGGCCAGCAGGTCCAGGCCCGGCGAGTCGGGGGCCTCGGAGCCGAACACCACCACCTCGCCCTCCATCGTCACCGCGCGCACGCGCAGCACGTTGTGCACGGTCAGGCCGTACTTCAGGCAGTGCACGCCGCCGGAGTTCTCGCTGACGTTGCCGCCGATGGTGCAGGCGATCTGCGAGGACGGGTCCGGCGCGTAGTACAGGTTGTGGGGTGCGGCGGCGTCGGAGATCGCCAGGTTGCGCACGCCCGGCTGGACCACCGCGGTGCGCGAGTACGGATCGACCGACAGGATGCGCTTGAACTTGGCCAGCGACAGCACCAGGCCCTCGGCGATCGGCATGGCGCCACCCGACAGGCTGGTGCCGGCGCCGCGCGGCACCACCGGCACGCCCAGCTTGTGGCACAGGCGCAGGATCGCGCAGACCTGTTCCTCGGTGTCGGGCAGGGCCACGGCCATCGGCACCTGGCGGTACGCGGCCAGGCCGTCGCATTCATAGGGGACGGTGTCTTCCGGCTTCCACAGCAGCGCGGCATCCGGCAGGATCTGCGCCAGGCCGGCCAGCAGCGCGCTGCGGCGGCCTTCGGCCGTGGCATGGGCGCCGTCGGGGGCGATGGTTTGGGCTTCGTGCGGGGCATTCATGAACGACTCCTGTGGGGCCTCCTGGATGGCGGCCGGTGCGCGGCCTGCCGGTCGCGGCAATGCAGGGCCTGCCGCGGGGACGGGTGACTATAGCGCAGGGCACCTGGCGCGGGCACCACGGGACACGTGAATTCCGCATGGCAGGCCGATCAAAAATGCTCATCATGGCTGCGCGGGAAATCACTCCTGGCAGGCGACGCAAGTCCAGCGTACACCGCAGCGCGGGTGCAGGGAAGGCGGTCCGGCCGGACTCAGCGTGCCGGCGGCTGCGGCAGGAAGCAGACCATGTCGAGCTTGTCGTGGAAGTGCGGCGCGACGTACAGCGCATCCGGCTCCAGCCCCGTGCGCACGAAGCCGAGCGACTCGTACAGCCGCACCGCGCCCGCGCTGCCGGCATTGACGCACAGCGTCACCTGGCGCACGCCCGGCATGGCGGCGGCCTGTTCCATGGCCCGCTCCATCAGCGCGCGGCCGAGCTTGCGGTCGCGCCAGCCCGGGGCCACGTACATGCCCCAGATAAAGGCCTTGTGCCGGTGCTTGGCGTTTTCCTCGCGCATCACCCCGACCACGCCGGCCAGCGCGCTGCCATCGCTGCCGTCGACAAAGGCGCCGAATACGGCCTTGCCCTCGGTCGCGGCCAGGCGCCCGGCGACGACTTCCAGCGGCCGGTCCTGTTCCTCCTCCAGGCTGGAAGCGAAGGCTTCCGGCGCTTCGGCCAGGCCGTGCAGCCGCAGCGCCTGGAAGGCGGCGGCATCGGCGGGGGTCAGCAAGCGGATTTCCATGGGGTCAGTCTCCTACCAGTCCAGGCTCAGCAGCCAGTCGACGAAATAGCGCGCCTCGGGCTTGAGCGGGGCCTGTTCGCGCTCGACGATGTAGTAGCCGTGCGGCGAGACCGATTCCACCTCCAGCAGCCGCACCATCTGCCCCAGCGACAGCCAGTGCCGCGCCATGCGCTGGCGCACCAGCGCCACGCCCTGGTTGGACGCGATCGCCTCCAGCATCAGGCCGATGTCGTTGAACTGCGGCCCGGTCTGCGGCTCGGCCCAATCCAGCCCGGCAGTCTCGAACCACGGCTTCCACGGCTCCAGCGGACTGCGCAGCAGCACCAGGCCGTGCAGGTGCTCGGGCTTGGTGATGGCGCGGCCGTTGACGCGCTCGTAGTACTCGCGCCCGCACGCCGGGAACACCGGCTCGACCAGCAGCCGGGTGGTCTTCAGGTCAGGGTAGCGGCCGGTGCCGTAGCGGATCTCGACATCGGTGTCCTCGGCCTTGACGTCCAGGAACGGGATCGCCAGGTGCAGCTCGAGGTCGATATGCGGATACAGCGCGCCGAACTCGGGCAGGCGCGGCACCAGGTGCTGGCGCCCGAAGGTGGGCGGGATCGCCACCCGCAGCCGGGTGCGCAGCTTGTTGTATTCGGGCCGCGCCAGCTCGTTGAGCGACTTGAGCGCGTCCTGCACGTTGCGCAGATAGCGCGTGCCGGCGGCGGTCAGCCGCAGCGCCGCGTTGGCGCGCACGAACAGGTCTTCGCCCCACAGCTCCTCAAGATTCTTGATGCGGTGCGAGACCGCGCTGGGCGTGACCGACAGCTCTTCGGCCGCGCGCGCGAAGCTGCCCAGGCGCGCCGCTGCCTCGAAGGCGATCAGCAGGTGCAGCGGCGGGACGCGGTTGAACATGGAGGCCATCAGCTCGGCACGCCTTACTGCGAGCCGCCGCGCGTGGCGCTGAAGATCTTGCCCGGGTTGAGGATGTGCTTGGGGTCCAGCGCGTCCTTGATCGCGCGCATCACGTCGAGCGCATCCTCGCCGTGTTCTTCCACCAGGAAGCGCTGCTTGTGCAAGCCCACGCCGTGCTCGCCGGTGCAGGTGCCGCCCATCGCCAGCGCGCGTTCGACGATGCGCTGGTTGATGGCCTCGGCCTCGGCCATCTCTTCGGGCTTGTCGGGGTCGACCAGGATCGCCACGTGGAAGTTGCCGTCGCCGACATGGCCGACGATGGGGCAGGGCAGCGCCGAGGCGTTCAGGTCCTTCTCGGTCTCGGTGACGCAGTCGGCCAGGCGCGAGATCGGCACGCACACGTCGGTGGTCACCGACTTGCAGCCCGGCTTGAGCTGCAGCATGGCGAAGTAGGCGGTATGGCGCGCGTTCCACAGCCGGCTGCGGTCCTCCGGGCGGGTGGCCCACTCGAAGCCCTGGCCGCCGTGCTCGGCGGTGATCTGCTGCACGGTCTCGGCCTGCTCGCGCACGCCGGCCTCGGTGCCGTGGAATTCGAAGAACAGGTGCGGGGTCTCGGGCAGGGTCAGGTTGTCGTGGCGGTTGATGGCGCGGATCGCCAGCGCATCGACGAACTCCACGCGCGCCACCGGCACGCCCAGCTGGATGGTCTGGATTACCGCCTGCACCGCGCTGCCCATGCTGGGGAAGGCGCACACCGCGGCGGAGATCGCCTCCGGCTGCGGGTAGAGCCGCACCGTCACCTCGGTGATGATGCCGAGCGTGCCTTCGCTGCCGATAAAGAGCCGGGTCAGGTCATAGCCCGCCGCCGACTTGCGCGCCTGCGTGCCGGTGCGGATCACGCGGCCGTCGGCGGTTACCACTGTCAGCGCCAGCACGTTCTCGCGCATGGTGCCGTAGCGCACCGCGTTGGTCCCGGAGGCGCGCGTGGCGCACATGCCGCCCAGCGAGGCGTCGGCGCCCGGGTCGATCGGGAAGAACAGGCCGGTGTCCTTGATTTCCTGGTTCAGCTGCTTGCGCGTGACGCCGGGCTGCACGGTCACGGTCAGGTCCTCGGGCTGCACCGCCAGCACGTGGTTCATCTGCGACAGGTCCAGACTGATGCCGCCTGCCACGGCCAGCAGATGGCCTTCCAGCGACGAGCCCGCGCCGTACGGGATCAGCGGCACGCCATGCTGGTTGCACAGGCGCGCCACCTCGGCCACTTCCTCGGTGCTGTGGGCGAAGACCACGGCGTCGGGCACGGCCGGCGGGAACGGGGATTCGTCGCGGCCGTGGTGTTCGCACACGCCGGCGGAGGTGGTGAAGCGGTCGCCGAAGCGCGCCGCCAGGGCTTCGCTGAAGGCGGGCGGCAGCGGACGGCGGGCGAGCGTGGCGGACGGCGTGGGGTGGTTCATGCGGGTCTCCGGCGGGTCGGCGCGACGGTGGTGCCGGCGGCGGCGCTGCGGAGCAAGCTCCGGTCTGGCCGGCAGGGGCGCGACCCGGTTATCGAATGGGCGACGAATGGGGGCTACCGGCATTCTACGCCGCGCGGCGGCTCATGCACCCTGGCCGGGCACTGCGGCGGCCGGTACTGGCCGATAGCCGCACAGCAAGCGCCGGGACACAAGCGCTTGGCGCGCCGAGGCGGTCCGGCGCGATAATGCGTCTTTCCCCCGGGCGCCCCGCGTTGCAGGGCGGACCACGACTACCACACGCTTACGAGGAGACCGGCATGGGCAACCGCCTGTCCAAGATTGCCACCCGCACCGGCGACGCCGGCACCACCGGCCTGGGCGACGGCAGCCGCACCGGCAAGGCCAGCCCGCGCATCGCCGCCATCGGCGACGTCGACGAGCTCAACTGCCACGTCGGCGTGCTGCTGACCGAGGCCCTGCCCGACGACGTGCGCGCCGCCCTGCTGCATATCCAGCACGACCTGTTCGACCTGGGTGGCGAGCTGTCCATCCCGGGCTACACCCTGCTCAAGCCTGAGCAGGTGGCGCAGCTCGATACCTGGCTCGCCGACTACAACGCCAACCTGCCGCGGCTGGCCGAATTCATCCTGCCCGGCGGCAGCCGCGCCGCGGCGCAGGCCCATGTCTGCCGCACCGTGTGCCGCCGTGCCGAGCGCGCGCTGGTGGCGCTGGGCGCGGCCGAGCCACTGAACGCGGCCCCGCGCCAGTACCTGAACCGGCTGTCGGACCTGATGTTCGTGCTGGCGCGGGTGCTGAACCGGGCCGGCGGCGGTTCCGACGTGTTGTGGCAGCGCGATCGCGACGCGCCAGGAGGTATGGAATAGGCCACTTTCGGCGGCCGCGCCGCGCCGTCCGCTTAACCTGCGGCGGCGGATGCCGTTGAAAGCATGCAGAAACCGAGAAAATTACTCGGATTTGCCGGTTCTGCCCTTGAAAAGCCCCCGGGCGGCCACATTTCGGCCTCAGGTTGAATTGCAGCCGCGCGGATAGCGCCGGCTCAAGAGGAGAGAATAATGGGTAAGATCATCGGTATCGACCTCGGTACCACCAATAGCTGCGTCGCGATCCTGGAAGGCAACACCCCCAAGGTCATCGAAAACTCGGAGGGTGCCCGCACCACCCCGTCGATCATCGCCTACATGGAAGACGGCGAGATCCTGGTCGGCGCGCCGGCCAAGCGCCAGGCCGTCACCAATCCGCGCAACACCCTGTACGCGGTCAAGCGCCTGATCGGCCGCAAGTTCGAAGAGAAGGAAGTCCAGAAGGACATCGGCCTGATGCCGTATTCCATCGTCAAGGCCGACAACGGCGACGCATGGGTGTCGGTGCGCGACCAGAAGCTGGCGCCGCCGCAGGTTTCCGCCGAAGTGCTGCGCAAGATGAAGAAGACGGCCGAGGACTACCTCGGCGAGCCGGTGACCGAAGCCGTGATCACCGTGCCGGCCTACTTCAACGACTCGCAGCGCCAGGCCACCAAGGACGCCGGCCGCATCGCCGGCCTCGACGTCAAGCGCATCATCAACGAGCCGACCGCGGCCGCGCTGGCGTTTGGCATGGACAAGAACGAGAAGGGCGACCGCAAGATCGCCGTGTATGACCTCGGCGGCGGCACCTTCGACATCTCGATCATCGAGATCGCGGACGTGGACGGCGAGAAGCAGTTCGAAGTGCTGTCGACCAACGGCGACACCTTCCTGGGCGGCGAAGACTTCGACCAGCGCATCATCGACTACATCATCAGCGAGTTCAAGAAGGACCAGGGCGTGGACCTGTCCAAGGACGTGCTCGCGCTGCAGCGCCTGAAGGAAGCCGCTGAAAAGGCCAAGATCGAACTGTCGAGCTCGCAGCAGACCGAGATCAACCTGCCGTACATCACGGCCGATGCCTCGGGTCCGAAGCACCTGAACCTGAAGATGACCCGCGCCAAGCTCGAATCCCTGGTGGAAGAGCTGATCACGCGCACCATCGAGCCGTGCCGCATCGCCATCAAGGACGCGGGCGTCAAGGTCAGCGACATCGACGACGTGATCCTGGTGGGCGGCATGACCCGCATGCCCAAGGTGCAGGAACAGGTCAAGGAGTTCTTCGGCAAGGAAGCGCGCAAGGACGTGAACCCGGATGAAGCCGTGGCCGTCGGCGCCGCGATCCAGGGCTCGGTGCTGTCGGGCGACCGTACCGACGTGCTGCTGCTGGACGTGACGCCGCTGTCGCTGGGGATCGAGACCCTGGGTGGCGTGATGACCAAGATGATCACCAAGAACACCACCATCCCGACCAAGCATGCGCAGGTGTTCTCGACCGCCGACGACAACCAGCCGGCGGTGACCATCAAGGTGTTCCAGGGCGAGCGTGAAATGGCCTCCGGCAACAAGCTGCTGGGCGAGTTCAACCTGGAAGGCATTCCGCCCGCAGCGCGCGGCACGCCGCAGATCGAAGTGTCGTTCGACATCGACGCCAACGGCATCCTGCACGTGGGCGCCAAGGACAAGGCGACCGGCAAGGAAAACAGGATCACCATCAAGGCGAACTCGGGCCTGTCGGAAGACGAGATCCAGCGCATGGTGAAGGACGCCGAGGCCAACGCCGAGGAAGACAAGAAGGCCCGCGAGCTGGCTGATGCCCGCAACCAGGCCGACGCGCTGATCCACTCGACCAAGAAAGCGCTCACCGAATACGGCGACAAGCTGGAAGCCGGCGAGAAGGAAAAGATCGAAGCCGCGATCAAGGAACTGGAAGACGCCGCTCGCGGCGGCGACAAGGCCGAGATCGATGCCAAGGTCAACGCGCTGTCCGAAGTCAGCCAGAAGCTGGGCGAGAAGGTCTACGCCGACATGCAGGCCAAGGCTGGCGAAGGCGCCACGGCCGGTGCTGCTGCCGGTGCCGGCGCGGCCGGTGGCCAGCAGGCGCAGCCGCAGGACGACAACGTTGTGGACGCCGAATTCAAGGAAGTCAACGACAAGAAGTAATCGGGACACGCGGGCGGCGGTGCAGGCACTGGCCGGCACCGCCCCCGTCCCGACGCCGGGCGCGGCCATCGGACCCAGCGGGAAACCGCCGTCGGATGCCTCGCTCGGCTTTTTTGCTATTCGCCGGTATCGCGCCACATGTGCGTGCCGGCCAAAAAGGTTTGAGCCACCATGGCAAAACGTGACTATTACGAAGTGCTCGGGGTAGGCAAGAACGCGAGCGACGACGAGATCAAGAAGGCTTATCGCAAGCTCGCGATGAAGTACCACCCGGACCGCAATCCGGAAGGCAAGGACGGCAAGATCGCCGAGGAAAAATTCAAGGAGGTCAAAGAGGCCTACGAGATGCTTTCCGACCCGGAGAAGAAGGCGGCCTACGACCAGTATGGCCATGCCGGTGTCGACCCCAATATGGCGGGCGGCTTCGGCGGTGCGCAGGGCTACGGCGGTTTCGCCGAGGCCTTTGGCGACATCTTCGGCGACATTTTCGGCCAGCAGGCCGGTGGCCGTCGCGGCGGCGGCGGCCCGCAGGCCTATCGCGGCGCCGACCTGCGCTACAGCATGGAGATCTCGCTGGAGCAGGCCGCGCACGGCCACGAGGCGCAGATCCGCGTGCCGCACTGGGACGACTGCGACCACTGCCACGGCAACGGCGCGGAGCCGGGCTCGAGCGTGGAAACCTGCCCGACCTGCCACGGCGCGGGCCAGGTGCGCGTGTCGCAGGGCTTCTTCACCATGCAGCAGACCTGCCCGAAGTGCCACGGCAGCGGCAAGTACATCCCCAAGCCGTGCACCAAGTGCCACGGCCAGGGCAAGCTGAAGTCGCAGAAGACGCTGGAAGTGAAGATCCCGGCCGGCATCGACGAAGGCATGCGCATCCGCTCGTCGGGCAACGGCGAGCCGGGTATCAACGGCGGCCCCCCGGGCGACCTGTATGTGGAAGTCCACATCAAGGCGCACCCGATGTTCGAGCGCGACGGCGACGACCTGCACTGCCAGATGCCGATCTCCTTCGCCACCGCGGCGCTGGGCGGCGACCTGGAAGTGCCGACGCTGAGCGGCAAGGCCACCTTCCCGGTGCCTGAAGCCACCCAGTCGGGCAAGACCTTCCGTCTGCGCGGCAAGGGCATCAAGGGCGTGCGTTCCGGCTATCCGGGCGACCTCTATGTGCATGTGAACGTGGAGACGCCGGTCAAGCTGACCGAGGCGCAGAAGGAGATGCTGCGCCAGTTCGACCGCTCGGTGCATGAGGGCGGCTCGCGCCACAGCCCGCAGGAGCAATCCTGGCTGGACAAGGTGAAGAGCTTCTTCAGCTGACCGGGTTTGCAGTATCGGACCGGCCACGTGCGAGCGTGGCCGGTTTTGTTTTTGGCGCGCGATAATGCCAAGGTTGTCCCCACCGCCCCTTTCCTGACGATTTCCCCGTGGTAGCCAGCATCCAGCCCCCG
>NZ_JBYSZW010000090.1:0-18766 GCF_058787575.1 Cupriavidus sp. FW305-3-2-15-C-LB2
GCCCACCCGGCGCGCCGGGCTCTGATTATCGGTGGTTCGCTCGGCGGCCTTTTCGTGGGCAATCTGCTTCGCCGCATAGGCTGGAACGTCGACATATATGAGCGTTCCGCCCATGATCTCGACAGCCGCGGCGGCGGCATTGTCCTGCAACCGGATGTGGTCGAGGTCTTCCGCCGTACCGGCGTTGACCTGAGTACCGTCGACCTTGGCGTGCGTTCCGCACATCGCACGGTCTTTCACCCGGACGGCTCGATCCAGTCCAAGCAATACGCTCCCCAGACTCAGACGTCCTGGTCGCTGATCTATACAACTCTGAAAGCGGCCTTCGGCGATGCAAATTACCATCGGGCGAAGACCCTGTCGCGGATCGAGCAGGATCAGCAAGCCGGCACTGTCACGGCATATTTCGCTGATGGCTCTAGCGAAACCGGTGACCTGCTAATTGGCGCCGACGGCGGCAATTCGGCGGTACGCCAACAGTTCTGGCCGGACCGCGTGCCAACCTACGCCGGGTATCTCGCCTGGCGCGGACTTGTTCCTGAGGACGAGATGCCGTCGACTGCGCGGGAAATGCTGCTTGGCGATTTCGGCTTTGCCAACAATACGGGTTCGCATATCCTGGGCTATCTAGTGCCGGGCGAGAACAATGATGTGCGTCCGGGACACAGGCTCTACAACTGGGTCTGGTACCGCGTTGCTGACAATCGCCTGCTAGGCGAGATCATGACTGACCGAGAAGGTCACCGTCGGGGCTACTCCATTCCCGAGGGAATGCTAGATGAACGTTGGCTGGCTCATATCCAGCGCGATGCCAGAGCGCTACTGCCACCGCCTTTCCGCGACATCGTTGAAGCGACAGCCCAGCCCTTTGCCCAGGCTATCCGCGATCTGGTGTCCGAGCACATGGTGTCGGGCAGGGTTGTCATATTGGGCGACGCCGCGTCGATCCCCCGCCCCCACACGGCGGCCAGCACCTCCAAGGCCGCAGCGAATGCGCTGGCCCTGGCCGATGCGTTGCAAGGCTCGCCGGATGATGTGCCGGCAGCGTTGGCGCGTTGGGAACCCGAGCAGATCGCGATTGGCAAGGTGCTTCGCCGACAAGGCGTAGAGGCTGGAAACTATCTGCTTTTTCATCGACGCGCCGCGGTAAGTGGTTGAATTCACGTCAGACTAGGCCCGTTGGTTCCAAGCGTCTATTGGACCAAGGCATGCGGACCAGTCGGTGGTCTTGGCCAACAAGGGAAGAGAGGCCTCCTGCGCCAGGCGGTCTCTCAAGCTAGACTCAGATAGTCCGCCCCGAGCATTCGAAGCCGCACCCGTTGCGGCACCACCATGAGCCAAGCCAAATCCAGCGACACGCCAGTCGCCTCCAACTTTCTGCGCAGCATCATCGATCAGGATCTCGCCGCTGGCACGTACGCCGGTCGCGGGGACGTGCAAGGCGATCTGCTGCCGACGGTCATCACCCGCTTCCCGCCCGAGCCCAATGGATATCTCCACATCGGTCACGCCAAGAGCATCGTCCTGAATTTCGGCCTGGCGCGCGACTACGGCGGCCGCTGCCATCTGCGCTTTGACGATACCAACCCGGTCAAGGAAGACCTCGAATACGTCGACGCGATTATCGATGCCGTACGCTGGCTCGGCTTTTCCTGGGACAACGGACAGCCCGGCGGCTCGCCGTACTTGTATTACGCCAGTGACTACTTCGATCAGCTCTATGCTTTTGCTGAGACGCTGATCGAGCGCGGTGTCGCCTACGTGGACAGCCAGAGCGCCGAGCAGATTGCCGCCAACCGTGGCAACTTCTCCGAGCCGGGCAAGCCGTCGCCGTATCGCGACCGCAGCGTCGAAGAGAATCTGCAACTCTTCCGTGATATGCGCGCCGGCAAGTACCAGGATGGCGAGCATGTGCTGCGCGCGAAGATCGATATGGCGGCGCCGAACGTCGTGATGCGCGATCCGGTGCTGTACCGCATCCGCCACGCGCGCCACTACCGGACTGGCGACAGGTGGTGCATCTACCCGATGTACGACATGACGCAATGCATTTCCGATGCGCTGGAGAACATCACCCATTCGCTGTGCACGCTCGAGTTCGAGAACAACCGCCCGCTCTATGACTGGGTGTTGGAACACCTGCGGAACGCCGGCATATTCCACGATCCGCTGCCGCACCAGTATGAATTCGCCCGCCTGAACCTGACCTATGCCATCACCAGCAAGCGCAAGCTCAAGCAGCTGGTGGACGAGCAACGCGTGGGCGGCTGGGATGATCCGCGCATGCCGACCATCGTGGGCATGCGCCGGCGCGGCTACACACCGGACGCCATCCAGCTTTTCTGCGATCGCTTGGGGGTGGCCAAGGCTGACAGCTGGATCGACATGAGCACGCTCGAAGGCGCCGTGCGGGATGACCTGGATGCCCGCGCCGCCCGCGGCGTGGCTGTGCTTGAGCCGCTCAAGCTGATCCTGGACAACTACCCCGAAGGCCAGGCCGAGGAGTGCTCGGCACCGGTCCATCCGAAGAAGCCGGAACTGGGCAAGCGCGTGTTCCCGCTCTCGCGCGAGCTGTGGATCGAGCGCGAGGACTTCAACCAGGCCCCGCCGAAGGGCTATTTCCGGCTGTTCCCGGGCAACAAGGTGCGCCTGAAGTACGGCTACGTGATCGAGTGCACCGGCGTAGACAAGGACGCCGACGGCAACGTCGTGGCCGTGCATGCCAACTACCTGCCCGACACCAAGAGCGGCACGCCGGGCGCCGACAGCGTCAAGGTCAAGGGCGTGATCCACTGGGTCAGCGCCGCCGCGGCCTACGAGTGCGAAGTGCGCCTGTACGACCGCCTGTTCAATGACCCGAACCCGGATGCCGGCGGCAAGAACTTCCTCGAGGCCCTGAACCCGGACTCCAAGAAGGTCATCACGGCCTACCTGGAACCGAGCCTGCGCGAGGCAAAGCCGGAAGACCGCTTCCAGTTCGAGCGCCACGGCTACTTCGTCGCCGATCGCGTCGATTCGCAGCCGGGCAAGCCGGTCTTCAACCGCATCGTCGGGCTGAAGGACAGCTGGGGCAGGTAAGCGCCGAGGAGACCACTACGGCTTCGCTCGAGGGGGGGTCTCCGCCCCGAGCGCCCTGTTGAGCGCAGCGCTACATATTCAGCGCCCGTTTCTGCACCGCAAGCGCTGCTTCGCGCATGACTTCGGATAGCGAGGGATGCGGGTGACTGATCATGCCGATGTCTTCCGACGCTGCCTTGAACTCGAGCGCAGCCACGGCTTCGGCGATCAGGTCCGAGGCATTGGCCGAAATGATATGGACGCCCAGCAGCTCGTCGGTCTTTGCGTCCGCAATCATCTTGATGAAACCGTCCGGGCGGCCGATGCCGAGTGCGCGGCCATTAGCCATCATCGGGAACTGGCCCGTTCGGACCTCCCGTCCTTCGGCACTCAACTGGGCCTCGGACTTGCCCACCCAGGCGATTTCCGGCTCCGTATAGATTACCCACGGAATGCAGTTGTAGTCGATGTGCGGCTTCTGCCCATCAATGATTTCCGCAACCATGACGCCTTCGTCTTCGGCCTTGTGGGCCAGCATCGGGCCGCGTACTACATCGCCAATTGCGTAGATCCCCGGCACGGACGTGCGGCACTGATCGTCAACTGGAACGAAGCCGCGCGGGTCGGAGGACAGGCCCACGGTGTCCAGTCCGAGATTGTCGGTATTGGGGACCCGGCCGATCGACACGATCAGGCGATCCGCATCAAGTTTCTGGTCGGCGCCGTCCTTGTCCGTGTAGGCAATGCTGACCCCTTTGGCGCTCGCGTCGATCTTGCCAATACTGACCCCAAGATGGATCGTCAGTCCCTGCTTCTTGAATAGCTTGGCCGCCTCCTTCGCCACGGACTCGTCGAGCGCCCCAAGGAAAGTTGGCAGCGCTTCGAGCAGGGTCACCTCGGCGCCGAGTCGCCGCCACACCGAACCAAGCTCAAGCCCGATAACGCCCGCACCGATCACCGCGAGCTTCCTGGGGACTGTGTCGAACGACAGCGCGCCCTCGTTATCCGACACGATCTTGTTATCGACGGGAACGTCAGGCAGATGACGCGCCTTGGAGCCTGTCGCAATGATGACGTTACGTGCCGTGACTGTCTTGGTGTCGTTGCCTTCGATCGCTTCCACGGCGATCACGCCGTCGGTGCCGCGACTCTTGAACTTGCCATGGCCCTTGATCCAGGTCACCTTGTTCTTGCGGAACAGGAATTCGACACCGCCCGTGAACTTGTCAACAATGGCAGCCTTTCGCTTGATCATTTGCGCAAGGTCCAGCGCCACTTCCTTGACCTTTACGCCGTGCTCGGCGAGCCCGTGCAGCGCATGTTCAAAGTGTTCCGAGGACGCGAGCAGCGCCTTGCTCGGGATGCAGCCGACGTTCAGGCAGGTGCCCCCGAGCCGGGGCTTGCCCGCGCCGTCTCTCCATTCCTCGATGCAGGCCACGGTCTTTCCCAGCTGTGCTGCGCGGATCGCCGCGATATAGCCGCCTGGGCCGGAACCGATCACGATCACGTCAAAATCAGCGTTGGCTGAAGCGGGTGCGCCGCCTCCAGCAGTCGTGTTGACCTGCGCAGCGACTGATGTGGGAGCCGGCGTTGACGTGGGCGTCGCTACAGGTGCGGAGGCAGCAGGGGCAGCCACGGTTGCCTTGCCTTCCGTATCAACCAGCGCGATCACTTCGTCGGCATGTACCGTGGCGCCATCGGGCTGGAATATTTTGGCCAGCACACCGTTGGCCGGACAGGGCACTTCGAGTGTCACCTTGTCCGTTTCCAGTTCCACCAGAATCTCGTCACGCTGGACGGCCTCGCCGGCCTTCTTTTTCCACTGAATCAGTGTTGCCTCCGAAACCGATTCAGAGAGTTGGGGCACTTTCACTTCGATCGCGGCCATGTGCTCTTCCCTTGTTTTTTGCGTGGCGAGGGTTTTTCAGTTTAGGCGAGCTTACCCTTGACGGGTAGCGACTTGTCTCGGAGGAGTGATCTCAGCCGCGATGCCCGCTCTAGGCCGTCAATGTCCGCTGAAATCTCCTCATGCTCTGCGCTATCTGTGAGACGTACTGGTCCGAAATGCCGCGGTCCGCCAGGGCTGTGTCGAGTCCCAGTATGTAGTCCGCATTAGATCCGAATACACCGGCTGCCTTCGCCGCAAGCCGTGCAACGGTAGGTACCGATGCATCGGCTTCATAAAGCGCCTGTTCGGTGTTCGCGGCAAAGACAATGGCCTGCACCTTCTCGCCATTTTCGAGCACCAGCGGGTTCCAGATCGGCCGATACACTCCGCTGCACATCTCCCTTGCCCACAGGAGGCGCAATTCGTTCAGCGCCTGATCGTCGGGCAGCCGGTACGCAACCCCTTGCGTATTCCCGCCAGGTTCCAAGCCAAGCACGCGCCCCGGCTGCTCCGGCGTACCACGCGCAGATATGGAGCGAATGCAGAAGCTGCGGCGCCATCCTTCGAGTGTGGCAGTCCGGTGCTCGTCGAAGGCGATCAATGGGTTCCAGATTAACGAACCATAGGCGAAGACCCAAATCGAACCAGCGAGGCGCGCATTGAGCGTTGCATTAAGCGATTGCTCGAGAGCAGCGTCGGTCCACGACAGGTCAGCAGGCATGGCAAGTCTGCTGCGGATACTGCCGTCGACAAGATCTTTTCGGGTCAGATTGCCCATGGGGTGCATTTCACGGAGAGTCATGGCAGCCGGCTGGCAACTTCTGCCGCGGAGAGCAGCCAGTATGGCCAGTTGGAACTTGGGACTTTCGCCGTGCCCTTGCTTGGAGATGCGGACACCCGGGGGCAGTGTCTTTCATAAGGACACTGCCCGCATTCGATCTCAGGCTGCCCCGACTTGGTCCTTGCCCGGAGTCCATGCCGTCCCTCGCACCAGTTTGCGTCCAAAGCGGTGCAGCAGGTGCGGAAAATCGGCCAGGGTCGCTGCCTGACGGTCCGCTTCACTGATTAGTTCCAGCCGGACGGCGTCGCCGGCGCGCGGGTCTACGCTAAGGGTTATCTGGTCCCCGCGCCGCAGCAGCAGGTCTTCGCCACTATCGAGCCAGTAGTCCTCTGGATCACCTTCGCGTGTCATCCACAGGTCGGTACCTGCGGCCTCGTCCACGTGGAGGCGCTGTGCCGCATGTATCGACAGCGTGGTAACTTCGCCAGGCCTCAGGGCGAACTCTGTCTTTGTGAGAAAAGCTTGCATGATGGATCTCCTGTCCGCCCCCTGTGGCGTTGTTGCCGGAGCTGTGCTGCGTCCATTCTGACTAGACAATCAAGGGGCGGAAAAGCAGAAAAGTTGGTGCGCCGGTCAAGCGAATTCTAGAGATCGCTCGGCCGCTGGCAAAACGAAATATGTTTCCAGTTGTTGATAATTTTCCTCACATAAAAAAGTGCTCGTGCGATTGGGGAACGAGGAGAGAATGGGCCTGTGGCAGTGCCAAAACGTGGCGCCCTTCCGCGTACAGGCCGACGTCCACTCAATCAATCCCCGTATCTGCTTGTCCAGCTCATGCCGCTGTCGGATAGTCGATGTAGCCGTTGGCACCGCCGCCAAAGAAGGAACTGGCATCGGGCGTGTTCAAGGCGAGGTTCTCCTTCAGGCGTACCGGCAGATCCGGATTGGCAATAAACGGGCGGCCAAAGGCAATGATGTCGGCGCGGCCGCTGGCCAGTGCGCGTTCCGCGCTCTCACTGTCGTAGCCGCCGGCGAGCATCAGCACGCCGCTGTATTCCGCACGCAGGAGCCGGATGATCGCGTCCCAGCGGGGATCGAAGTTCTCGTCCTTGACGGTCCCGACCATCGCAGGCTCGACCAGGTGCAGGTAGGCCAGCTTGCGGCTGTTGAGCTGCCGGACGATAAAGCCGAAGGTAGCCTCGGGCGTATCGTCGCCCATGCCCATGAAGCGGCCCATGGGCGTTAGCCGTACCGAAACGCGTGACGAGCCAATTTCCGCGCTGATGGCGTCAACCACCTCCAGAAGCAAACGGGCTCGATTCTCGATCGTGCCGCCGTAGGCGTCGGTGCGCTTGTTGCTGTTGGAGTTGATGAACTGGTCGAGCAGATACCCGTTGCCGGCATGAATCTCGACCCCGTCCATCCCCGCAGCGATGGCGTTGAGGGCTGCCTTCCGGTAGTCCTCGACGATGTCGCGAATTCCGCTGTCAGTCAGTTCCTGAGGAACAGGAACATCGCCCCAGACGCCGTTGCCATGCTCGTCGATGATGAATGTCTTGCCAGGAACCGGCAGGGCACTGGGCGCGACAGGCAGCGCCCCATTCGGCTGGAAGACCGGGTGCGACACGCGTCCAACATGCCAGAGTTGCAGGAAGATCGTGCCGCCCTCGTTGTGAACCGCTTTGCTGACGGCCTGCCAGGCCTCGACCTGCTCCTCGGTGTGAATTCCCGGTGTCCAGGCGTAGCCCTGGCCTTGCTGGGAAATCTGGGTTGCCTCGGTGACGATAAGCGCCGCGCCGGCGCGCTGGCGGTAATACTCGACGTTCATCGCGGTCGGGAGGTTGCCCGGCTGGCCGGCACGCGAACGGGTCAGCGGTGCCATGGCGACACGGTGGGCCAGGGTGTGGTTGCCGAGACGAATCGGATTGAAGAGATGCTTGGTCATGGTGGTTTTCCTGTAGTCGGAATGGATCGATCAGCGGGAGACTGTTCGTGCTCTGCTTGCGCTTGAATCTCGTTCGAGATTTCCTAAAGGTTAGGCGCCAACCTGTTTGAAGAGAATCGGAGTGCGACGCAAGATTGCGTTGCGTGGGCAGCAATCCGGAAGCTGTGTGTGGCCAAGGAGGACAGCCACGACAGACGGCCACGCCCTGTGGGGCATCTCCGTCTGTCGAAGCATGTGGATTCAGTGTCGCGCGATGCTCATGATGCGGTTGCCCATGCCGATTCCCCATTCAGTCATCTGCATGCCTTGCTCTAGACGGTCCTGCTCCCAGGTCCGCAGTGCGCGCCCGAGGTTGGTGACACCGTCCAACGCCTTCGCCAGGGAGACGGCGTCGGCGGCGGCCTTTGCCGTGCTGCCTGCGGTGTGGGGACGCGGGATGAACGCCGCATCGCCCGTCAGCAAGACTCGACCGAACCGCATGCGCGGCACCTGCAGGTCCTGAATCTCCTGGACGAAGATATCCTGGGTGCTTTCGATCAGGGCCTGGAATGCCGGATTGGCGTGACTGGCGCCCATCTGTCGAATCCACTCCTCCTGGTCGGCCGCAAGCGACCCGGGCGGAACAGAATGACTGCGCCGGTTCCCCTCGCGATCGGTCAGCACGCCGCCGAGCTCTGCGCCTGGCTCGGCCTTCAGGTACCAAAGCCAGTTGTAACGACGGTGACCCGGGGCGGTCGAACCGTCGACGCCGGGCACCATGTACTGCAGCATCATGGAGCCTGGGTCGTGCTGGAACACGAAGTTCTCGTAAAGCAGTGGCTTTGCGGCTTCAGGCAGTCGATTTTCTTCGATCAATCCGCGCCATACAACATAGCCCGCATAGGTCGGCGACACATCGGGGAGCATGAGCTTGCGCACAACAGAGTTCGCCCCATCCGCGCCAATCAGCAAGTCGCCGGTTTCCCGGCGCCCATCGGAGAAGGTGGCGTATACGCCATGTTCGTCCTGCTCGACGCCGGTGAGCTGGGCGCCCCGATGATAGTGCTCCTTGGGGAAGTTCTTGAGCAGTGTGGAATAGAGCGTATTCCAGGAAGTCTGAGTCTGCGGGGAATGTTGCCGCTGAATCACGTCTCCGCTTTCGTCGAGGTAGAGCCTGTCGTGGGATCGCACGCCTAAGGCCCCGTCGGGAACAATGCCTGCAAATGAAAAGGCGCGCAGCACTTCCGGCTGTAGAACGATGCCGCCCCCACGGCTGATGAGGTTTGAGGGAGAGCGCTCGAAGACTTCCACGTCCCACCCGACGGCGCGCAGCGCGGTCGCCATGAACAGCCCGCCCAGCGAACCGCCGGCGATCAGGGCCTTGCGCGGATTCCCCGCAGATATGGTTGGCCTGCCCTCGGCGGGCGCCAGCGGCTGGGCATTCGAGGATCGATTCGCGTCCATGTGTTGCTCCGATTTGCGATTGGATGGCGTGAATCGTAGAAGCGCCTGCCCGAATCCAGAATGGGGTGGCAATGCAAGGCTGTGTTGCGGGGAAGGCAAGGACACATTCTCCACGACAGTTGGAGAACCGCCTTGCACGCAGCGTTGTGGCACGAGCAATGCAGGTTTGCACGGCCATGCCATTCTGTTCATTGCCGGCACAGCCTAACCTAGCTCCATCATCAATCGCATGGAGTGGTCATGAAACCCGTTGAAATCCAGGTCACCTATGACTTCATTTGCCCGTGGTGCTGGATCGGCCATCAGAACCTCAAGCTCGCGACGCAACGCGTGAACAGCGAGGTCGCGCCCAGGATTTCCTATTCACCCTACGAGCTCAATCCGGATATGCCCAAGGCCGGCGTCGACCGCAAGGCGTACCGGACCGCGAAGTTTGGCAGCTGGTCGCGCTCCCAAAGCATGGATGCGGAGGTCGCCCTTGTAGGCAAGAGGGTGGGGTTGGCATTCAACTACGACGCAGTGGCGATCACTCCCAACACCCGGCTCGCGCACCGCCTGATGGCGTTTGCTCAGCGCACCGGCAGTGCGACTATGGTCGAGGGCTTGTTCGAGGCGATCTTCGCCGCGTATTTCTCTCGTGGCGAAAACATCGGGTTAATCGATGTGCTGGCGCCGCTGGCAGCATCCGTCGGCTTTGACGAAAAGGCCGTGCGCGATTACCTGGTGAGCGGGGAAGGGGAGGCTGAAGTCATTGCCGAGGAGATGCGCGCGAGCCTGAGTGGGGTCCGCTCAGTGCCGACGATTCGGATCGGCGATGCAATGATCGGTGGTGCGCAACCGCCGGCAGTGATGGAGCAGGCCCTGCAAGCCGCTTCTGCCAAAACATCTGCTGCACTCGAGACGCTTTGAACCTGGAGAACTGAAATGGACAAGCAAGCAACCCTTCACTATGTCTATGATCCCTATTGCGGATGGTGCTACGGGCTCGCACCTCTCGTGAGCGTTGCGGACGAGATGCCCGGCCTGAAGGTGGTCCCGCATAGCGGGGGCATGCTGGCTGGACCCCAGGCGCAGATGATGTCGCCTGAGTGGCGCGACTTCGTCCGTCCCCACGAGGAGCGCATCACTGCGCTGAGCGGGCTGAAGTTTGGCGAAGCATATCAGCAAGGCACCCAGTTTGACTATGACGTCAAGCTCGATTCCGGGCCGCCGACAGCAGCGATGCTCGCTGCGGAGTCGCTGGCCGGCGCGGGACTGAAGATGCTAAAGCGGCTCCAGACAGCCTATTACGTGGAAGGCAAGCATATTTCCGACCCAGAGGAACTGGTGCGCATTGCCGTCGAACTCGGGCTGGATGCGAAGGCATTTACCAGCGCCTACGAAGCGGCTACGCTCGGCCTTGATGAACACTTCAAGAATACGCAAGGCTTTCTTGATGCGTTGGATGGGCGCGGCTACCCGACCCTGGCAATTGAGCAGGACGGGAAAGTATCGAGGCTTCACCTGGGCCGGTATTTCGGGAAGCCAGAGCAGTTCCGCAAAGCGCTTGCAGACATGCTGACGCCTTCGAAAACCTAGCGCCAAGGAAGGCGCGCTCCGCAAGTCTGAGCAGCCTCTCCTTGGGCGGCGACTTTGCAAGGCAATTCCTTTGCCGCATGCAGGTCGCTGCCCCTCGGGCCAACTAGTAGTCAGCCCGACAGACAGTGGTTGGGGGCATTTATCGGCCAAGGCGTTGTACAAACGGCTTGTCGAGCGACAAAGAGCGGATTGTCCCTATCTTGTCGCGAGCTCGCTGGTCAATGCATCCTCCATAAGCCTGAGTCGCTTGTAGAGATACGAACGCGAGATGCCAAGCTCTTCCGCAACGCGCTTTTTGTTGCCACCAGTACGGCGCATCGCCTCCAGGATCATCTCGGACTCGACGCGCTCCATTGCTTTGCGCATGTCCGGGTTGGCGTTCTCGCCGTTCCGTGGCAGGCTACTCACGGAGCCCATTGCCAGCACCGAATCGGCGCTTTCCAGATTGCCGAAATCTGCGATGGAAAGAATCGGGCCGTCGCAGAAGATCGCAGCCCGTTCGATAGCATGCTGCAATTGCCGGACGTTGCCCGGCCATGCGCAAGATTGCAGGAAGCGGATTGCGGAGTCGGAAATCGCCTTCTTTGGCGCACCATGGCGGGTGCCAAACGCCTCCAGGAACTTGTCGGCCAACTCGGGGATATCCTCCAGCCGATCACGCAGAGCGGGCAGGCGCAATGTCACTGCGCTGATGCGATAGAACAGATCCAGGCGGAAGCTTGACTTGGCGATCATGGCACTGAAATCGCGGTTACTCGCGGAAATCAGCCGGAAGTCGGAATGCCGCGCCCGCTCCCCGCCGATACGCTCGAACTGCCCATCCTGCAGCACCCGAAGCAGCTTGACCTGCATGTCGACCGGCATGTCGCCGATCTCATCCAGGAACAGCGTACCGGTATCGGCGGCTTCGAACTTGCCTTTGCGCCCTTTGCGATCTGCGCCCGTAAAGGCGCCGGGCTCGTACCCGAACAGCTCACTTTCCACCAGGTTCGGCGGCATCGCCGCGGAGTTTACTAGCACCAGTGGCTTGTCGCTGCGCGGGCTCAGCATATGGATGGCATGGGCAACCAACTCCTTGCCCGAGCCACTTTCCCCCGCTAGCAGGACGGGTACGTCCAGCGGTGCCACGCGCAGAATGTCTTCCTTGAGCCGGCGCACCGCGTCGCTGCTCCCGACAATCTGATCCAGCCCGTAGGTACGATTTCCGATGCCGGAAAGCTCTCGGCGGTAGAAATCCAGTTCCTGACGAACTTGCGCCAACTCGGTCGTCACTGCCTGCATCGCTTCCGGCCCTTTGAACATCACCTGTCCTATCGCGGCAACGACACGCTGATTGCGATCCAGGACCGGCAGGCGCGACACCACGCGCTTGATGCCGTTCATTTCCTGTAGCTGGCCAACCTGACCTTTGCCAGTCACCGCGACCTCTTGCAGCTTCGTATTCTCGATCACGGTGGTGACATGCCGACCCAGAGCCTCGCCGCGCTTGAGGCCAAAGAACCGTTCATGGACCGGGCTCATGTACGTGATCTTGCCCGCGGTGTCCACCACCACCATGGCCTTGTAGGGATCGGTGATGAAGTGGCGAAGAATGTCTTCCGCCGAGTCGACAGTCGCCAGGAATTCGCTCAGCTCGTTGGCTTCCTGTAAGGCAAAGATCAGGAAGCACACCGCGTCCCGTGATGGAATGGCGGCGATTGTCATGGGGTGTTCCAAATCGGTCATGGCAGACACGCGCTTGAGAGGAGTCCGCATGCGGTCCTGCCAAAGGCGGACGAGGTGACCCGCGATCAAGGCGTCGTGCCCGAGTCCGCTGGCGAACTTCATGGTCCCGTCCGCATCGAGAACGAGGATGCCTTCTGCTTCACGCTTCATTGTCTCTCACCATGGTCACGAGTCGCCGTCATGGACTCCACTGCGTCAATTGCCATTGCCGGGCGTTGCCGGCCGCCCGCTGCTTTGAGCGGTGCGGCCTATTAATTATCGTGCGAAAATTAACATCGGTGCCAGAGTGTTAGGGTAATTACTACCCTGCGATGGGAGCCTCACTCCGCATTCTGACCATATGTAATCGATCGATCACCAATGTGTGGCCGTAGATGCTGGGTAGAATCTGATCATTGATGTTGGGCGTGCAGACTGACCATGTGCATCCAGGACCCGTCATGGACTTGCGACAACTACCAAATCTGAGCTCTCTGAAGGTATTCGAGGCCGCAGCCCGCCTGGAGAGCTTCTCGCGGGCTGCGGAAGAACTGTTCGTCACCCACAGTGCCGTCAGTCATCAGATCCGTTCACTGGAAGCCGACCTTGGCATCGCGCTGTTCAAGCGGGATGGCAGGCGAATAACGTTGACCGATCGCGGGCGGCGCTATGCGGAACAAATCCGGTCTTCTCTGTTCGATATCGCGTCGGCAACCGAGTCGATGCGCTCGGGTGATCGCGAAAAGCGTCTTGTGATCAGCTTGCTCCCATCGTTTGCCGCGCGCTGGTTGACGCCCCGCATTGGACGCTTCATCGAGCAGTACCCCGAACTCGACGTCGAACTGCAGTCCACGCATACGCTCACCGATTTCAACCGTGATGACGTCGATGTCGTGCTGCGTTTCGGGGACGGCAATTATCCGGAGCTATTCGTCGAGCCGCTGCTCGACGAGGTCTTTTTCCCGGCCTGTGCCCCAACGTTCAATGGCGGGAACTTGCCAAAGACGCCTGAAGACCTGGCTGGCGTGACCTTACTACGCCACGACTACGAGATGTGGAGGGCCTGGTTCCTGGCCGCGGGCCTGGAAGGATGGACAGAACCGCGACGCGGCGTGCTGTATCAGGATGCGTCGCACCTGATACAGGCGTCGATGGATGGTCAGGGCGTTGCGCTGGTGCGGCGCTCGTTGGCCATGCAGGACGTCGTCAATGGACGCCTCGTCCGCTTGTTCGACATCGATGCGGCTAGCCCGTGGGCCTATTGGTTCATCTGCCCCCAACCCTTGCTGGAGACATTCAGGGTCCAGGCGCTGCGTAAGTGGCTACATGAGGAAACTCGGCAATTTCAGGCGATGTACGCGCGAAGCCCGCACGCTGTGGGGAAAGCGGGGAAAGCCGGTGAGGTGATGCGACAAGCAAAGAAGGAGCATAGCCGCGAAGCCCCGAGCCAGGATACTGATCAACGCATCAGCTGACACAGGCGGCGCTGGCGGAGGACCTGAGGGTAACGCCTTCCGATGGATTCTGGGAAGGCTCCAATCCGCCGAATGCAATCCGCATTTCGCTGGGCGGCGCCCAGGACCGCGCACAGTTATCGCAGGCATTGCGCAAACTGGCAGCATTACTGGAGCGCAGGCCGACGCCAGGGGCCGGAGCTGGTCCCGAATGCTGCCAAAGCACTACGCGGCGCCGGGCGGCCAGAGCATCACGCCTTGCCTTTGATGCAACGCAGCGTTGCACGCCACCGTCATTCACCGCGCAGAGTCGCCGGACTATCCTTGGTCACCAGATCAGATACCAGGGAAATTCGGAATGGACACGCAAACACACTCAGGAACCAGCGGTCGCTGGGCCAACACGCAGTTCCTTGTCATGGCCTACACGCTGAGCGCCATCATGGCCGGTGCAACCGTCGCCAGCCCGTTATATCCCATATATGAAGAAGTGTTTCATATCGGGCCGGGCGGCGTGACGATTGCCTATACCGCTTACATGGTCGGCACGCTGTTGGCATTGCTGTTTCTCGGTCATCTCAGCGACCATCTTGGCCATATCCGGACGTTGCGGGTGGCAGCGACACTCGCACTTGCCGGACTCGTCCTTTCCGGAGTCGCTCCGGATCTTCTGATTCTTTCGATCGGGCGTTTCACAATCGGAGTCGCCGCAGGCATTGCTTCCACGTCAGCGACGGCCGGACTGGTAGCGGCTTCGCCGCCAAACCGACTGAGGCAAGCTTCATCGATCGGGTCATTGATGACCATTGTCGGCCTAGGCCTAGGACCACTGGTTGGTGGTTTTATCGCGCAAGACTTGCCATTCCCGCTGCACCTGCCTTACGGCGTGCTGGGCGGTGCGCTGTTGCTGGCTCTTGTGGCATTGGGCAGCCAGAGACACGGGCAACCTTCAACAATCGCCGGCTTCTTTCCGCGTCTACGCTTTCATTTGCCCGACATGCATCAGGTCAAGCAATTTGCCACGGTGGCGGTCATCGCGTTTATTGGCTACACCCTTTTCAGTCTCTTTGCATCACTGGCGCCTTCATTCTTTGATACCTTTCTTCCATGGGACGGGCCGGCCGTTGGCGGCATTGGGGTCGCCATGCTCTTTGCGGCATCAGCGGCTGCTCAAGTTACGTTCACTGGGATCGATCCTAAAAGAGGGCTTGTGGTGGGTTCCCTTCTCGTGACCGCCGCCCTGGCGATGCTGGCAGCATCAGTGAAGTTTTCCTCCGGGTTGTTGTTCATCGCAAGCGATGTACTCGGTGGATTCGGTCAGGGCCTTACCTTCATGTCCGCTCTGCTGGTCGTCAATGCCATGACGACGTCTGTGCGCCGGGCAGGAATGATTTCATCCTTCTTCACTATTGCCTATCTCGGCGGCATTGTTCCCGTGCTTGGTCTTGGGGTTGCAGCAGACCGGCTGGGGCTTGACGCGTCTCTGATTGGACTATCGATCCTCATGGCTGCCATCGCTGGTACGCTCACTTTCGCCGCGCAGCGTCTGGTTTCCAATGTTCAGTGTCACAGCCGCTAGAACGACGAACTCACTGATTGCCCACGCTCGCGCAGTTTGACGACTTCGCGAGCATTATCGTTCGTGCAGGCCTGTCAGGCAGTACGCGTTTCCATTGTACCGAACGCACATGGCCCAGTCTTCCACGCAATCATCGATGGTCAAGTTTTACTCACAAGACGACAAAGAAAGTTCATTTTGCCGGCGCAGACGGCATGGCTATCATCTGTACATCCCTAGTCATCAGGAGAACGCGGGTAATGACCACCGCTGAAGGAACTTGCCACTGGGGCATCCTAGGCTCTGCGAGCATCGCAAAGAAGAACTGGCATGCAATCATTAATGCCGGTAACAGCCGTATTGTCGCGGTCGGTAGCCGCTCGGCTGAGAGCGCACAACGGTTCATCGATGAATGTCAGGCGTCGGTGCCCACGCCTTACGCCGTGGAAGCAGTCGAAGGGTACGAGGCGCTGATCGCGCGTCAGGACATCGACGCCCTCTATATTCCGCTTCCGACCGCCGTCCGGACCGAATGGGCGGTCAAAGCGGCGCAGGCAGGCAAGCATATCGTGATCGAGAAGCCTTGCGGTATCACGGCGGCCGACCTGCAGCGGATCATCGATGCGGCCAACGCCTCCGGCGTGCAGGTAATGGACGGCGTCATGTTCCAGCACTCGACGCGCTTGCAGGCGATGCGCTCAGTGCTTGATGACGGCATCAGTGTTGGCGAGATTCGCCGTATTGCCACGCATTTCAGCTTCATTGGAGATGACGGATGGATTCAGCGCAACTGCCTGACGGAACCAGCCGGCTGCCTTGGTGATGTGGGTTGGTACAACATTCGGCTTATCCTCTTCGCCCTGAACTACGACCTGCCTGTTGAAGTGCGTGGCCGCATCCTGCAAGGCGTGCAACGACCCGACGGCTCAGGTGTGACGCCTGTCGAATTCTCGGGTGAACTGTTCTTTGGCAATGGGGTTTCGGCGACGCTCTACAACGCTTTCAACACCAGCCGCCAGCAGTGGGCCTACATCAGCGGATTGAATGGCTACTTGCACCTGAAGGACTTTGTATTGCCGCACTACGGAAATGAGATCTCGTTTACGGTAGGCAACGACAGCTTCGGCGGGAACGGATGCTTCTTCAACCTGGAGAAACACGAGCGTACGATCTCGCTGCCGGAGTACAGCAACAACCACACGACCGCGCAGGAGTCGAACCTGTACCGGACGTTCGCCGAACTCGTCCTGTCGGGTAAACGCGATCCGTTCTGGCCAGAGGTGGCGCAGAAAACGCAGCGCGTCCTGGATGCGCTGCTGGAATCCGCCAACGCTGGCGGCGTCTCCATCATGCTGTCCTGAATTCAGCCAAGCTCGCCAAGCCGAGAGGAGGGATCTGCATATGTCTGCCAGATTGCAGCTCTACGTAGATGCTAACTTCGTCAGCCCATTTGCAATGCCGGTGTTTGTTGCCCTGCACGAGAAGGGGTTGCCATTTGACCTATGCACCATCGACCTCGGCAGGAAAGCGCAGCATACGCCCGCCTATGCAGCCGCGTCACTGACAAGCAAGGTGCCTACTCTGGTCCATGGTGAATTCGCGTTGTCCGAGTCTTCCGCCATTACGGAGTACATCGACGAGGTGTTCGCGGGGACAGCGCTATATCCCCGAGATCCGCAGCAGCGGGCGCGGGCGCGGCAGGTCCAGTCGTGGCTGCGTACGGACCTGATGCCGCTCAGGCGTGCCCGTACGTCGGACAGGCTCTTCTGCAAGACTTGGGCAGAGCCCTTGGATAGCGAAGCAGAAGAGGCTGCGAACAAGCTGTTCGCCATCGCTGACAGGCTGGTCCCTGCCGGCGCGCCACAACTGTTCGGTGAATGGAGTGTGGCCGACCTGGAGCTGGCCATCATGCTCAATCGCCTGATCCTGAGTGGCGATCCTGTTCCGCAACGACTGGTCGACTACGCTGGGCACCAGTGGCAACGACCGTCCGTGCAACGCTGGATCAATTTGAAACGGCCGGCTCCCGACCCGCTGCCTGTGTACAGGCATGAGTGAATCTGCCGGTGTGACATCGACAGACCCGTTGCCACCCGGAGTGACGAAATGAACAATCCTCCCGATTACATGCCGCCCAAAGTCTGGACCTGGAACAGGAGCGGTGTCAGTTTGAATCGGCCGATTGCCGGCGCTACCCGCGAACAGGCGTTGCCGGTCGGCCGTCATCCGCTGCAGTTGTACTCGCTTGCTACCCCGAACGGCCAGAAGGTAACGATCCTGCTGGAGGAGTTGCTGGTGCTGGGTCACGCCGCCGCGGAGTATGATGCCTGGCCGATCCGGATCGGCCAGGGCGAGCAGTTCGGCACCGGTTTTGTCGCGGTCAATCCAAACTCGAAGATCCCGGCACTGGTCGATCGTTCCGGCGCTGAGCCCTTGCGAATCTTTGAGTCCGGGGCAATCCTGCTTTATCTGGCCGAAAAGTTCGGCGAGTTCCTCCCGACCGACGCCGCCGCGCGCGCCGAATGTCTGTCGTGGCTGTTTTGGCAAATGGGAAGCGCCCCTTATGTCGGTGGCGGATTCGGACACTTCTATGCCTATGCCCCGACCAAGATCGAGTATGCAATCGACCGCTTTGCCATGGAGGCCAAGCGCTTGCTCGATGTGCTCGACCAGCGGCTGGCGCAAACCGAATACCTGGCAGGCGGCCAATACACGATTGCCGACATCGCGACATTTCCGTGGTATGGGGGACTGGTGAATGGCTGGCTCTACGACGGCGCCGAGTTCTTGTCGGTGCAAGACTACCGGCACGTGCGGCGCTGGGCTGATTCCATTCTGGAACGGCCGGCGGTAAAGCGGGGCCGCATGGTCAACCGCTTGAGCGGAGAGGCTGCCGGCCAGTTGCATGAGCGCCATGACGCCAGCGATTTTGAGACCCGAACACAGGACAAGCTGGGGGCGGTGCGCTGAGATCGTCCGGGTTCATGCCAGGAAGCGTGTGAGAAGTACTGTGGTCACTCGTCGCTCCTGCTGGCGGGGTTGCTGATGTTCCTGCTGATCTTGAGGAGCGGCCGGCGGGGCATCCCGAACGGACAGGATGCTCCGCCGGTTGCGATGCCTCAGCTCACCTGCTCATTCAGAAAGGAATGTTGGTGCTGCGCCCGAAATGCGTTGCGATGCAGTTGCGGGACACAGCGCAGATACTGGGGGACAGCGGTAGCCGTTCCACCAAGCGCGGCGGCGGCATGCCACGGCCATCGCGGATCGTAGATCACCGTCCGGGCCAGGCCGATCAGGTCGGCGTCGCCGGCGGCGACAATCGCATCTGCATGGGTGGGTTCGGAGATTATGCCGACCG
>NZ_JBYSZW010000091.1:0-18611 GCF_058787575.1 Cupriavidus sp. FW305-3-2-15-C-LB2
GTCCCCTGCCGCCAGCCTGCAGGCCCAGGCCGACGCCCTGCCCGCCGCCTGGCGCACATTGCTGGACCCGTGCATCCGCGTGCCGGCGTGGCAGGAGCTGGCCGCCTTTGTCGACGGCGAACGTGCCGCCGGCAAGCCGGTATTCCCGCACCATGTCTTCCACGCGCTGCACCTGACCCCGCCCGACGCGGTCAAGGTGGTGATCCTGGGCCAGGACCCCTACCACGGCACCGGCACGGTCGGCGGCGTTGAGCTGCCGCAGGCGCACGGGCTGGCGTTCTCGGTGCCGGAAGGCATCAAGGTGCCGCCCAGCCTGCGCAACATCTTCAAGGAAATCGCCGCGGAGTTCGGTGCCAACGACAACTGCGCGCCGCGCGCCTCCGGCAACCTGGAAGGCTGGGCGCGCCAGGGCGTGCTGCTGCTCAACACCGTGCTGACGGTGGAACAGGGCCAGGCCGCCAGCCATGCGCGGCGAGGCTGGGAAGCCGTCACCGATTGCCTGATCCAGAACCTCGCCGCCAGCCGCCCGAGTCTTGTGTTCATGCTGTGGGGCAGCCACGCGCAGGCCAAGAAGCCGCTGCTGGGCGCCGGCCACTGCGTGCTGGAAGCGCCGCATCCGTCGCCGCTGTCGGCGCACCGGGGCTTCCTGGGCTGCGGGCACTTCCGCGAGGCCAACCGCTGGCTGGAAGCGAACGGCCGCACGCCGGTCGACTGGACCGCGGCCTAGTCCATCAGATCGTCGGCCGGAATTCGAAACCGGCAAACTCCCCTTCCCCAGGCCCGACCTCGACCAGCGTCACCTGCGCGGCCGGCGGGCCCTGTTCCATCCACGCCTGCAGGGCTTCGAGCTGCCTGACCGTGCCGTGCGCCATCACCTCGACGGTGCCGTCGAGCCGGTTGCGCACCCAGCCGCCAAGCTCAAGGTCGTCCGCCGCGTCGGCGCAGGCGGCGCGGTAGCCCACGCCCTGCACGCGCCCATGCGCGACCAGGCGCCAGGTTTCCTTCTTCATGGCTTTTCCCTTTGGGCGCACGCCGGCAGCGTGCGCGATCTGTCATCCACACCAAGTAAACTAGACCGCCATGCCGGGCGTTACAAAGGGATGCGCGCCGCCCGGCGTGAAGCCGGCGGCATGCGGGCTTTGCCATTGTCCGCCAGGGCCGCGAATCAGGGCTGGGCCACAAGCCTTGCCATCCAAGCTCGATACAGCCCGAGAAGCGCCCATGATGCCACCCGCCGACCGCCGCGCGGCCCCGCCCGCCCCTGGCTTTGACAGCCAGCTGCTGCGCGCCCCGCCCAACCGCTTCGACCTGGCCCTGCTGCCGATCATCCTGGCCGTGATCGTGATGATCGCGTTCACCGCGCAGCAGATGAACGCCCCGTTCCAGCCCGACCAGCAGCTGGCGGTGCACCTGGACGTGGCCTACCTGCCCTACTACCTGATGCGCACCAGCATCCGCATGCTGGCGGCGCTGGCGGCGTCGCTGCTGTTCTCGCTGGCGTTTGCCGCGCTGGCGTCAAAGAGCCGCACGGCGGAGAAGGTGCTGGTGCCGGCGCTGGACATCCTGCAGTCGATACCCGTGCTGGGCTTCCTGTCGATCACCGTGACCGGCTTTATCGCCCTCTTTCCCGGCAATATCGCAGGGGTCGAGTGCGCGGCGATCTTCGCCATCTTCACCTCGCAGGCGTGGAACATGGCGTTCAGCCTGTACCAGTCGTTCCGCACCATCCCGGGCGATTTGATGGAAGCGGCGGCCATGTTCCGGCTGTCGCCGTGGCAGCGCTTCTGGCGGCTGGAAGTGCCGTTCGCCATGCCGGGGCTGCTGTGGAACATGATGATGTCGATGTCCGGCGGCTGGTTCTTCGTGGTGGCGTCCGAGGCGATCTCGGTATCCGGCCACGACATCCGCCTGCCTGGGATCGGCTCCTATATCGCGCTGGCGATCCAGCAACAGGACCTGGCCGCGATCGGCTGGGCCATCCTGGCGATGCTGGCGGGCATCCTGCTGTACGACCAGCTGCTGTTCCGCCCGCTGGTGGCATGGGCCGACCGCTTCCGCTTCGAGACCCTGGCGCAGGACAAGCTGCCGCAGTCGTGGCTGCTGGACCTGCTGCGCCGCTCGGCGTGGGTGGGTGCAGTGCTGGCGCAGACGGCGGCGCTGGCCGGGCGCACGCTGGCGTGGGGCGCGCGCCGCGGGCAGGCCCCGGCGCAGCCGGACAATCCGCGGCGCGCGCTTTGGTTCGGCCGCGTGCGCGACGCCGTGATCGTGCTGGTGGCATTGGCCGCGTTGCTGCGCGTGGGCTACTTCGTGCACAGCGAGGTGGGCTGGGCCGAAGTCGGCCATGTGCTGTGGCTCGGCACGATCACGATGGTGCGCGTGGTGGTGCTGATCGCGCTGGCGGCGCTGGTGTGGGTGCCGATCGGCATCCGCATCGGCCTGAGCCCGGAACTGGCGCGCATTGCCCAGCCGATCGCGCAGTTCCTGGCCGCCTTCCCGGCCAACCTGATGTTCCCGCTGGCGGTGATGCTGATCGTGCGCTTCGGGCTGAACCCGGAGATCTGGCTGAGCCCGCTGCTGATCTTCGGCACGCAGTGGTACATCCTGTTCAACGTGGTCGCGGGGGCGTCGGGCATTCCCACCGAACTGAAGCTCGCCGCGCGCAATTTCGGCCTGCGTGGCTGGCTGCTGTGGAAGCGCTTCCTGATCCCCGCGGTGTTCCCGAGCCTGCTGACCGGGCTGGTGACCGCCGCCGGCGGCTCGTGGAACGCGAGCATCGTGTCCGAGTACGTGACCTGGGGCGACCGCACCATCGTCGCCACCGGGCTCGGCAGCTACATCGCCGAGACCACCGCGCGCGGCGACTTCCCGCGCATTGCGCTGGGCATAGTCGTGATGGCGCTGTTCGTGGTCGGCTTCAACCGGCTGCTGTGGAACCGCCTGTATCAACTCGCGCAAGAGCGCACCCGCTTGTAAGGCAACGATGGCAGAGAACATTGCATCCACCGCCGCCCCCGCCGTGATCGAGCTGCGCGGCGTCGGCAAGATCTTCCGCACCGCCAGCCAGAGCGACCGTGCCGTGCTCGAAGGCGTGGACCTGACGCTGCGCGAGGGCGAGATCGTCGCCATGCTGGGCAAGTCCGGCTCGGGCAAGTCCACGCTGTTGCGCATCATGGCCGGGCTGGTCGGCGCCGACCGCGGCGAGGTGGACTTTCGCGGCGAACGGCTGGCCGGCACCGCCGAGGGCATCGCCATGGTGTTCCAGTCGTTCGCGCTGTTCCCGTGGCTGACGGTGCAGCAGAACGTTGAGCTGGGGCTCGAGGCCCAGGGCGTGCCCAGGGCCGAGCGCGAGCGCCGCGCCGAGGCCGCGATCGACATGATCGGGCTGGCCGGCTTCAACAGCGCACTGCCGCGCGAGCTGTCGGGCGGCATGCGCCAGCGCGTGGGCATTGCGCGCGCGCTGGTGACCGAGCCGGACCTGCTGCTGATGGATGAAGCATTCTCGGCCCTGGACGTGCTGACCGGCGAGACCCTGCGCGACGAGATGCTGGCGCTGTGGGAAAGCGGCCGTGCCAATATCAGGAGCATCCTGATCGTCTCGCACAATATCGAAGAGGCAGTGATGATGGCCGACCGCATCGTGATCCTGTCGAGCGACCCGGGCAGCATCCGCGCCGAGGTGCCAGTGGCGCTGCCGCGTCCGCGCAACCGCGACAGCGCGCAGGTGCGCGCGCTGGTCGACGAGATCTACGCGCTGATGACCGCCCCCGCCGCGGAAGCGCGCCTGCCCGCGCAAGCGCCCGCGCGCCAGATCGCCTACCGGCTGCCGGACGCCGACATCAGCCAGATGGAAGCGATCCTCGACCTGCTGTGCGAGGCACCCTTCAACTGCCGCGCCGACCTGCCCCACCTGGCCGACGAAGCCGGCCTCACCGACGACGAACTGCTGCCTGCGTGCGAAGCGCTGCAGCTGGTGCAACTGGTGTCGATCGAGCGCGGCGACATCGCCGCCACCGGGGCCGGCCGCGCCTGGTACGCCGCCGGGCCGCAGCAACGCAAGGTGATGTTCGGCCAGCAGTTGCTGGGCAACGTCGCACTGGCCGCGCATATCCGCCGCGAACTGGTGGCCAGCGAGGCCGGCGAGATCCGCGAAGAACAGGTGCTGCACGAACTGGAGCAGTTCCTGAAGCCCGCCGAGGCCGAGCGCGTGCTCAGCGTGGCGATCGGCTGGGGGCGCTACGGCGAGATCTACGAGTACCGCTACAACAGCGGCATGCTGACACTGCCCGAGGAAGAGCTGCCCGAGGCGCCGTAAGCCACCAGGCTCAGACGCGCGCCCGTATGGCGCGCCCGATGGCCCCCGTGCGCAGCGCGATCTTGGCCGCATCCTCGCGCAACGCGCGCAGGCGGCGATCCAGCACCGCATTGGCCGGACGGCCGGTGGAGCTGGCGGTGGGACCAGCCTCATGGCTGGATTCGCCGGCGGCGGCCGCGTGCACCAGCACGTCGGTGCGGCGCTTGTCGGCCGAATCGGCCAGGCGGGCGCGGCGTTCGGCGACGGCATCCTCGGCGACTTCGACGCTGACGGTGGCCGCCACTGGTTCGGCATCGGCGACAGCTTCAGCGGGAGTTTCCTCCGCCTTGTCCGCGGCGGCAGGCGCTGCCTCCTTGCGTTCCAACGGCGTCTTCCCGCTGCGGATAAAGCCCGCGCCACGGCCGCCGCCCCGCTCATCGGCATGCAGCCGCTCGCTGGCCACCTGCAGGCTGTGGCTGGCGGCCTCGGTGGCCTGCTCGATCGCGGCTTCCGCGGCCGGGATATCGAGCTCGTCATAGTGCTGGCGCACCTGGATGCGCGCCGCCGCCACGTGCGCGGCCACCAGGTAGTTCTGCACGATAAAGCGGTTCAGGTTGTCCACCGCACGGTGCCGGCTCTTGGGCTCGTCCAGCATGCGCTGGAACGACGAGATCAGCGCCGACAGGTTGTCCATAAACTGCTTGCGCTGCACGCGGTAGGCAAAGTCATCCTTGGTCCTACGCAGCAGCAGGTCGCGCGTGGCGCCGATATAGCGGCGGTTGGCCTGCAGCACGCCCTCCACCAGCTTGGGGATGGCGCGGTATTCCCAGCTCGGCAGCACAAAGCTGAACAGCGAGGCGATGATGCCGCCGATCACGGTATCCACCAGCCGCTCGCCCGCCACCGTGGGACTTCCCGGCATCAGCAGGTGGATCTGGATCAGCACCTGGATGCAGGCGGCAATCGCGGTGTAGCGGTACTTGATGGTCACGAACGCGGCGCTGGCCACCAGCGACAGGAACAGCACGCCCAGCAGGATCAGCGGCTGGTGCACCACCTTCAGGATCGCGACCGCGACCACGCAGCCAATCAGCGTGCCGATCAGGCGGTCGTTGTAGCGCTGCTTGGTCATGCTGAAGTTGGGCTTCAGGATGACGATGATGGTCAGCAGGATCCAGTAGCTGTGCGACACATAGGGCAGGTGCTCGGCAATCCACAGCCCCAGCGACACCGCCATCGAGATCCGCAGCGAGAAGCGGAACGCCGGCGAACTCCACTTCAGGTTGTCGCGCAGCACGCTGAACTCATACTTCTGGCGCGTCAGGAACGGCGTCATGTCCGAGCCGGGCAGCACCCTGGCCGGCTCCACCGGCGTGCGCGACGCTTCGTGCAGCTGGCCGACCAGCGTGATCGCGCCGCGCATCATGTCGAGCGTATCGACCAGCGCCGTCATCGCCGCCGGGTTGATATGGTGGTGGCGAAATTGCTCGACCTCGGCCTCGACCGCGCGCAGGCCCTGGCGATATTCCACCGTGGCGTACGAGGCGCGGCCGCGCGTGATCTCGTAGGCGATCTCTTCCACGTCCTTGCACATCTGCAGCACCAGCCCGCGCAGATGGTCCAGCACCGGCGTGCCGGCAAAGGTCTGGCGCAGCAGCGGATAGTCGGTGTTGGTCGACAGGATATACTCGTACAGGTCGAGCATGCGCAGGTGCACCTGCACCAGCAGCCCGTCGTGCGGAGTGCGGTTGCCGCGCAGCACCAGGTCGCGCGCGGCCTGCTGGCGCTCGGCCACCACGATCTGCTGGCGCACCAGCTGGTTGAACTGGGCCTCGTAGTCGTTGCCGGCGTCGTAGAAGCCGGCCTTGATCTCGAGATAGCCGGCCAGCTCATACAACGATTCGGCCAGCACCTGCTGCTTGGTGCGGCGCTCGGTGATCCAGCTCACCAGCATCGCATAGCCGAGATAAGCGACCGCGCCGATGCTGAACAGCGCCGCGTGCTCCAGCGCGCGCCGCACCAGGAAGTCTTCGTTGATGGTCAGCGTCATCACGAACAGCGCCGCGAACTGCAGCGGCAGCGTCTTGTTGCCGTACACCGTCATCATGCCGGCCAGGAACGTCACCAGCACCAGCAGGAACGGCATCACGCGCGGGAACGGCGTGGCCAGCGCCACCACCAGCGTGACCACGCTGCACAGCAGCACGCTGGCCATCATCTCGTTGAACTTGTGGTTCAGCGGGCTGGGCAGGTCCATCAGGCTGGTGCACAGCGCCCCCATCGACACCACCATCGCGGTGGGCAGGTCGCTGAAGTGCAGCGCGATCAGCGTGGCGCCGATCACCCCGGTGGCCGAGCGCAGCCCCCGGTAGATGTAGTGCGAATACAGGAAGGTGCGGGGATCGTGCGCGTATTGCATGCAGCGGGGGCGATGGCGTGCGGTGGCGGGTGTGGCAGCGGAAAACTAGTTCACTGGCCCAGCCAGCGCGAACGCGCCGCGTGCCGTCCGCTCTCGAGCTTCACCTTGAACTGCGCCGCCGGCTCGCGTGCCAGCGTCACCGGCAGCACCTGCAGCTCGTCGCGGCGGAAGGCGTGCAGCTCGATGCGGTCGCCGCTACGGTAGCGCGCCAGCAGCTTGTCGATCTGGCCCGGCGCCACGCGCAGGCCGTCAATCGCCACCAGCAGGTCGCCGGCGGACAGGCCGGCGGCCTGCGCGGCGCCGCCGTCGAACACCTGCGCCACGCGCACCCAGCCCTCATCGCTCTTGACCTTGATACCCAGCGCCGCGGTGCGCGCCGGCTTCTGCGCATCGGCCTTGACGCCGAACGTTTTGAACAGCGCCGGCAGCGGCAGCTCGCCGGTGCCTTCGGTCAGCGAGCGCAGCAGCGGCCCCATGCGCAGGCCGGTGACTTCATCGAACAGCGCATGGACCTCGGCCTCGGTCACGCCGCGCTGCACCGCGCCCGGCGCGTAGAAGCCGCGGCCGTAGCGGCGCCACAGCGCGCGCATGACATCGTCCAGCGAGCGTCGCCCGCGGGTCTTGTCGCGAATGGTCAGGTCCAGCGCCAGCGCCACCAGCGAACCCTTGGTGTAGTAGCTGACGATGGCGTTGGGGGCGTTCTCGTCCTGGCGGTAGTACTTGGTCCAGGCATCGAAGGAGCTTTCCGCCACGCTCTGCTTGGTGCGGCCGCTGCCGCGCAGCACGCCGTTCCAGGTCTTGGCCAGCATCTCGATGTACTGCTCGTCGGTGATGCAGCCGGAGCGCACCAGCACCAGGTCGTCGTAGTAACTGGTGAAACCCTCGAACAGCCACAGCAGCGGCGTGTAGGTTTCCTCGGCCAGCCGGTACGGCACGAACGCGGCCGGCTTGATGCGCTTGACGTTCCAGGTGTGGAAATACTCGTGGCTGCACAGCCCGAGGAAGGTGCGGTAGCCCTCGCTGGTATCGCTGTCGCCGCGCACCGGCAGGTCATTGCGCGCGCATATCAGCGCGGTGCTGGCACGGTGTTCCAGGCCGCCGTAGCCGTCGCTGGTGACCATCGTCATGAAGACGTAGCGGCGGTTGCTGTCCAGGAACGGCGCCTGCGCGGTCTTGGGCTCGAACAGCCGGATCTGCGCTTCGCAGATCCGCTTCAGGTCGCGGCACACGCGCTCGAGGTCAAGCTGCGGCACGCGCCCGGTGAAGACCACGTCGTGCTGCGCGCCGCAGGCGCGGAAGCTGGCCAGCTGGAAGGTGCCCATCTCGACCGGATGATCGACCAGCTCATCGTAGTCGGCCACCTGGTAGCGGCCGAAGCCGTAGCGCTTCGCGCCTGCGCGGCCGGGCGCTTCGCGCATGGCGGTGGCGACGCGCCAGCCGCGATAGGCCTCGCCGGCGGGCGCATGGATATCGACGGTGCATGGCCGCTCGGCCTGCCCGTCCACGCACAGGAACACCGAGCTGCCGTTGAAGAAGCCGTGGGTGGTGTCCAGGTGCGCCGCGCGCACCGACAGGTCCCAGGCATAGACCTCGTAGCTGAGCGTCAGCGGGCCGTCGGCCAGGCTGACCGGCGCGGCCTGCCAGCGCTGCTTGTCGAGCTTGGTCAGCCTGACCTCGCGCCCGCCCGCATCGGCGCGGATGCGCACGATATTGCGCGCGAAGTCCCGGATCATGTAGCTGCCCGGGATCCAGGCCGGCAGCGAGAAACACTGGCCGGCGGGATCGGGCTCGCTCACGGTGACGGTGACGGCAAACAGGTGCGCTTCAGGCTGAAGCGGGGCGATGGCGTAGCGGATCGGCGTCATGGGCAGGATTGTAACGTCGGCGCCAGGACACGGATGCAGCGCCGACGCGGTGGTGCATCAGGGCGACGGTGCGCGATCAGCCGCGATTCACATCCACCACCACGCGCCCGCGCATGCCGCCTTCCATGATCTTGCGGCCCGCCTCGATCGCATCGCCCAGGCCGATCTCGCGCGTCAGCGCATTGAGCCGGTCCGGCTCCAGGTCGCCGGCCAGGCGCTGCCAGGCCTGCTCGCGCAGCGGCATCGCCGCCATCACACTGTCGATGCCGTGCAAGGTGATGCCGCGCAGGATGAACGGCGCCACCGACCCCGGGAAGTCAAGGCCCTGCGCCAGCCCGCACGCCGTCACCACGCCGCCGTAGCGCACCTGGGCGCAGGCATTGACCAGCGTGTGCGAGCCGACCGAGTCGACCACCGCGGCCCAGCGCTCCTTTTGCAGCGGCTTGCCGGGTACGCCCAGCTCAGCACGGTCGATCACGTCATCGGCGCCCAGCGCCTTCAGGAAATCCGCCTCCCGGGTCTTGCCGGTCGAGGCCACCACCTTGTAGCCAAGCTTGCTCAGCAGCGAGATCGCCACCGTCCCCACCCCGCCGGAGGCGCCGGTCACCAGCACCTCGCCATCGCCGGGGCGCACCGGGCCGTCGACGCCGCCGCGCTCCAGCGCCAGCACCGACAGCATCGCGGTATAGCCCGCGGTGCCGATCGCCATGGCCTGGCGCGTGGTGAAGGCGCCGGGCAGGCGCACCAGCCAGTCGCCCTTCAGGCGCGCGCGCTGCGCAAGGCAGCCCCAATGCGTCTCGCCCACGCCGTAGCCGTTGAGCACTACCTTGTCGCCTGCCTTCCAGCGCGGGTGCGCGGATTCCAGCACCGTGCCGGCGCCGTCGATGCCCGCCACCATCGGCCACTTGCGCACCACCGGCGAGCGGCCCGTGATCGCCAGCCCGTCCTTGAAGTTGATGGTGGAGTAGTCGACGGCAACCAGCACGTCGCCGTCGGCGGGCAGCTGCGCCTCGTCGAGCGTGGCGATACTGGCCTGGGTGGCGCCGTCGGCCTGGGTCAGCAGCAATGCCTGGAAGGTCATGGTGTCTCCTTTGTCGCCTGCCGGCGATCGCATGGAATCAGGGAAAAGGCAGAATGCAGAACGGCCGGACAAGTCCGGCCGTCGATCGGGCCGGTACAGGTCCGGCGCGCGCTTATTTCTTGATGCTGGCGAGCTTGCGTTCCAGCGTGGCGACATCCGCCGCGCCGGGAATGCGGGTGCCGTCGGTGAAGAACACCGCCGGAGTGCCGGTCACGTTCATGCTGTGGCCCAATGCCAGGTTTTCTTCCAGCGGGGTCTTGCAGCTGCCGTTGCCGGTCAGCGCCACCTGCTTGAGCATCCAGTCGCGCCAGGCCTTGGTGCGGTCGGACGCGCACCAGACCTGCTTGGCCTTGGTTTCGGAATCCGGCGACAGCACCGGGTACAGGAAGGTGTACACGGTGATGTTGTCCATCTGCTGGAAGGTCTGCTCGATGCGCTTGCAATAGCCGCAGTTGGGGTCGGAGAACACCGCCACCTGGCGGCTGCCATCGCCCTTGGTCCACTTGATCGCGCGCGCCAGCGGCAGGTCCGACCACTTGATGCGGTTGATCTCGGCCAGCCGCTCCTCGGTCAGGTTGGTGCCGGTGCGGGTGTCGATCATCTCGCCGTTCAGGATGTAGCGGCCCGAGGCGTCGGTGTAGACCACCTGCCCGCCGATATTGGCCTCGAACAGGCCCGGCACCGGGGTCTTGCTCACGCTCTTCACTTCAGCACGGCCGCCCACCATCTTCTGCAGCGACTCCTTGATGCGGTCGGTGCCGGGCTCGCCCGCGGCCATGGCATGCAGCGCGAAGCCCGCCGCGGCCAGCCCGCCGGCGATGGCGGTGATCGCGGCGCTCATGGCGGGGCGGCGGCGCAGGAATGGGAACATGTGGACTCCAGAGTATTCGGTAAAGGGATCGGAACGTTGGCGCGGCCGCGGTCAGCCAAGCGCGCGCGCGATCAGGAAGCGCTTGAGCAAGGACTGGCCGCCGACCGCGCGCATGCCGGTGTTGCGCACCACGCGCGCGACGCCGCCCGGCAACGAGAACAACCGGTGCAGTCCGTCGGTGGCCGCGGTCAGCGCAAGCAAATCGGTGGCGCGGGCGCGCTCGTAGCGGCGCAGCAAGCGCAGGTCGCCCTCGCTGCGGAAAGGTTCTTTGTCGGCCATCACGCGGCCAAGTTCCGCGACGTCGCGCAGGCCCAGGTTCATGCCCTGGCCGGCCAGCGGATGCAACACGTGGGCGGCGTCGCCCACCAGCGCCACGTGCGGCTGCACGAACTGGTCGGCACGCTGCAGCACCAGCGGGAAGCCCTGCGCCGGGGTCACGCAGCGCAGCGCGCCGAACTGCGCGCCGACCGCGCCGCTGGCGCCCTGCATCACCGTGGCGGCGAGCGCCTCGGGCGACAGCGCCAGCAGCTCGCGCGCGTGGGCCTCTTCGGCGGCCCAGACCATCGACACATGGTTGTCCGGCAGCGGCAGCAGCGCCAGCACTTCGCCGTTGGCGGGTTCCTCGTCGGCCATCAGCTTTTCGGGCGCGCCCAGGAACCACTGCCACGCGGTTTCCTGGTGCGGGCGCTCGCAGGCGAAATTGGCGACCACGCCCAGCTGGCGGTACTTGCGCGTGCTGACGCCGATGTGGCATTGCTGGCGCAGCCAGGAGCGCGCGCCGTCGGCACCGACCACGCAGGCCGTGCGCAGCTTCTCGCCATTGCCCAGGGTCAGCGTGACGCCGTCAGGATCGCGCTCGAACGCGCTCGCCGTGGCGTCGTGCCAGGTCACCTGGTGCTGGAAGCCCAGCGCTGTGTCGAGCGCGCGCGCGACGTGGCTGGATTCGATGATCCACGCCAGCTGCGGCACCGCGGCCGCGTAGGCCGAGAAATGCAGGTCCCCGTCCAGGCTGGGCGAGGTCTCGGCCGCGCTGACATCGCCGAACACGCGCATGTCGCGCACCGGCTGGATCCGCGCCGGGTCCAGCGCCTCCCACACCCGCATGCGCTCCAGCAGCGCCTGCGAGCTGGCCGAGAAGGCGTAGATACGGCTGTCCCAGTCATCCGGCCCCGCCGCCGTGCGGCCGCTGGCGCGGGGCGGCCTGGGCGCGACCAGCGCCACGTCCATGCCCTGCTGGGCCAGCAGCAGCGCGCAGGACTTGCCGACGATGCCGCCGCCGACGACAGCAACCTGGAAAGCGGAGGAGTTGCGCGCAGACGGGCGCGCGGACGCGTGGGATCGGGTCATGGCTGGATTATAGCCACGTCACTCCTGGCCCCGCCCCACGCCGGCTCAACCCGGCCGATGGCGAGGCCCCCATCCGCTAGAATACGGGTTTTGCAATTTCCCGCCTTCTACCATGAGCCTCCAATGCGGCATCGTCGGCCTGCCCAACGTCGGCAAGTCCACGCTGTTCAATGCCCTGACCAAGGCCGGCATCGCCGCCGAAAACTACCCGTTCTGCACCATCGAACCCAATGTGGGCGTGGTCGAAGTGCCGGATCCGAGGCTCGCCAAGCTGGCGGAGATCGTCAAGCCGGAGCGCGTGCTGCCGGCCACGGTCGAGTTCGTCGATATCGCCGGCCTGGTGGCGGGCGCCTCCAAGGGTGAAGGCCTGGGCAACCAGTTCCTGGCCAATATCCGCGAATGCGACGCCATCACCCACGTGGTGCGCTGCTTCGAGGACGATAACGTCATCCACGTTGCCGGCAAGGTGGACCCGCTGTCGGACATCGAAGTGATCAACACTGAACTCGCGCTGGCCGACCTGGCCACCGTCGAGAAGGCCCTGGCCCGCTACATCAAGCCGGCCCGCGCCGGCGACAAGGAAGCTCAGCGCCTGGTCGCCGTGCTGGAAAAGGCGCAAGCCGTGCTGGACCAGGCCAAGGCCGTGCGCACCCTGGACCTGGCGCCCGAAGAGTGGGAAGCCATCCGGCCGTTCTGCCTGATCACCGCCAAGCCGACCATGTATGTCGCCAACGTGCGTGAAGACGGCTTCGAGAACAACCCGCACCTGGACGCCGTGCGCGAGTACGCCAAGCTGACCAATTCCCCCGTGGTGTCCGTCTGCGCCGCCATCGAAGCCGAGATCGCCGACCTGGACGATGCCGACAAGGCCGAATTCCTGGCCGACCTGGGCATGGAAGAGCCCGGCCTGGACCGTGTGATCCGTGCCGGCTTCAAGCTGCTCGGCCTGCAGACCTACTTCACCGCCGGCGTCAAGGAAGTGCGCGCCTGGACCATCCACGTCGGCGACACCGCCCCCAAGGCAGCCGGCGTGATCCACACCGACTTCGAACGCGGCTTTATCCGCGCGCAGACCATCGCCTATGAAGACTTCATCAGCTTCAAGGGCGAGACCGGCGCGAAGGAAGCCGGCAAGATGCGGGCGGAAGGCAAGGAGTATGTGGTGAAGGATGGGGATGTGATGAACTTCCTGTTCAACGTCTAAGACCGCCAGACGTCATGAAAAAGCCACCGCATGCGGTGGCTTTTTCTTTTGGGCCGGGGGACATCACTTTCGCCTCACAACCTCTCCATCCCCTTCCCCCGCAACCCCACCAGCAGCGCCTGCCCGTCCGCCCCCACGCGGAATTCCCCATACTGCGCCTGCGCAAACCGCTCGCCCTGCCCCTCCTGGAAGAAATACGCATCGGTCGACACCTGCACCCGCGTGCCGCCCCAGCTCGAGCGGGCGACCTGGTAGCGCAGCAGCTGCTCCCCTGCCGCCAGCGGCTCGCCGCCGTGTACGCGCACGAAGCTGGCCACGCCCTGTTCATCGCGGCGGATCACGGCCACGCCGTCGCGGGGTGGCCGGTCGTCCTGCGTCTGAGCGGTGCGGATCTGGTTGCCGATGTCAAAGTTCAGCGCCATGTAGTCGCCCTGCATCAGCGAGCGCGGGTCGGCCGGGGCGAGCTTGAGGTAGACGGTCTCACCGCGTGCCAGCAGGCGCTCCTTGCCGGCGATGCCGGCGGCGGCAAATGCCAGCGTCAGGGCCCAGGCGATCAGGATCCAGCGTTTCATGCGGCCTCCTTGCCGGTGCGGGTGCGCAGCAGCCGGTAGCGGCCGGCCAGCAACAGTGCGCCGGCCACGGCGAGCGTGGCGGACTTGGCCAGCAGGGTCCAGTGCAGCGCGCTGTAGTACCAGATGAAACCGACAGCGATGCTGGCGATGCCCAGGCCCAGCCACGGCATCGACGCGCGGCGCAACGCCAGGCCGAGCGCGAGAACTCCTGCCACGACCGCGGGCGCGGCCGCCATCAGCGCGCCGAAGGCCGCCACGCCGGCAAGGACGGCGCCCTGCAGGGCGGGGCTGAGCGCCAGCCGGCGGCATTCGGCGAGCGCGAAGCCGGCCAGCACCACTGTGGCCAGCCCGCCCGCGACCCAGTGCGCGAGCGGGATGCGTCCGGCTTCCGGGCCGCCCAGCCAGGCCAGCGGATGGCTCATGCCGGTGACGACCAGTGCGACGGCCAGCGTGAACAGCAGCGTCGCGTCGGCCAGCGGTTCCAGCAGCGTGTGGCGGCCGGCCGCGCACAGGCGTGCTTCGGCCAGCGTGAAACCCGTCACCAGCGCGCAGCCGAGCGGCACCAGCCAGCCGAGGGACCACGTCAGCAACAGCCAGTCGTCCGGCTCGCTGCCGGCCAGGACAAGATGCACGGCGCCTGCCAGCCCGATCCATGCGCCCACCGCGCACAGCAGCCGGTGCAGCCGGTTCGGGACCAGCAAGGCGAGCGCGGCCTCGAACAGTGCCAGCCCGGCCCAGAAGCCTGCGCTCTCGGTGACGCGCGTGAAGCCCAGGGCCTCGACCAGCCCGAACACGGCCATGCCCTGCCCGCTCAGGCTCACGGCCAGCGCGAATTGCCCCGCGGCAATGCCGCCGCCACGCCAGTACAGCAGCGCGGCCAGTGCGATCATGGCCAGGCCGGTCACCGCCATGGCAATGCCGTTCTCGCGCGCGGCGACGAAGACCGTGCCGACCAGGAAGAGCTGGAAGAACAAGGCACCGAGCCAGCCGGCCGCGCCCATCAGGCAGCGCACGGCCCAGGGGGTGTGGGTGTGGTCGGGCCGCTCGCCCTGTACCTCGCCGCGTGCGGCGAGGTCCTGCCAGAGCCGTTGCCCGGTCTGCAGTTCGGTCGTCATGCCTGCTCCAGTTGGCCGCGCCAGGCACGCATCAGCCAGGCGGCCGCGCCGGCGGCAAGGCCGATGGTCACCAGCCCGAGCAGCAGGAAGGCGCCGAAATCGTCCTTGCCCTCGAACAGCACCTTGGCGATGCCGGCCACCGCCAGCACGATGCCGGTCAGGCAGGCCAGGCTCAGCACCACGATGTCGAAGGCGCGCTGGCGGAACCACCAGACCAGGGCGGCCAGGACCACCACCGCCAGCGCAAATGCAGCGCCGTCGAAATGGCTGTCCAGCAGGCTGGCCAGCCCGAGCGAGCCGGCGTGCACGCAGGCCATTGCGGCCAGCATGCGGCTGCCGGTCTGCCCACGGAAGCCCAGCGCCGGCGCCCGCGCGCACAGCAGCTGCCACAGCGCCAGTTGCAGCACCACCGCGCCCAGCAGCGCCAGCGTGGCGGTGCGTATATGGCGCGTATCGAACAGCAGCGCGAACACGCCTTCGACACCGAAGCGGATGCTGAAATAGCGCAGCAACGCCACGTTGCCGACCACGATTACCAGCCACCAGTGCGGTGCGGCGCGCGCCGCCAGCGCCCAGGGCACCGCCAGCAACGCCCATAGCGCAAACAGCTGCCAGGCGTCGGCGCCGGTCTGGTAGGTCTGCCCGATCACCGCAAGCAGCACGCCGGCGACGACCTGCGCGCCGCCCAGCGCGGCCCGGCCCGCGGTGTCGCCAGCCGGGCGCAGCCAGGCAAAGGCGGCGAGCAGCGTGAGCGCGCCGGCCAGCAGGCCGAACTTGGAAAACTTGTGGAGATCCTGCCAGTTGAAGGCGAAGAACACGATCACGCCCGCGCACAGCAGTGCGGTGCCCAGCGCAATCAGCGCCGTGTCCAGCCAGCGGCGCCAGTCGGTGGCGACGGGCTCGGTGCGCGCCCACGGCGCAGTGACGCCGGCCGCGTCCAGGCGCCCCAGTGCGCGCCAGTCGGCCAGTGCCCGGCGGATGGCGCGCCGTTCGCCGGTGGCTACGGTGGGTGTGCCTTGCATGTAAGTGTCCTTACGTGCTGAGATGACGGGGACTTTAGCAAAGCGGCGCGGGGGCCGCACCTGTTCCGTGGGAGGGTGCGGTGCGGTCGCGCTCTGATCTATGCCCGGCCTGCGCGGGCCGGTATGCTGTGGTTTTCTCGTCCTGCGCCCGCTCCATGACTCTCGGAATCCTTGCCGCCATCCATGATGAAGTCGATGGCCTGGTGGCCGCCATGCGCCATGACGACAGCCGCGCCACGGTGCGCACCATCGGCATGCGCGACTACTATGCCGGCCAGCTGCTCGGGCAGCCGTGCGTGCTGGTGCTGGCGCGCATGGGCAAGGTGGCGGCGTCGGCGACCACGGTCACGCTGATCCGCGAGTTCGGCGCGACGCAGATCGTCTTCACCGGGCTGGCCGGGGGCATTGGCGCCGGCACCAATGTCGGCGACATCGTCATCGCCGACCGCACCATCCAGCATGACCTCGACGCACGTCCGTTCTTCGGCCGCCATGAAGTGCCGCTGCTGGACCGTGCCGAGTTCCCGGCCGACCCGGCGCTGACCGCCGAGCTGGAAGCCGCCGCGCGCGAATTTCTGCAGCTGGACCTGCCTGCCGAAGTGCCGCGCGAGGTGCTGGAACGATTCGGCGTAGCCGCGCCGGCGCTGCACCACGGAATGATCGCCAGCGGCGACCAGTTCATCGGCTCACCGGCGGCGGTGACGGAGTTGCGTGAGCGGCTGCCCGGATTGCTGGCGGTGGAAATGGAAGGCGCCGCGGTGGCGCAGGTCTGCCATGAATACGGCGTGCCGTATGCCGTGATGCGGACCATTTCGGACCGGGCCGACGATAGCGCCCATGTGGACTTCGCGGCATTCCTGAAGGATGTGGCCAGTCACTATTCCAGCGGCGTGCTGCGCCGGCTGCTGGCCGGAAGAGCCAAGGCCGACACTGTTCAAACGCCGGTCCGCTTCTGATCGCGATCAAGCGGCGAGCGGATTCCCGCCGCCGCGGTCAGTTCTGTTCTTACCGCCCGCGCGGGCGCAGCGCGCCCCAGGCCCCCACCAGCAGCGCCGAGCCGGCGATCACCGCCAGCCAGCTGCTGAGCTGCCCGTCGATAAACAGGTGCAAGGCCCGGCCGCCATAGAAAGCGCCCGCCGCACCCGCCGCACCCAGCACCAGCGCGGCCGGCAGGGTCACCACGCGCCCTGCCGGATGCAGCCGGCGCGCCGCCAGCCCCACCAGCAAACCCACGATCAAGGTGCCCAGCATCCGCTTCTCCTGTGTTGTCAGCATCACAGCCGCAAGGGCTGCGGCGTAACGATACTGCAATCCGGGGCCGCTGCCATGCCCCCGCCCGGCCCCGAATGGCCCAGCGCCTGCAATTAGCGATCCCGGCGGTATAATGGCATCCGGTCCGGCCACGCGCCGGACCGTACCCGTCCCCTACAAATGCAACTGCTCGCGATCGGCATCAATCACACAACGGCACCTGTCTCGCTGCGCGAGCGGGTGGCGTTTCCGCTCGAGCAGATCAAGCCCGCGCTGGGTGCGCTGCGCTCCCACCTGTCGGGGCGCAGCGGCACCGAAGCCGCCATCCTGTCCACCTGCAACCGCACCGAGATCTACTGCGCGACCGACGTCCTGACGCCGGGCACGGATGGTTTCGAGCACACCCTGCGCTGGCTGTCGCAGCACCACAACGTGCCCGCCGGCGAACTGGCGCCGCACCTGTACGCGCTGCCGCAGTCCGAAGCCGTGCGCCATGCCTTCCGCGTGGCCAGCGGGCTGGATTCGATGGTGCTGGGCGAGACCCAGATCCTGGGCCAGCTCAAGGACGCCGTGCGCACCGCCGGCGAGGCCGGCTCGCTGGGCACGTACCTGAACCAGCTGTTCCAGCGCACCTTCGCGGTGGCCAAGGAAGTGCGCGGCCAGACCGAGATCGGCGCGCATTCGGTATCGATGGCCGCAGCCGCGGTGCGGCTGGCGCAGCGGATCTTTGAAAGCGTCTCGACCCAGCGTGTGCTGTTTATCGGCGCGGGCGAGATGATCGAACTGTGCGCCACGCACTTCGCCGCGCAGCAGCCGCGCCAGATCGTGGTGGCCAACCGCACCGTGGAACGCGGCGAAAAGCTCGCCGAGCAGCTCTCCGGCCAGGGCCTGACCGCCAACGCGATCCGCCTGACCGACCTGGGCGAGCGCCTGCATGAGTTCGATATCGTGGTGTCCTGCACCGCCAGCTCGCTGCCGATCATCGGCCTGGGCGCGGTGGAGCGCGCGGTCAAGCGCCGCAAGCACCGCCCCATCATGATGGTCGACCTGGCCGTGCCGCGCGACGTCGAGCCCGAAGTCGCGCGCCTGGACGACGTCTTCCTGTACACCGTCGACGATCTCGGCGCGATCGTGCGTGAAGGCAATGCGATGCGCCAGGCCGCGGTGGCGCAGGCCGAGGCCATCATCGAAAGCCGGGTGCAGAACTTCATGCACTGGCTGGAAACCCGCAGCGTGGTGCCGGTCATCCGCGAACTGCAGACCAACGGCGAAGCCATCCGCCAGGCCGAGCTGGAACGCGCGCGCCGCATGCTGGCACGCGGCGACGACCCCGAAGCCGTGTTGGAGGCCCTCTCCGGTGCGCTGACCCGCAAGTTCCTGCATGGCCCCACCCACGCACTGAACCACACCCAGGGCGAGGACCGCGAGGCGCTGCTGCGCCTGGTGCCGGGCCTGTTCCGCCACAGCAGCCACTCCGAGCGCTAGCCGCTCTGCCCTTGCGCCGCGCGCGCCCTGCCGCGCCGGCACGCCGCCACCCGCCCGCGGGTAGCCCCGGCCCCTGGCCCCCCTCTTT
>NZ_JBYSZW010000092.1:0-17643 GCF_058787575.1 Cupriavidus sp. FW305-3-2-15-C-LB2
GCGTCGGCATCCGAGTACACCGCGACGGTGCGGATGCCGAGCCGGCGGCAGGTGGCGGCCACGCGGCAGGCGATTTCACCGCGGTTGGCGATCAGGATCTTGCTGAACATGGCTCCTCCTAGTTTTTCGACAGGACGGCGAGCCAGCTGATTACCGGTGGGCTTCCTTACCTCGTCATCCCGCGTAGCCCTCTGCGCGGATGTCGAGGCGGGCCAGCAGGGCGCGATCGCGGTCGGCCTGCGGGTTGCCGGTGGTCAGCAGCTTTTCGCCGTAAAAAATGGAATTGGCGCCGGCCATGAAGCACAGCGCCTGCAACGCTTCGTCCATGGCCTCGCGGCCGGCGGACAGGCGCACCATGGCGCGCGGCATGGTGATGCGTGCCACGGCAATGGTGCGGACGAACTCGAACGGGTCCAGCGCCTCGGTGCCCGCCAGTGGCGTGCCTTCGACCTGGACCAGGTTGTTGATGGGCACCGACTCCGGATACGGGTCCATATTGGCCAGCTGCGCGATCAGGCCGGCGCGCGCTTCGCGCGCCTCGCCCATGCCGACGATGCCGCCGCAGCAGACATTGATGCCGGCGTCGCGCACATGGCCGATGGTGTCGAGCCGGTCCTGGTAGGTGCGCGTGGTGATGATCTTGCCGTAGAACTCAGGCGAGGTATCCAGATTGTGGTTGTAGTAGTCCAGCCCCGCCTCCTTGAGCTGCTGGGCCTGCTCGGCCTTGAGCATGCCCAGCGTGACGCAGGTCTCCAGGCCCATGGCCTTGACTTCGCGCACCATGTCCATCACCGGCTCCAGGTGGCGGTCCTTGGGGCTGCGCCAGGCGGCGCCCATGCAGAAGCGGGTGGCGCCATTGGCCTTGGCCGCGCGCGCGGCGTCCAGGACTTCGTCCAGCGCCATCAGCTTTTCGGCCTTCACGCCGGCATCGTGGTGCGCGCTCTGCGGGCAGTAGCCGCAATCCTCTTCGCAGCCGCCGGTCTTGATCGACAGCAGCGTGGACAGCTGCACGGTATTGGCGTCGAAGTGCTCGCGGTGCACTTGCTGGGCGCGGAACAGCAGGTCGTTGAACGGCAGCGCGAACAGCGCGGCAACGTCATCGACGCGCCACGCGGCGTCATCGGGCAGTGCGTGCGAGCGCGCGCTCTGGCGCAGGGAATCGACGGAAACGGTAGTAACGGTGGTAGCGGTGTGAGCTTGAGTCATGATCGATGCGAATTCTGGTTCAGGCAGCAAGGCCGGCGGCCTCGGCTTGGTATTGGGTAGCGGCGGCGAACAGCGGCGCAAGGTCGAGCCGGCCAGCGGCAGCGGCGGGCGCCAGTTGCCAGGGCAATTCACCGAGGCAAGGCGCGTCCAGCGACGCATGCAGCGTGGCGATGTTCTCGTCGGCCAGCAGCATGTCCGGGTCGACCCGGTTGGCGATCCAGCCCGCCAGCGGCAGGCCGCGCGCGCGGATGGCTTCGGCGGTCAGCACGGCGTGGTTCAGGCAGCCGAGCCGGATGCCGACCACCATCACTACCGGGACCGCCAGCATCACCGCCAGGTCGGCGGTGTTCCAGCGCACCGCGCCTGCGTCGAGCGGCACATTGAAGCCGCCCACGCCCTCAACCACCACCGCATCGGCCTGCCGGCGCAGCGCGTCGAAGGCGGCACGGACCGGCGCGCGCGTGATGCGCACGCCCTCGTGCGCGGCGGCCAGGTGCGGCGAGCACGGGGTGCGCAGCAGGAACGGGCAGGTCTGGCCCAGCGGCACCGCCACCGAGCTGGCGGCGCGCAGCTGCGCCACGTCGTCGTTGTGCCAATGGCCGTCGCGCCACTCACTGCCGCTGGCCACGGGCTTCATGCCCGCGGTGCGGTAGCCGGCGGCATGGAGCGCATGCAGCAGCGTGGCGCTGGCGTGGGTTTTGCCGATGCCGGTATCGGTGCCGGTGACAAAGCAGGCGAAAGGCGCACGCGTGCTCATGCGACCTCCCGCTGCGCCACGGCGGCGCTCAGGGCATCCAGCAGGCGCCGCACATCGTCTTCGGTGTGCGCGGCCGACAGCGTGATGCGCAGCCGCGCGGTCCCTTCCGGCACGGTCGGCGGCCGGATCGCGCCGACGCGGATGCCATCCGCCTCCAGCGTGGCCGACAGCGCCAGCGCGGCGCCGTTGTCGCCGACGATCAGCGGCTGGATCGCGGTCTCGCTGTCGCCCAGCGTCCAGCCCGCGATGGCAGCCAGCTGGGCCAGCCCCTCGCGCAGCATGCCGATGCAGCGCGTCAGTTGCGCGCGGCGTTGCGTGCCCTCCTCTCCTTCGATGATCGCCAGGCTGGCCAGCAGCGCATGCGCGACTGCCGGCGGCGCGGCCGTGGTGTAGATATACGGCCGCGCGGTGTTGACCAGGTGTTCGATGATGGTCTCGTGCGCGGCGACGAAGGCGCCCGCCACGCCGGCGGCCTTGCCGAGCGTGCCGATATAGATCAGCCGCTCGGACGACAGCCCCAGCGCTTCCAGCACGCCGTGGCCCTGCTCGCCCAGCACGCCGAAGCCGTGGGCGTCATCGACAATGATCCAGGCGTCATGGCGCTCGGCCAGTTCCAGCAGCTTGCGCAGCGGCGCGACATTGCCGTCCATGCTGAACACGCTGTCGGTCACGATCAGCTTGCGCTCGCTGGTGCTGGCCGCCAGCAGCGCTTCCAGCGCGGCGGTGTCGCAATGCGGGTAGCGCTGCACGTCGGCGCGCGCGAGCCGCGCCCCATCGATCAGCGAGGCATGGTTGAGCGACTCGCAGAACAGCGTGGCGCCCGCGGTGCCCAGCGCGGTCAGCACCGCCATGTTGGCCATGTAGCCGGTGCAGAAATACAGCGTGCACGCATGCGGGATATGCGGGGCGAGCCAGCGCGCCAGTTCCGCTTCCAGCTGGGTGTGCGCCAGCGAATGCCCGCTGACCAGGTGCGAGGCACCGCTGCCCGCACCATAGCGCTGCGCGCCTTCCACCAGCGCGGCGATCACGTCCGGGTGGTTGGCCAGCCCCATGTAGTCGTTGCTGCAGAAGGTCAGCAGCGATTCCGGCTCGGACCCGTCCTCGCCCACGGCCTGGTGCGGCGCGCAGGCAGTGTGGGCAACGCGGCGGCGGCGCGTCAGGGCCAGCGCGTGGCGCTGTTCGGCGGCCCGCCTCAGTTGTTCAAGCAGCATGGCGCACCTCCCCGCTCGTGGTCACATCGTCGAGCGTGGCCATCATCTGCTCGCCCAGCCAGCGTGCCTGCGCGGCATCGAAGACGTAGGGCGGCATCACGTACAGCGTATTGCCGATCGGGCGCACCAGCAGCTCGCGCTCGCGCGCGGCGTGATGGAAGCGCGCGGCAAAGTCGGCGCCGGCGACGTCATCGCGCACATCGGCGGCCCAGATCAGCCCGCGCTGGCGGACGTGCCGCAGGCGCGCGTCGGCGGCCAGCGCGGCCATGCCGTCGGCGAGCCAGTGCGCGCGCTCGCGGTTGCGCGCGAGCACGGTCAGCACCGCCATGTTGGCCATGTAGCCGGTGCAGAAATACAGCGTGCACGCATGCGGGATATGCGGGGCGAGCCAGCGCGCCAGTTCCGCTTCCAGCTGGGTGTGCGCCAGCGAATGCCCGCTGACCAGGTGCGAGGCACCGCTGCCCGCACCATAGCGCTGCGCGCCTTCCACCAGCGCGGCGATCACGTCCGGGTGGTTGGCCAGCCCCATGTAGTCGTTGCTGCAGAAGGTCAGCAGCGATTCCGGCTCGGACCCGTCCTCGCCCACGGCCTGGTGCGGCGCGCAGGCAGTGTGGGCAACGCGGCGGCGGCGCGTCAGGGCCAGCGCGTGGCGCTGTTCGGCGGCCCGCCTCAGTTGTTCAAGCAGCATGGCGCACCTCCCCGCTCGTGGTCACATCGTCGAGCGTGGCCATCATCTGCTCGCCCAGCCAGCGTGCCTGCGCGGCATCGAAGACGTAGGGCGGCATCACGTACAGCGTATTGCCGATCGGGCGCACCAGCAGCTCGCGCTCGCGCGCGGCGTGATGGAAGCGCGCGGCAAAGTCGGCGCCGGCGACGTCATCGCGCACATCGGCGGCCCAGATCAGCCCGCGCTGGCGGACGTGCCGCAGGCGCGCGTCGGCGGCCAGCGCGGCCATGCCGTCGGCGAGCCAGTGCGCGCGCTCGCGGTTGCGCGCGAGCACGTCGTCCTGCGCGAACAAGTCCAGCGTGGCCAGCGCGGCGCGGCAGGCCAGCGGGTTGCCGGTGTAGGAGTGCGAATGCAGGAAGCTGCGGGCCAGCTCGTCGGCGACGAAGGCACGCTGGATCTCCGGGCGCGACAGCACCAGCGACAGCGGCAGGTAGCCGCCGCTGATGCCCTTGGACAGGCACAGGAAGTCGGGCCACAGGTGCGCGGGCAGCGGCGCCTCCCCGGCGCGCGACTGTTCCCACGCGAAGAAGGTGCCGGTGCGCCCGCAGCCCACCGCGATCTCGTCGGCGATCAGGTGGATCCGGTAGCGGTCGCACAAAGCGCGCGCGCCATCCAGATACGACGGGTCGTACATCGCCATGCCGGCGGCGCCCTGCACCAGCGGCTCGACGATCAGCGCGGCGATCTGGCCGGCGCGCTCGCGCAGCAGGGTTTCCAGCTCCGCCAGGGCGCGGGCGGCCACGTCCGCAGCGCTCTCGCCGGGTGCGGCCTGGCGTGCGTCGGGCGACATCACCACGTGTGCGCGGCGGATCAGCGGATCATAGGCATCGCGGAAGACTTCCACGTCGGTCACCGCGAGCGCGCCCACGGTCTCGCCGTGGTAGCCGTGGCGCAGGCAGACGAACTCGCGCTTGGCAGGCAGGCCGGTATTGCGCCAGTAGTGGAAGCTCATCTTCAGCGCGATCTCGACCGCCGAGGCGCCGTCCGAAGCGTAGAAGACATTGCCGAGCGCGCCGCCGGTCAGCGCCGACAGGCGCTCCGCCAGCTCCACCGCCGGGGCATGGGTGCAGCCGGCGAGCATCACGTGCTCAAGCGTTTCCAGCTGGCTGGCCAGCGCGGCGTTGATGCGCGGGTTGGCGTGGCCGAACAGGTTGACCCACCACGAACTGGTGGCGTCGAAATAGCGGCGGCCGTCGGCATCATGCAGCCACGGGCCGACGCCGCGCACGATCGCCAGCGGCACCGCGTCGTCGTCGGGGCGCAGCCGCGTGCATGGATGCCAGACGGCGTTGCGGCTGCGCTGGCCGAGTGCCTGCGCGTCTCTGCCTGGGGAAAGGGACAGGTGATCCAAGGTAGCCCTCCTTTGTTGACCGTCCGCGCGCGCGCCGTTGCCGGCAAGGCCGGGCAGTGCGACGGTGGCGGACAGGTTGGGGAGGGTCATGTTAGGAATGTCTCTTTCAGGTTGGCAATGACAATGGAATTTCCAAGTTAGCGGCGCGTTAGCGAAACTTGACGAATGTTTCCATGATGAAGCCTTGTTCTTGTTGCTAGCGTGCTGCGATCTACACGCAATCTTTATTTACGGAGGCATGCTGTCGCATGCTGCTACGGAACTCCCCTCTCCCGCCTGCGGGAGAGGGGTGGGGGGAGAGGGCAGGCCTTCCCACGAAGTCAGGCGCCTCATGCTTGGCATAAGCCCGCCCTCTCCCCCAGCCCCTCTCCCGCGCGCGGAAGAGGGGAGCAAACAAGCGGTAAGCCAGTCTTTTGCCTCAAGCCGGCCGCCACGACGGCGAGCGCTTCTCCAGGAACGACTTCACCCCTTCACGCCCCTCTTCCGACGCCCGGATCTTTGCAATCCGGTCCGCGGTATCGGCCAGCAAGTCGTTGTCGATCGCGCGCCCGGCGATGTCCTGCACCAGTCGCTTGCTTTCGCGCACGGCGTTCGGGCTGTTGGCCACCAGCGCAGTCGCCAGTTCGGCGACCTTGGCGTCCAGAGCCTCGGCCGGCACCACCGCATGCACAAAGCCCAGCCGCAGCGCCTCGGCGGCATCGAAGCGCTCGGCGGTGATGAAGTAGCGGCGTGCGGCCTGCTCGCCCAGCGCGCGGATCACATACGGGCTGATGGTGGCGGGCAGCAGTCCCAGGCGCGCCTCGGACAGGCAGAAGTGCGCGTGCTCGGCAGCCACCGCGATATCGCACGCGGCCACCAGGCCCATGCCGCCGGCGTAGGTGTCGCCCTGGATGCGCGCGATCACCGGGCGCGGGCACGACCAGATGGTGTGCAGCATCTGCGCCAGGGTCAGCGCATCGGCGCGGTTCTGGTCGTCGGAATAGCCGGCCATCTTCTTCATCCAATTCAGGTCGGCGCCGGCGCAGAAGGCAGGGCCGTTGCCGGCCAGCACGATGGCGCGCACCTCGTCCATGTCGCCCAGCGCGCGGAAGGCGCCGGTCAGCTCGGCGATCACGGTCTCGTTGAAGGCGTTGCGCACATCGGGCCGGTTCAGCGTGACGGTGGCGACGTGGCTGGCGATATTGACGGTCAGGGCGGTGAATTCCATGGTTCGCTCCGTTGGCGGATTAAGTTGTCTGGTGCGGTTCAGGTCCCGGCGTCGAACGGCAGCCCCAGCGAGCGGAAGAAGTTGCCGACTTCAGGCAACCACACCGGGATGCCTTCGCGCGCGCTGAAGACGCGATGCGAGTCGTTGCCGAACTCGCCCACGTCCACCAGCCGCGATCTGGCCGCGGGACCGGTGGCGCGCGCCTTGAAGGCGTTGAACATGCGGCCGGGCAAGGGCACCGGCCAGTAGCTGTCGTTGTCGCCGTACACCCACAGCGACGGGTAGCGCGCCAGGCCGCCATAGCTGGCAAAGGCATCGACCAGGCGCTCTTCCCAGTCCGCGCAGTTCAGGTTGCGCAGCCCGCCCGCGAAGTTGACCACGCCCAGCACCCCCGGATAGCCGATGGTGCTGAACGCCATCGTGGTCAGGCCCCCGTGCGACTGGCCGATCACGACAATGCGGTCCATGTCCACATAGGGCTGCGTGGCCATGAAGTCGAGCGTGGCGACGACATCGTCGGCCTGCATCATGCCGTTGGTCTCGATGTCGCAGCTGCCGCCCACATAGGCGCCACCCGAGCGCGCAAAACCCTGCCGCATCGGCAGCACCACGGCGTAGCCGCGGCGCAGGAATTCCAGGCTCTGCGCCGGAAAGCGCGCGCGCCCCTGCATCGCGGGCCGGCCCGGCGCCTTGCCGTGGTTGATCACCACCAGCGGGAACGGCCCATCGCCAGCCGGCTTGAATACCGTGGCCTCCAGGTCGATGCGCGACGGGATCGCCGCCTTGGGCAGCATCACCACCTGCTCCTGGAAGCGCATGCGCGGCGCAGGATTGCCGTTGCCGCTCGCGCTCTGCGCATGCCCCGACAGCGGCGCCAGCAAGGCAAGCGCCGTGACCAGGGCTGGGCTGCAAAGCAGGCGGGCGACGCTGCGCATGGGGTGGAAGGCGGTAATGTGACAGTAGCGGCGTGGCCGGGATTACATGCGGAACACGCCGAACTTCATCTCGTCGATCGGTGCGTTCAGGCTCGCGGAAAGACCCAGGCCCAGCACGGTGCGGGTCTGCGCCGGGTCGATCACGCCGTCGTCCCACAGCCGCGCGCTGGCGTAGTACGGATGGCCCTGGTGCTCGTACTGGTCGCGGATCGGCTGCTTGAACGCCTCTTCCTCTTGCGCGCTCCACTTGCCGCCCTTGCCCTCGATGCCGTCGCGGCGCACCGTGGCCAGCACGCTGGCGGCCTGCTCGCCACCCATCACCGAGATGCGCGCGTTCGGCCACATCCACAGGAAGCGCGGCGAATAGGCGCGCCCGCACATGCCGTAGTTGCCGGCGCCGAACGAGCCGCCGATGATCACCGTGAACTTGGGCACCTGCGCGGTGGCGACCGCGGTCACCATCTTGGCGCCATTGCGGGCAATGCCTTCGTTCTCGTACTTGCGGCCCACCATGAAGCCGGTGATGTTCTGCAGAAACACCAGGGGGATCTTGCGCTGACAGCACAGCTCGATAAAGTGCGCGCCCTTCAGTGCGGATTCGGAGAACAGGATGCCGTTGTTGGCGACGATGCCGACGGGGTAGCCCCAGATGCGCGCGAAGCCGCACACCAGCGTGGTGCCGTAGCGCGCCTTGAACTCGTCGAACTCGGAGCCGTCGACCAGGCGCGCGATCACCTCGCGCACGTCATAGGGCTTGCGCGTGTCGGTCGGGATCACGCCGTACAGTTCTTCCACCGGGTAGAGCGGCTCGACCGGCTCGTGCAGGCGGATCTGGTCCGGCTTGCGGCGGTTCAGGTGCTGCACGATATTGCGCGCCAGCGACAGCGCGTGGTGGTCGTTCTGCGCGAAGTAGTCGGCCACGCCCGACAGGCGCGTATGCACGTCGGCGCCGCCCAGGTCTTCGGCGCTGACCTCCTCGCCGGTGGCGGCCTTCACCAGCGGCGGGCCGCCCAGGAAGATGGTGCCCTGGTTCTTGACGATGATGGACTCGTCGCTCATCGCGGGCACGTAGGCGCCGCCGGCGGTGCACGAGCCCATCACCACCGCGATCTGCGGGATGCCCCGCTTGGACAGGTTGGCCTGGTTGTAGAAGATGCGGCCGAAGTGGTCGCGGTCGGGGAACACATCGTCCTGATTGGGCAGGTTGGCGCCGCCGGAATCGACCAGGTAGATGCACGGCAGGTTGTTCTCCTCGGCGATCTCCTGTGCGCGCACATGCTTCTTGACCGTCATCGGGTAGTAGGTGCCGCCCTTGACGGTGGCGTCATTGCAGACGATCACGCACTCCTGCCCGGCCACGCGGCCGATGCCGGTGATGATGCCGGCGCCAGGCGCGGCATTGTCGTACATGTCGTACGCGGCCAGCTGCGACAGCTCCAGGAACGGGGTGCCCGGATCCAGCAGTTGCTGTACGCGGTCGCGCGGCAGCAGCTTGCCGCGCGACAGGTGCTTGTTGCGCGCGTCGTCGCCGCCGCCTTCGGCCAGCTTCGCGATCCTGGCCTTGAGGTCGGCCACCAGGGCCTGCATCGACTCGGCGTTGGCCTGGAAGGATTCGGAGCGGGCGTTGAGTTTGGTTTCCAGGGTGGGCATCTGTGTCTCTTCCTGCTTGATATTGGTTTTCGCCGTCCTGCCAGCGGCCGGGCTCAGCCTGCGTGCCTGGGCAGCGGGTGCCCCGGCATCAGGTCGTAGGGGTGCTTCCAGCCCGGCAGCGCACGGATGCGCTCGGCCCAGGCGTGGATATGCGGATACTCCTTGCGCCAGTGCACGCCGATCTCGTCGTCGAAGAAGACGTAGCCCGACAGCGAGAAGTCCGCGATGGTGGCGCGCTCGCCCAGCAGGAACGCTCGCCCGGCCAGTTGCGCGTTGAGCACGTTCCACGCGCCTTCGCAGCGCGCGCGGAAGAACTCCAGCACGGCCGGGTCCGGCGACCTGGCAAAGGTGCGCATGAAGCGATAGGTGGCGGTGTAGGAGGTGAACTTGTGGTTGTCGAACAGCAGCCAGCGCAGCACCTCGGCGCGCTCGGCCTCGTCGCGCGGGCCGTAGGCATCGAGGCGCGTGGCCAGCGTTTCCAGGATGGCACCGGACTGCGACAGGCGCTGGCCGCCGCACTCCAGCACCGGCACCTCGCCCATCACGTTGATGGCGCGGTATTCGGGCGTGCGGGTCTCGCCGTTGAAGAAATCGACGAAGCGCGGCTGCCACAGCTGCTGGCCGCGCTGCACGCCGACGGTCTCCAGCAGCAGCGCCACCTTGTAGGCATTGCCGGACTGGGCAAAGCAATACAGCAGGTACTCCGGCTCATTCCGCTTCTCGATGCTCATGATGTCTCCCCGATCATGTCGCCATCCACATAGAGCCAGCGCGGTGCCTCGCCAGGCGCGCGCGGCTCGCGTACAAAGCGGCTGCGTTCGTGCAGCCGCATGGCGCGCCCGCCTACCTTGTAGCGCGCCACGAACTCCACTTCGGCATGCGCATCGTCCTGCTGCGCATGCGCCTTCACCGTGAGCCCGAGCCAGCGCGTGGCGGTATCCGGCAACAGGTCGGCCGGGCAGGTCGATGCATGCCAGGTCTGCCGCAACCATTCCATGTCGTTCAGCACATAGGCGCTGTAGCGGGAGCGCATCAGTGCCTCGGCATTGGGCGGCAGTGCCTCGCCACGATGGAAGCGGCCGCAGCAGGCGGCATAGTCCGCGCTGCCGCACGGGCACGGCACCGGTCCGGCCTTGGGCAGGCGGCCTGCCGCTTTCGCGGTCATCCCACCAGCTCCGGCAGGTCGCGCATATCGGTGAAGATGGTGCCCGCGCCGGCCTCGCGCAGCAGCGCGGCATCGTTGCGCTCGGCGTAGCCGAACACCGTCATGCCGGCGGCAACGCCCGCGGTCACGCCGGTCGGGCTGTCTTCCACCACGGCGCAGCGCGCCGGCTCAACGCTCATGGTGCGCGCGGCCAGCAGGTACACATCGGGCGCGGGCTTGCTGCGTGCCACTTCGGTGGCGGAGAAGATATGCTCGCGCTCATCCTGCTGGAACAGCTCGACCAGGCCGGTCCTGGTCAGTTGCAGCTTGACCTTGACGCGGTCCGCACCCGACGCCACGCACACCGGCATGCCGGTGGCGGCGATCTTGCCAATCGCCTCGCGCACATGGGCGACCGCAGCGACTTCGGCTTCCAGCACCGCGTTGCGGCGCGCCAGCCAGGTCGACAGCCAGTTCTCGGGCAGCGGCGCGCCGCGCATGCGCTCGATCATCTCCAGCTCTTCGCGCACGGCGCGGCCGAGAAACAGGCGCGTGGAGTCTTCCAGCGAGATCTCGATGCCAAGCTCGTTCAGCATCTGGTTGAGCACGCGGTTGACGATGGGCTCGCTGTCGACGAGCACGCCGTCGCAGTCGAAGATCACGCAATCGAATCGGCCGGAATGGCCACGGGTTGCTGCAGTCATGCGGGTTTCTTTTCCTTGGTGTCCAGGCTCGGCACAGCCCGGAGTTCAGTCTGGCGGCGGCTCTTCAGGTGGGCCTCGACCTGGTCGAAGCGGTCGAAGCCCCAGAACGGCTCGCCATCGATGATGACGAAGGGCGAGCCGAACACGCCCTTGGCCATCGCCACGTCGATCTCGGCCTTGAGCTGGTCCTTGATCTGGTAGCTGGTGGCGCCGGCATCCAGCGCCTGCACGTCCACGCCCAGCGGCTCGGCCAGCTTCATGATCTCGGCCGGCTCGGCGATATTGATGTCGTCGACGAACAGCGCGCGGTACACCGACTTGGCAAAGGCCGCGGCGATGTCATCGCCGTGGTGGTTCTGCAGCCACAGCATGGCACGCGCGGCGTGCGTGGTGGGCAGCGGGAAATGCGTGGGGCGCTTGTACTCGATGCCGTGGAAGCGCGCGGTGCGCTCGAAATCGCGCCACGAATAATCGCCCTTGAGCGGCAGCTGCGGCAGCGGCGAGGCGCCGGTGGTCTTGAACACCACGCCCAGCAGGATGGGATGCCAGGCGACGATGCGCCCGTACTTCTGCGCCAGGTCGTCGATGCGGGTACTGGCAAAGTAGCCGTAGGGCGAAGAGAAATCAAAGTAGAAGTCGATCGCTGCGGTCATGTCGGGGCCCTTCTTGTTGTGGTTGCCGGTACGGGGATCAGGGAAGCGCGCCGCCTTCGCGGCACACACCCCATCGTACGCGCATCGCTAGGCCAGCGCGCGCGCGATCAGGATCTTCTGGATATCGCTGGTGCCCTCGTAGATCTGGCACACGCGCACGTCGCGGTAGATGCGCTCCACCGGGAAGTCGCTGACGTAGCCGTAGCCGCCGAACACCTGGATCGCATCCGAGCACACCCGCTCGGCCATCTCGCTGGCAAAGAGCTTGGCCATGGCCGCTTCCTTCAGGCACGGGCGGCCGGCGTCGCGCAGCGCGGCGGCGTGCCACACCATCTGGCGCGCCACGTCGATGCGGGTGGCCATCTCGGCCAGGCGGAACTGCACCGCCTGGTGCTGGAACAGCGGCTGGCCGAAGCTCTCGCGCTCCTTGGCATAGGCCAGCGCCGCCTCGAACGCGGCGCGCGCCATGCCGATGCTCTGCGAGGCGATGCCGATGCGCCCGCCTTCCAGTCCCGACAGCGCCATCTTGTAGCCGCCGCCCTCGTCGCCGAGCAGGTTGGCCGCCGGCACGCGGCAGTCCTCGAACAGGATCTGCGCGGTGTCCGACGAATGCTGGCCGAGCTTGTCCTCCAGCCGCGCCACCACGTAGCCCGGGGTCGAAGTCGGCACGATAAAGGCGCTGATGCCGCGCTTGCCTGCGGCCTTGTCGGTCACGGCCAGCACGATCGCCACGTCGGCGTTCTGGCCGCTGGTGATGAACTGCTTGACGCCGTTGAGCACGTAGTGGTCGCCATCGCGTACCGCAGTGGTACGCAGCGCCGACGCATCCGAGCCCACGTGCGGCTCGGTCAGGCAGAACGCGCCCAGCATCTCGCCGCGCGCCAGCGGCACCAGCCACTGCTGCTTCTGCGCCTCGCTGGCGAACGACATCAGCATGCTGCACACCGGGCAGTTGTTGACGCTGATGACGGTGGAGGTGCCGCCATCGCCGGCCGCGATCTCTTCCAGGATCAGCGCCAGCGACAGGTAGTCCAGTCCGGCGCCGCCGTATGCCTCCGGCACCGCCACGCCGTAGGCGCCCAGCGCCGCCAGTTCGCGGTGCACGTCCTTGGGGAAGGTCTTGTCGCGGTCCCACTGCGCGGCCTGCGGCGCGATCACTTCCTGCGCGAACTGGCGCACGGCGTCGCGGATCATTTCCTGTTCGGGGGTCAGCAGCATGTCGGTTCGATGCTCAGTGTGCGTGCGCGCTTACCAGGGGATGGGCGTGCCGTCGTAATTGTGGAAGGTGCCGTTGTCGCGCCGCTTGACGCCGGCGAGCAACTGGCGCATGCACTTGACGCTCTGCTGCACGGTCAGGTCGGCTTCCTGGCCGCCCATGTCGGTCTTGACCCAGCCCGGGTGCAGCGCGACGCAGGTGGCGTGGCGCGCATCGAGCGAGACCGCGCGCAGCGCCGCATTGGCGCCGGCCTTGCTGACGCGGTACAGCCAGCTGGTGCTGTGCTCCATCGCGGTGATGCTGCCCATGCGCGAGGACAGCACCGCCAGCACGCCGCCGTGGCCGGACTGGCCCGCTTCGACGTAGGGCAGCAGCAGCGGCAGCGCCATCATCGGGCCCAGCACGTTGACATGCATCACCCGGTCGAATTCCTGCGGCGTGACCGGTTGCGCGCCTTCGGTGCGGGGTCCCAGCACGCCGGCGTTGTAGATCGCCACGTCGAGGGCTTCGCCGTCGAGCTTCCAGCCCAGGCCCGCGACCGCGCCGGCATCGGACAGGTCGACCTGATGGGCTTCGGCGCCCAGCGCCTGCAATGCGCCGACGCCTTCAGGCGTACGCGCCGCCGCAATGACGCGCCAGCCGTCGGCACGGTACTGGCGCACGAATTCAAGGCCGATGCCGCGCGAGGCACCGAGGATCAGGACGGTTGGCAAGGCTGTGCTCCTTTGTCGGGCTGGCCGGAGCGCGAAACGGCTCGCCCGGCCACGGGTTCAGCAAACTGCCTCTGTCTTGCTCCCTCTCCCGCAAGCGGGAGAGGGGAGAAAACAAGCGGGAAGGAACGCGTTACAGGATCTCGATCCCCACCGCAGTCGCCTCGCCACCACCAATGCACAGGCTCGCCACCCCACGCTTGCCCCCGGTCTTGCGCAGCGCGCCGATCAGCGTGGTCATGATGCGTGCGCCCGAAGCGCCGATCGGGTGGCCCAGTGCGCAGGCGCCACCATGGATATTGACCTTGTCGCGCGGGATCTTGAGGTCGTGCATGGCCGCCATCGGCACCACGGCGAAGGCCTCGTTGATCTCGAACAGGTCGACGCTGTCGGTGGTCCAGTCCAGCTTGCGGTACAGCTTGGAAATCGCTTCCACCGGCGCGGTGGTGAACCAGCCCGGCGCCTGCGCGTGGGTGGTGTGGCCGAGCATGCGCGCGATCGGCTGCAGGCCCAGCTTCTTCGCGGTGGAGGCGCGCATCATCACCAGCGCCGAGGCGCCGTCGTTGATGGACGACGACGAGGCCGCCGTGATGGTGCCGTCCTTGGCAAACGCGGGCTTGAGCGAGGGGATCTTGTCCAGCTTGATGCGGCGCGGGCCTTCGTCGGTGTCGATCACGGTGTCGCCGCCCCTGCCGGACACCGTCACCGGCGCGATCTCCCAGCGGAAGTCGCCGTTCTCGGTGGCCTGCTGGGCGCGGCGCACGCTTTCCATCGCGAATTCGTCCTGCTGCTCGCGCGTAAAGCCGTACTTGGCGGCGCAGTCCTCACCGAAGGTGCCCATGGCGCGGCCCTTGTCATACGCGTCTTCCAGGCCGTCCAGCATCATGTGGTCGTAGATCATACCGTGGCCGATGCGGTAGCCGCCGCGGCCCTTCGGCACCAGGTACGGCGCATTGGTCATGCTCTCCATGCCGCCGGCAATGGCGATATCGAACGAGCCCGCGATCAGCCCGTCGTAGACGGTCATGGCCGCGCGCATGCCCGAGCCGCACATCTTGTTGACGGTGGTGCAGCCCACGCCCAGCGGCAGGCCCGCGCCCAGCGCGGCCTGGCGCGCCGGGGCCTGGCCCTGGCCGGCCGGCAGCACGCAGCCGAACACCACCTCTTCCACCTGCTCGGGCTTCAGGCCGGCGCGCTCTACGGCGGCGCGGATGGCCACGGCGCCCAGCTGCGGCGCGGTGACGCTGGCGAATTCGCCCTGGAACGCAGCCATCGGCGTGCGGGCGGCTGAAACGATGACGATCTCTTCCATGTCGGGTCTCCTGGATCGGTGGATGAAGAAGCGGTGTGTGCGTCCGGTCAGCGGATCGACGCCTGCGGCGGATCGCCGTACTGGCGGTAGGCCGCGGCCAGTTGCTCGCGCAGTTCGTCGTTGCTGCTGGCGGCCATGCCCAGGTCGCGCAGCAGGCCGTCGGACACGCCGTAGACCCAGCCATGCACGGTCACCGCCTGGCCGCGGCTCCAGGCGTCCTGGAGCACGGTGGTCTGGCAGACGTTGTTGACCTGCTCGATCACATTGAGCTCGCACAGCCGGGTATGGGCATCGTCTTCGCGCAACAGCGTGCCGAGATAGGCCTCGTGCTTGTCGGCCACGTCGCGCACATGGCGCAGCCAGTTGTCGGCCAGGCCGATGCGCTCGCGCTTGAGCGCGACCTTGACACCGCCGCAGCCGTAGTGGCCCACCACGGTGATATGGCGCACCTTGAGCACCTCTACCGCGAACTGGATCACCGCCAGCGCGTTCAGGTCGCTGTGCGCGATCACGTTGGCGATATTGCGGTGGACGAACACCTCGCCCGGGGCGAGGCCCAGAATCTGGTTGGCCGGCACGCGCGAATCGGAGCAGCCGATCCACAGGTACTCGGGCGCCTGCTGGTTGGCCAGGCGCATGAAGAAGGTGGGGTCTTCGGCGTTGACGCGGTCGACCCACTCGCGGTTGTTGCGGAACAGCTGGGCGATGGCGTCAGTCATGCGACCCTCCTTGCAGGACCAGGATCGGGAACGGCAGCGGTACCCTGCGCGCTGCCAGCTTCGCTGTAGCGGTGAATGAATCGCTCTGAACTGTGATAGGCAAAGAAGTCATGAACATGTCCGGCCAGCAGCCGGTCCTTGTGGCTCTGCCACATGGCAGGGTCGAAAAAGTCCGCATGGTGGCGCAGGAACGCCGCGCGCACGCGCGTGTCGCCCAGCAGGAAGGTGCGGAAGGTCTCGGGAAAGATGTCGTGCGGACGCACCGTGTACCAGACCTCGCCCGACATCTCCTCTTCCTCGTTGCGCGGCTGCGGCACGTCGCGGATGTTGCAGTCGGTCAGGTACTCGATCTCGTCGTAGTCGTAGAACACCACGCGCCCGTGGCGCGTGACGCCGAAGTTCTTGTACAGCATGTCTCCCGGAAAGATGTTCGCAGCGATCAGCTCCTTGACGGCGTTGCCGTATTCAATCACGCCGTGCTCGACCTGCTCGTCAGTGCCCTCCGTCAGGTAGATGTTCAGCGGCGTCATGCGGCGCTCGATATAGACGTGGCGCACCACGATCTCTTCGCCGCCATCCTTGCCGCGCTGGTACTCGATCATCGACGGCGCGTGCTGCTCGAACTCGCGCACCAGCGCCTCGTCGAAGCGCGAGAGCGGGAAGGCCACGTCGGAGTACTCCAGCGTATCGGCCATGCGGCCGACGCGGTCGTGCTGCTTGACCAGCTGGTACTTGGACTTGACCAGCTCGCGCGTGGTTTCCTTGGGCGCCGGGAAAAAGTCCTTGATGACCTTGAACACGTACGGGTACGACGGCAGCGTGAACACCAGCATCACCAGCCCGCGGATGCCGGGCGCGACGATGAACTTGTCCGACGAATGCTGCAGGTGGTGCAGGAAGTCGCGGTAGAACAGGTTCTTGCCCTGCTTCTGCAGGCCCAGCGAGGTATAGATCTCGGCGCGCGGCTTGCGCGGCATGATGTCGCGCAGGAAGGTCACGTAGGCCGACGGGATCTCCATGTCGACCATGAAATAGGAGTGCGTGAACGAGAACAGGATCAGCAACTGTTCCTTCTTCAGCAGCACGGTGTCCAGCGTCAGCTTGCCCGAGGGGCCGTGCACGATCGGGATCGCCAGCGGGAAAGTGCGGTCGCCGTTCAGGATGCGGCCGATGATGAAGGCCGACTTGTTGCGGAAGAACAGCGACGACAGCGTATGGACCTGGAAATTCGGCGCGATGCGCAGGTCGCCGAAATGCTCGCTGACCGCGCGCACCACGTAGCCGATGTCGCGCTGCAGGTCCTCGAACGGGCTCTCCAGCTGGAAGTTGTGCACGATGCGCTCGAAGCACGCGGCCATGCCCTCGCGGCTGCCCGGGTAGTAGGCGCGGAAGGTGGGGCGCGTGGGCGATTCCTCGTTCTCGATGTACTCGGTCGAGATCGCCGGGCGCACGAAGATGAAATCGTTGTTGAAGTACGAGCGGTGCAGGATGCGCGTGCAGACCGAGTTGAAGAAGGTCTCGGCCAGCTCGGGCTGGTGGTGGTTGGTCAGCAGGCCGATGTAGTGCAGCTTGATCTGCTGCCAGATCTCGTCCTCGATGTTCTCGGCGTCGTACTCGTCTTCCAGGATCACGCTCGATTCGCGCACGCGCTCGTTGTAGAACGCAATGCGGTCGCGCTGGATCTGCTGCAGCCCGTGCCAGTCGCCGGCCTCGAACTTGAGCTTGGCCTGGTGGCTGACCTCGCGGAACAGGCGGTAATGCTTGTCGAACCCGTCGAGCATCGTTCTCGCCACATCGAAGGCAATCTGCGAGGAGAGCAGTTTGGGGAAGTGGGACATGGGTCGACGGGGGCCGGGAGAAATGTGCGGCGAGCGGTCTTGCGACGGGTACTGAGATTGTAATGGGGTTCGGGCGGGGGCTCCGGGTGATTTCGGCGCCCCCCTTGCGCTTTACATGGTTTCGGCGAACAGCTCGCGGCCGATCAGCATGCGGCGGATTTCCGAGGTGCCGGCGCCGATCTCGTACAGCTTGGCGTCGCGCCACAGGCGGCCGGCCGGGTATTCATTGATATAGCCGTTGCCGCCCAGGATCTGCACGGTCTCGCCCGCCATCCAGGTGGCCTTCTCGGCGGTGTACAGGAT
>NZ_JBYSZW010000093.1:0-17245 GCF_058787575.1 Cupriavidus sp. FW305-3-2-15-C-LB2
GGGATAGGGGGCGGTGGCTTGCCTGGGGGCTTTACTTCGTTGAAGCTCCGGCCCTCTCCCCAACCCTCTCCCGCAAAGCGGGAGAGGGAGCACACAGGCGGTGGTTCCTGACTCATGCGGTGCAAATAACCTGCCGGTTTGCTCCCCTCTCCCGCGTGCGGGAGAGGAGCCAGGGAGAGGGCCGGCGTGTGCCAAGCACGATGCCGCCAATTCAGCCGCCCAGCAGCCTCAGCGCCGTATACACCGCCATCCCCACCACGATCATCCCCACCATCTTCCGCGTCAGCAGGTAGAACAGCGTGGCCGCAATCCCCGCCATCAGCTTGTCGTTGGAGAACGCCACCGTGAAATGCCCCTGCCAGGTCATCAGGTCCGGCAGGATGATCGCCGCCAGCGCCGCGGCCGGTGCATAGCGCAGCGCCCGCGCGATGCGGTCGGGCACGGTGACATGCTCGCCGGCCATCAGGAACAGCGCGCGCGTGACGATGGTGACGACCGCCATGCCAAGGATGGCAATCCAGATTTCAAGATGGCTCATGCGCGGTCTCCCGGCGGCGTTTCCGGCGCGGCGGCGTTGGTGACCTCGGGGGCCTTGGGCTTGCGCCGGCGGATGCCGCGCAGTGCCGCGCGCGCGGCCAGGTCGTCGCTGGCCATGCCGGCGGCAATCGCGCCCACCACTGCCACCACCAGGCTGAGACGGTACGGCAAATCGAAGCAAAGCAGCGCCAGCACCGCCGACACCACCACTGCCAGCAGCGTCGAGCGCGAGTTGATGGTGGCGATCATCACCGGGATCAGCGCCATGGTGCCGGCCAGCCCCAGGCCCCAGCTGTCGGGGAACAGACTGGCCAGCACGATGCCGATGATCGACGACAGCTGCCACATGCAGAAGTTGGTCAGCGCCATGCCCCAGAAGTAGCCTTCCTTGCCGGGCTCGTAGCCGGGCGTGCTGTACTTCTGCAGGAAGTAGACGAAGTGCAGGTCGCCGTTGAACGAGCCCAGGATGGTGCGCCGCCATAGCGGCATGTAGCTGAAGTGCGGCTGCATGCCGGCGCTGAAGATCACAAAGCGCAGGTTGACCACGGCCGCAGTCAGCCAGATGGTCCACAGCGGCAGGCCCGCGGCGAACAGCGGCAGCACGGCCAGTTGCGCCGAGCCGGCATAGACCAGCAGCGACATGCCGATGGCTTCGGGCACGGTCATTACGGATTTGCTCATTGCCACGCCGGTCACCAGGCCCCAGGAGAAGACCGCGGGCAGGGACGGGGCAAAGTAGCGCGCGCCGTCGATAAAGCCGGCGCGTTCGGCGGGTGCGAAGCGATGCCAGAGGCGCAACCACACCGGGGGTTGTCGGGAAGTCATGTCAGAGGGCGAGGGGGCAATGCAGGCCCGGGGCCGAGGGCCGGCCCGGAAGGCTGCCGCCGCAGGACGCGGCCGGCACCCTGGCATTATAGGGGCGGATCGGACGCTGGTAAGCGTCCGCTTAACAAAATGCGGCCGCGGCGTTGGCGCCAGGCCACGGCGCCGCGCCGCGGCCTCAGGGTGCGCCGCGGTACACCCATTGCAGCAAGGCGTCGTGTGCTTCCAGCGCCTGCGCGGCATTGGGGTGGTTGATCATGCTGACCACCACGTAGCGGCCGCCGTCGGCAGCATCCACATAGCCGGCCAGCGCGCGCACGTCGGCCAGCGTGCCGGTCTTCAGGTAGCCGTTGCCGGCCGCGTTGGCGCGCGTCAGGCGGTTGCGCAGCGTGCCGTCGACGCCCAGCACCGGCAGCGAATCGATCAGCACCGGCCCCACGTTGCTGGCCGCGGCCTGCTGCAGCAGGCGCGCCATGTCATAGGCGCTGATGCGTTCCTCGCGCGACAGGCCCGAGCCGTTGTCCAGCACCAGGCCGGGCATGTCCAGCCCCTGGCGCGCCAGCCAGCGCTGCACCACGCGGATCGAGCGCCCGGTGCTGGCCGGGCCGCCGCGGTCCATTTCTGCGCCGATGGTCAGGAACAGCTGGCGTGCCATCACGTTGTTCGAGAACTTGTTGATGTCGCGCACGATGTCTGCCAGCGGCAGGCCGTAGTGGCGCGCCAGCAGCACCGCGCCGCGCGGCACCTTGCCGCTGCGCAGCGCGGGCATATGGGCAAAGCGCCCGCCGGCGCGCTGCCATTCGGCGACGAAGCCGCCCCATGTGAACTCCGCATGCGACAGCGTGGCGATATTGAGCACGTGCTCGCCGCAGTCGCTGGCATAGTCGCCCGAGAACGACGCCAGCACGGTGCCGTCCGCCTGCGGCAGCACGCTCGGGCTGGCGCTGGACTGCCAGTCGCCGCAGCGGCCGTTGGTCAGCGTGAGCCGGTTGTCCAGCTTGAGCTGCGCCAGCTCGGGCGTGACGCTGACTGCCACGGTCTGGCTGGCCGGGTCCGGCGTCAGCGTGAATGACAGCGTCTTGAACGCATACAGCAGTGCATCGGGGCCGACGTTGTAGGCGCGCTGCACTTCGCCGTCGATGGTACCGTTGCCGTCCAGGCCATCGGCAAAGTAGCTGCGGTCCAGCACCAGGTCGCCGTTGATGCCGGTAGCGCCCCCGGCGCGCGCCTTCGCCACCAGCTTGGCCATTTCCTCGGGCACCAGCTTGGGATCGCCGTGGCCGCGCAGGTAGACGTTGCCGTTGACGGTGCCGTCGAAGCCGGGCTGGGCGTCGGCATAGAGCGAGGTCTGCCAGCGGTAGTCGGGCCCCAGCAGCTGCAGCCCGGCAAAGGTGGTGACCAGTTTCATGGTCGAGGCCGGGTTCATCGGCTGCTGCGCATTCCAGCTGGCGCGGGCGGTGCCCGCGCCCAGCCTGACCACGTAGAAGCTGGCGGCCGACGCCGGCACGCCGGCTCGGCGCAGCGCCGCGGCCACCGGGGCCGGCACGCCGGCGTTCACCAGTGCGGGATCGGCAGCGGTTTTTGCGGCGGTGGCGGCCTTCGCCGCTTTTGCCGCCTTGACCGTCTTGGCGGGCGCCTTGGCTTGCGCCGGGGTGAGCGCGGGACCGCCGGCCAGCAGCACGGCGGCAAGGATGGGCGAGAGCAGTGGCGACAGGCGGCGCAGCAGGGTGCCGGGTCGCAATGCAGTAGGCGCGGCGATTGTTCTTGGCATGGCGGCCATGTTAACGCATGGCCGCAGGCCGGCGGATGACAGTCTTGCCGACTGCCCTCAGCCGGCGCGCGGCGGCGCCAGCCGAGCCAGCAGCGACTTCAGCGTGGCCTGCTCGGCCTCGCTCAGCGCCGAGCCGACGTGCGCGTCGTGCGCCACCACCGCCTGCGTGGCGGCTTCCAGCGTGCGGCGGCCGGCTGCCGTCAGCACCAGGCTGTAGGCGCGGCGATCGCCGGCTGCCGGGCGGCGTGCCACCAGGTTCATCTCTTCCAGCGCGTCGACCAGCAGCACCGCCCCCGAGCGCGCGATGCCGAGGATCTGCGCCAGTTCGGTCAGCTTCAGGTGCGGGTTGCGCGAGATGATGATCAGCGCCGAAAAGCGCGGCGGCGTGATCTGCCATTGCGCCAGCGACAGCACGAAATCTTCATAGATGCGGATCTGCGCGCGGCGGATGGCGTAGCCGATCAGATTGTCGAGCACGCCATAGTCGATGTTCGGCACATGCGGGTCGAAACCGGCATCGGCACCGCCGCTTGCGGCCGGATCCGGCGCAAGCGGGTCTCGCGCCTTACGCCGCGCGGACGCGGCGGTGGTGCTGCGCGGGCGCGGGGGTGCGGCGGGCGGTGTGCCGGATGCGTCGGGATTCATTTCAGCAGTTTCCAGTTGCCGTTGTCGATGGTCAGCATAACCCGCCCGCGCTGGTCGAAGCCATAGTGGTCTTGCCCACTGTAATTCAGCACGCCGTGCGAGACCACGATGTCGCGCTCGGTCTCCAGTGCCTGCCGCAGCGCCTGGCGGAATGCCGGCGTTCCCGGCCTGGCGTGCCTGAGCGCCACCGGCACGATGCGCTCCAGCACCAGCCCGGCGTCGTAGGCGTGGGCGCCGAACTGCGTGCGGCTGTCGGCCCCGTATTGCTTCTCATAGCGGGTGACGTAGTCCAGCCCCGGCTTGCGCACCGGGTCGCCCGCGGGCAACTGCTCCGGCACGATCACCGGCCCGGCCGGCAGGATCGCGCCATTGACCATGCGCCCGCCGATGCGGATCAGGTCCTTGGTGGCCGCGCCATGGGTGTGGTAGATGGTGCCGCCGTAGCCGCGCTCGCGCAGCGTGGTGTGCGGCAGCGCGGCGCCGGTGCCGGCGCCGGCGATCAAAATGGCGTCGGGTTTGGCGGCAATCAGCTTGATGGCCTGCGCGGTCACGCTGGTATCGGCGCGGCCGTAGCGCTCGGTGGCGATCAGGCGGATGCCGTTGGCGCTGGCGGCGGCGGTGAAGTCCTTCAGCCAGGTCTCGCCGTAGGCATCGGCAAAGCCGATAAAGCCGATGGTCTTGACGCCGTTGGTCTTGGCGGTGGCGGCCACGGCATTGGCCATCAGCCGCACCGGCTGCGCCAGCCGGAAGGTCCAGGCACCGCGCCCGGGCTTGAGTTCGATCGGCGAGAACGCCAGCTGCACGGTCTGGGCCTCATCGGCCACCTCGGCAATGGCGATCGACGGCGCCACCGCGGACGAGCCCAGGATGATGTCGACCTTGTCCTCGGAGACAAAGCGGCGCGCCACCTTGGCGCCCTGGGTGGGGTCCGAGGCATCGTCCAGCACGATGTAGCGTACCGCCTCGCCGCCGATCTTCTGCGGCAGGTAGGCCAGCGAGTTCTTCTGCGGGATACCCAGCGACGCCGACGGGCCGGTGGTGGACAGGCTGACGCCGACGGTGATGTCGGCCAGCGCACTGCCGGCGCTGAAGGCGAGGGCCGCGGCCAGTGCGAGGCGGGCCAGCTTGGTGGTGGTCAGGGGCGCCATGGTGTCTCCTCTCTCGATGGTCTTGTTCTGCATTGTCAAACCTGCCGGATCCTACCGCCTGCCCTGCATCGACTGCCGGTCGAATCCCGCCAGCTGCTTGTACCGCAGCGAGATCGCCTCCAGTTCCGCGCGCGGGATCACCTGGTCGATGTCGGCAAAGCCCTGCGGCGCGCGTTCCTCGGCCAGCTGCATCACCTGCTCGGGCCCGTTCATGCGGTTGCGCAGCACGATTCCGGCGGTGCGCGGCAGGCGCTCGGCCTCGTATTCGCGCAGCCCGTAGCCGGTGTCGGGCGTGCCGAGCAGGCTGTCGAGCAGGTAGCGCGCGTCCAGGATCGCCTGGGCGCTGCCGTTCGAGCCGATCGGGTACATCGGGTGCGCGGCGTCGCCCAGCAGCGTGACGCGGTCGAAGGTCCAGCGCGGCAGCGGGTCCTTGTCGACCATCGGGAATTCGTAGATCGCCTCGGCACCGTCGATCAGCGCGGGGATGTCGATCCAGTCCCACCGCCAGTCGGCAAACGCGGCGCAGAACACGGATTTGTCGACCTGCTTGTTCCAGTCGCTGCGCGGCGGGGTGTCGGGCACGCTGTCGGGCACGCGCAGCTCGGCGATCCAGTTGACCAGCGAGCGGCCCTGGCGGCGCAGCGGTTCCGAGATCGGATAGGCCACGAACTTCTGGTCCTGGTGCCCGGCCATGAACATCGAGCAGCCGTCCAGGTAGGGCGACGCCTCGGTGACCGCACGCCACAGCAGGCGGCGCGAAAAGCGCGGCAGGTCGCCGGTGGGGTAGAAATGGCGGCGCACCGCCGAGTGGATGCCGTCGGCGCCGACCAGCACATCGGCGCTGGCCTCGACCTCGGCATTGTCGCTGCGGCGGCGCAGGCCAAAGCGCGCCTGTCCGCCCGCGCCGGTGTCCAGCACGGTCTCGAAGCTATGGCCGGTATGCACGGCGCCGGCGCCCAGGCGCTCCACCACGGTACGGTGCAACAGCATCTGGAATTCGCCGCGATGGATCGAGAATTGCGGCCAGTCGTAGCCGGCCGCCAGCCCGCGCGGCTCATGCCAGATGCGCTGGCCGCGCTTGTTGTAGTACGAGAGCGACGAGGTCTCGATGGCGATATCCGCCAGCGCGTCGCGCAGTCCCAGCTCGGACAGGATACGCACGGCGTGCGGCAGCAGGTTGATGCCCACGCCCAGCGGGCGCAGCGTTTCGCTGGCCTCCCAGACCTCGGCCTCGATGCCGTGGCGGTGGCATAGCAGCGCCAGCGTCAGTCCGCCGATGCCGCCACCGGCGATTGCGATCTTCATGGTGTCTCCCCCGCGTGCAGGATGCGCCGGTACGCAAGCGCGGGCGCGCTGCCTCCGGTCGAATTGGATTTGTTATGGAGTATAACAATTCGACCGGATGCGACAAGATGGGGAAGACCCCGGAGTGACGCCTCCGGGGTCGGGAAAAACCCGCGCTCAGCCGAGCGCGGCGCCTTCCGGCTTGGCTTGTGCCTGCAGTGAAGGCACCGGGAAGACGATGTCGTACAGCCAGTTGTACACCAGCGCGTAGACCATGTAGAAGCCGGCCACGGCGAGGTCCATGATGAGCGCATCGACCAGGCTGATGTCCAGGTACCAGGCCACCGACGGCAGGAACACCACCAGCAGGCCCAGCTCGAACAGCACGGCGTGCAGCACGCGCACCGGCACCGACTTGCGCAGCTGGCCGGTGAAACGCAGCATGCCCTTGTCGAACAGCACGTTGTACAGGTAGTTCCAGCCGGTGGCGATCAGCGAGGCGACCGCTCCGATCACGCCCATCTCGTGCAGTTCATAGCCGAAGGCCCAGCTGGCCAGCGGCGCGAAAATCAGCAGGCCGACCACCTCGAAGCCGACGGCGTGGCGAATCCGGTCCCAGGTCTTGCGCATCGTTGTTCTCCTTGCGTGTCAAACGCGATGGGAGCTAGTCTATCTGCTGGGTAGGGATTGCCAAGTTGGATACTATCTGTAAAACAGATAGATAAGCATGGAAAGTTATTTATGAGCCTCTCCATCGAGCAATTGCAGGCATTCGTCGCGGCGGCTGACACCGGTTCGTTCTCGGCCGCCGCGCGCCGGCTGGGCAAGGCGCAGTCGGTGGTCAGCGCGGCGGTGTCCAACCTGGAAATCGACGCCGGCAACGCGCTGTTCGACCGCTCCGCCCGTTACCCGGTACTGACCCCCGCGGGCGAGCGGCTGCTGGCCGAGGCGCGCGTGATCCTGGAGCGCTGCGAGCACTTCCGCGGCGTGGCCAAGAGCCTGGGCGAGGGCGTGGAGACGCGGCTGGTGCTGGCGGTGGACGAGCTCTATCCGGAAGAGACGCTGGGCATGCTGCTGGAAGAGTTCTCCAGCCGCTTCCCGGCGGTGGAGCTTGAGTTGCTGTTTCCGCTGATGGAGGACGTCAGCCGGCTGGTCCTGGAGGGCGGCGCCGACCTCGGCATCATGTGGCGGCAGGAGGTGCTGCCACCGGCGCTGGGCTTCCATGCGCTGGGCTGGGTGCCGATGCAGATCCTGTGCGCGCCCGAGCATCCGCTGGCCGGCCAGCGTGTGGACTGGGAGGAACTGAAGCGCTATCGCCAGCTGATGGTCGCCACCCGCTCAGACAGCGAAGAGAAGATGCGCCTGCGCGTGGCCGCGGACGTGTGGTGGGTGGAAAGCCAGTGGGTGATCGTGGAGCTGGTCAAGCGCGGGCTGGGCTGGGCCTTCGTGCCGTGGCACGTGGTGGCCAATTCGCCGGCCGCGGCGCGGCTGGTGACGCCGCCGCTGGCATTCCAGCAGCAGGACTGGCCGGTGGCGATGGAGCTGGTCTGGCACAAGCAGCGGCCGCTGGGCAAGGCTGCCACCTGGCTGCGCGAGCGCATCTGCCAACAGCCGCTGCCGCGCGCGCCTGCGGCTAGCGCTGGCTGACGGCCTGGTTCGAACCGGCCTGTGCCGGCGCAGCCTCCGCACCGGGCGCATGCCAGCCGCCGCCCAGCGCCTTGATCAGTACCACCGCCGCCGTGTACTGGCGGCCGGCGATCGACAGCGCGGTGCGCTCGGCGGTATAGGCGCTGGTCTGCGCCGTCAGCACGTCGAGCAGGCCAGCGGTGCCGGCGCGGTAGCGGTTGTTCACCAGCACCAGCGCCTCGCGCGCCGAGCGCAGCGCGTCGTTCTGCACCACCGCTTCCTGTTCCAGCAGCCGTTGCGCGGCGAGGTTGTCCTCGACTTCCTGGAACGCGCCCAGCACGGTCTGGCGGTAGTTGGCCACGGTCTGGTCGTAGGCCGCCACCGCCTGCGCCTTGGCCGCGCTGCGCAGCCCGCCGTCGAACAGCGTGCCGGCCAGGCCGCCGCCGATCGACCAGATCCGGTCCGGCAGCGACATCCAGCGCGCCAGCGTGCTGGCGGTCAGGCCGCCGCTGGCCGACAGCGACAGGGTCGGATAGTAGGCCGCCTGCGCCACGCCGATCTGCGCATTGGCCGAGGCCATGCGGCGCTCGGCCGCGCCGATGTCTGGGCGGCGTTCCAGCAGTTGCGACGGCACCGCGGCCGGCACGCGCGGCAGCGCGGTGCGGAAGTCGTCGGCGGCCAGCGTCAGCGCCGCGGGCGGCTTGCCCACCAGCACCGCGATGGCGTGCTCCAGCTGCGCGCGCGTGATCTGGATGTCGATCTGCTGCGCCTGCGCGCTCTTGAGCTGGGTCTCGGACTGCAGCACGTCCGAGCGCTGCGCGGTGCCCGCCGCATACTGGTTCTGCACCAGCTGCAGCGACTTCTGGTAGTCGGCCACGGTGCGGTCCAGCAGGGCCTTCTGCGCATCGGCCACGCGCAGCAGGAAGTAGCTCTGCGCCAGCGTTGCCTGCGTCGACAGCAGCGTCGAGGCCAGGTCGGCCTGGCTGGCTTGCGCGCTGGCCTCGCTGCTTTCCACCTGGCGCCGCACGCGGCCCCAGACGTCGATTTCCCAGGTTGCGCCCAGGGTCGCGCTCTGCCCGTTGAGCGTGCTGCCGCTGGCGCCGCGCGCGCGCGAGGCGCCGGCCTGTGCGTCGACGGTCGGGAAGAAGCCGGCGCGCGCGGCCTGCAGCGACGCCACCGCCTGGCGGTACTGCGCCTCGGCGGCCTTGATGTTCTGGTTCGAGATCTGCACCTCGGACATCAGCGCGTCGAGCTGCGCATCGCCGAACACGGTCCACCAGTCGGCGCGTGCCAGCGCATCCTGCGGCTCGGCGGGCTTCCAGTCGCCGGTCCAGGCGGGGGTGGCGGCATCGGCTTCCTTGAAGGATGCGGAAACCGGCGCGTCGGGGCGCTGGTAGTCGGGGCCGACGGCGCAGCCGGCCAGCAGCAGCGCGCAGGCCAGCGACACCGGCAGGGCATGGGTCAGGAGGCGGGAAAGAACTGTCATGTCGAGTCTTCGCAAATCTAGACGGCGGCCGGCTGGTCAGGCGTGCCGGCACCACGGCGGCGCTGGCGCCAGGCCTTGACCTTCAGGCGCCAGCGGTCCAGCGTCAGGTAGACCACCGGCGTGGTGTACAGCGTCAGCAGCTGGCTTACCACCAGCCCGCCGACAATGGAGATGCCCAGCGGCGCGCGCAGTTCGGCGCCGTCGCCGCGGCCGATTGCCAGCGGCACCGCGCCCAGCAGCGCGGCCATGGTGGTCATCAGGATCGGGCGGAAGCGCAGCAGGCAGGCGCGGTAGATCGCGTCGCGCGGCGACAGGCCGTCGCGCCGTTCGGCATCGATGGCGAAGTCGATCATCATGATCGCGTTCTTTTTCACGATGCCGATCAGCAGGATCACGCCGATCAGCGCGATGATGCTGAAGTCGGTCTTCGATGCCAGCAGCGCCAGCAGCGCGCCCACGCCGGCGGAGGGCAGCGTCGACAGGATCGTCAGCGGATGCACATAGCTTTCATACAGCACGCCCAGCACGATGTAGATCGTGATCAGCGCCGCCAGGATCAGGATCGGCTGACTCTTGAGCGAATCCTGGAACGCCTTGGCGCCGCCCTGGAAGTTGGCGCGCAGCGTCTCCGGCACGCCGATGCGCGCCATCTCGCGCGTGATCGCGTCGGTCGCCTGCGACAGCGAAGTGCCCTCGGCCAGGTTGAACGAGATCGTCGAGGCCGCGAACTGGCCCTGGTGGTTCACGCCCAGCGGCGTGCTGGACGGGGTCACGCGCGCGAACGCCGCCAGCGGCACGCGGTTGCCGTTGCCGGTGACCACGTAGATGTCCTTGAGCGCATCGGGCCCTTGCAGGTATTCCTGGCTCAGCTCCATCACCACGCGGTACTGGTTCAGCGGATGGTAGATGGTGGACACCAGCCGCTGGCCGAAGGCATCGTTGAGCACCGCATCCACCTGCTGCGCGGTCACGCCCAGGCGCGAGGCCGCGTCGCGGTCGATGATCACCGAGGTCTGCAGGCCCTTGTCGTTGGTATCGGTGTCGATATCCTCCAGCCCCTTCAGGTTCGACAACGCGGCGCGCACCTTGGGCTCCCACGCGCGCAGCACTTCCAGGTCGTCCGACTGCAGCGTGAACTGGTACTGCGAGCTGCTCTGCCGCCCGCCGATGCGGATATCCTGCACCGACTGCAGGAACAGGCTCGCGCCCGGCTCCTTGGACAGCTTGCCGCGCAGCCGCGCGATGATGGCGTCGGCCGATTCGTTGCGCTCCGACAGCGGCTTGAGCGTGACGAACATCTGCCCGGTATTGCGCTGGGAACCGCCGGTAAAGCCGGTCACGTTGACCACGGCGGGGTCGGACTGGACGATCTTGATGAAATTGTCGAGCTTGCCGCGCATGGCCTGGAACGAGGTGGCCTGGTCGGCGCGGATAAAGCCGATCAGCCGGCCCGTGTCCTGCTGTGGGAAGAAGCCCTTGGGAACGATCACGTACAGGTACACGTTGAGTGCGATGGTGGCGATCAGCACCAGCCACACCAGCGGACTCAGGCGCAGCGCCGTGGACAGCGAGCGCGCATAGCCGTCGTGCAGCCACTGGAACATGCGCTCGGTGGCACGGAAGAAGCGGCCCTGCTTCTCCGGCTCGGGCGGGCGCAGCATCCGTGCGCACATCATCGGCGTGGTGGTCAGCGACACCACCAGCGACACCAGGATCGCCACCGACAGCGTGATCGCGAATTCCTGGAACAGCCGGCCGACGATGCCGCCCATCATCAGCAGCGGGATGAATACCGCGATCAGCGACAGGCTCATCGACAGCACCGTGAAACCCACTTCGCGCGCCCCGCGCAGTGCCGCGGCAAGCGGCTTCATGCCTTCCTCGATGTGGCGCGAGATGTTCTCCAGCACCACGATGGCATCGTCGACCACAAAGCCGGTGGCGATAGTCAGCGCCATCAGCGACAGGTTGTTCAGCGAGAACCCGGCCAGGTACATCACCGAGAACGTGCCGATCAGCGACACCGGCACCGCCACGCTGGGGATAAGGGTGGCGCGCACATTGCGCAGGAACACGAACACCACCATGATCACCAGCGCCACCGAGATCATCAGCGTGTTCTCGACCTCGCGCAGCGAGGCGCGGATGGTGGGCGTGCGGTCCATCATCACGTCCATCGAGATTGCCGCGGGGATCATCTTTTGCAGCTGCGGCAGCATCTCGTTGACGCGGTCGACGGTCTCGATGATGTTGGCGCCGGGCGAGCGGTTCAGCACCAGCAGCACCGACGGCTTGCCGTTGGCCGAGCCGGCGTTGCGGATGTCCTGCACCGAGTCGACCACATTGGCCACGTCGCGCAGCCGCACCGGCACCGCGAACGAGTTGGGGCCGCTGGTGGCACTGGTGCCTCCGGTGGCGCCGCTGGTGATGGTGGTGGTGCCGCTGCTGGTGGTCAGCGTGGTCACGGTCACGCCGTTGACCACCTTGGTGCTGACGCCGCCGCTGGCGGCGGCGTTGGCGGTGCTGGCAATCAGCGCGCCCGCCGACGTCGACGAGAAGGTTCCCGGCGTGGCAAAGCGGATGATCAGCGGCATGTAGTCTTCCGCCTTCATCGCCTGGTCGTTGGCGTAGACCTGCCAGTTGCTGGCGGCGTTCTCCAGCGTGCCCAGCGGCCGGTTGGCGTTGGTCGCGCTGATGGTGTTGCGCACATCCTCCAGCGAGATGCCGTAGTTGTTCAGCGCGGTCGGGTTCAGCTCGACCCGCACTGCCGGCAGCGAGGCCCCGCCGATGGTGACCTGGCCCACGCCATCGACCTGCGACAGCTTCTGCGCCAGGATGGTCGAGGCCGCGTCGTACAGCTGCCCGCGCGTCATGGTCGGCGAGGTCAGCGCGATGATCATGATCGGCGCATCGGCCGGGTTGACCTTGCGGTAGGTCGGGTTGTTGGGCAGGCTGGTCGGCAGTGTCGCGCGCGAGGCGTTGATGGCCGCCTGCACGTCGCGCGCGGCGCCGTCGATATTGCGCGACAGGTCGAACTGCAGCGTCACGCGGGTGGAGCCGAGCGAACTGCTCGAAGTGATCTCGGTCACGCCGGCGATGGTGCCGAGCGCGCGCTCGAGCGGCGTCGCCACGGTGGCGGCCATCGTTTCAGGACTCGCGCCTGGCAGCGACGCCGATACCGAGATGGTCGGGAAGTCCACCTGCGGCAGCGGCGACACCGGCAGCAGCCGCAGCGCGGCCAGCCCCGCCAGCAGGATGCCGAGCGTCAGCAGCGCGGTCGCGACGGGGCGGTGGATGAAGGCAGCCGAGAGATTCATCGTTACACCGGCTCCTCGCCCGTGCCGCCTTCCTCCGGATCACCGAAGCGCCGCTTGCGCCAGCCTTTCACGCGCGTGGCCACGCGGTCGAACGCCAGGTAGATCACCGGCGTGGTGAACAGCGTCAGCACCTGGCTGACCAGCAGGCCGCCCACCATGGTCACGCCCAGCGGCCGGCGCAGTTCGCTGCCGATGCCGGAACCCAGCATCAGCGGCAGCGCCGCCAGCAGGGCCGCCATGGTGGTCATCAGGATCGGGCGGAAACGCAGCAGGCAGGCCTGGAAGATCGCATCGCGTGGTTTCATGCCGCCCTCGCGCTCTGCCTCGAGCGCGAAGTCGATCATCATGATCGCGTTCTTCTTGACGATGCCGATCAGCAGGATGATGCCGATGATCGCAATGATGCCCAGGTCCTGCCCCGCCAACAGCAGCGCCAGCAGCGCGCCGACGCCCGCCGATGGCAGCGTCGACAGGATCGTGACCGGGTGGATGGTGCTTTCATACAGCACGCCCAGCACGATATACATCGTCACCACCGCGGCCAGGATCAGCCACAGCGTGTTCGACAGCGACGCGCGGAAGGCCAGCGCGGCGCCCTGGAAGCTGGTCTGCATCGAGATCGGCAGGCCCAGCTCCTGCTCGACCCTGGTGATCTTGTCGACCGCGGCGCCCAGCGATTCGCCCGGCGCCAGGTTGAACGAGATCGTCGCCGCCGGGAACTGGCCCTGGTGGTTGATCACCAGCGGGCCGGTGCGTTCGGTGATGCGCGCGAACGCGCCCAGCGGCACCTGGCCGCCGGAAGAGGAGGGCAGGCGCAGGTCGGCCAGCGACTGCGGATTCTTGCGGAATTCCGGCATGGTCTCCAGCACCACGCGGTACTGGCTCGACTGCGTGAAGATGGTCGACACCAGCCGCTGGCCGAAGGCGCTGTACAGCGCGCTGTCGATCACCGCGGTGGTGATGCCGAAGCGCGCCGCGGCGTCGCGGTCGATATCGACATAGGCGCGCAGGCCGTTGTTCTGCTGGTCGCTGGTGACGTCGCGCAACTCGGGTTCCTGGCGCAGGCGTTCCACCAGCTTCGGCACCCACGCGGCCAGCGTGGCGGGATCGGGGTCCTCGACGGTGAACTGGTACTGCGTGCGCGAGACCTTGTCCTCGATGGTCAGGTCCTGCACCGGCTGCGTGTACAGCGACACGCTGCCCAGTTCGTGCACGGCCTGCTGCAGGCGCTGCGTGACCACGTCGATGGGGTCGCGCTCGCCCTTGGGCTTGAGGTTGATCAGCATGCGCCCGGCGTTGAGCGTGGTGTTGGTGCCATCCACGCCGATGAACGACGACAGGCTTGCCACTGCCGGGTCCTGCATCACCACCTTGGCCACGGCCTGCTGCCGGCGCGCCATGGCGTCGAACGAGGTGGTCTGGGCGGCCTCGGTGATGCCCTGGATCACGCCGGTGTCCTGCACCGGGAAGAAGCCCTTTGGCACCAGCAGATACAGCAGTCCGGTCAGCACCAGCGTGGCCACGGCCACGACCAGCGTCGCTTTCTGACGATCGAGCACCCACTCCAGCGCACGGCCGTAGCGCTCGATCACGTTGTCGAAGAAGCGGCCGCTGGCGCGGTGAAAGCGCGACAGCTTCTCTTCCGGCACATGGTGCAGCAGGCGCGCGCACATCATCGGCGTGAGCGTCAGCGATACCACTGCCGAGATCAGGATCGACACCGCCAGCGTGATCGCGAATTCCCGGAACAGGCGCCCGACCACGTCGCCCATGAACAGCAGCGGGATCAGCACCGCCACCAGCGAGAAGGTCAGCGAGATGATGGTGAAGCCGATTTGTTTCGAGCCCTTGAGCGCCGCCGCCATCGGCGAATCGCCCTTCTCGATGTAGCGCATGATGTTCTCGATCATCACGATCGCATCATCGACCACGAAGCCGGTGGCAATCGTCAGTGCCATCAGCGTCAGGTTGTTGATCGAGAAGCCGGCCAGGTACATCACGCCGAAGGTGCCCACCAGCGACAGCGGCACCGCCACGCCCGGGATGATGGTGGCCGGTATATTGCGCAGGAACAGGAAGATCACCAGCACCACCAGCGCGATCGCCAGCAGCAGCTCGAACTGCACGTCCTCGACCGAGGCGCGGATGGTGGTGGTGCGGTCGGTCAGCAGCTGCACGTGGACCGAGGCCGGCAGCGCATTCTGCAGTTGCGGCAGCAGCGCCTTGATGCGGTCCACCACTTCGATCACGTTGGCACCGGGCTGGCGCTGGATATTCAGCACGATCGCGGGCTTGTCGTTGGCCCAGGCGGCCAGGCGGCTGTTCTCGGGGCCGTCGACGATCTCGGCCACGTCGGTGATGCGGATCGGCGCGCCGTTCCTGTAGCCCAGGATGATCTGGCGGTATTCGTCGGCCGAGCGCAGCTGGTCGTTGGCGTCGATGGTGGAGGCGCGCGCGGGGCCGTCGAAGCTGCCCTTGGCGCCGTTGACGTTGGATGCGCCAATGGCGGTGCGCAGGTCGTCGATCGACATGCCCAGCGAAGCCAGCGCGGCCGGGTTGGCCTGGATGCGCACCGCGGGGCGCTGGCCGCCGCTGATGGTGACCAGGCCCACGCCCTGGATCTGCGAGATCTTCTGTGCCACGCGCGTGTCGACCATGTCCTGCAGCCTGGGCAGCGGCATGGTGTCCGAGGTCATGGCGATGGTCATGATCGGCGCGTCGGCCGGGTTGACCTTGCTGTAGACCGGCGGCATCGGCAGGTCGGATGGCAGCAGGTTGCTGCCGGCGTTGATGGCGGCCTGCACCTCCTGCTCGGCCACGTCCAGCGGCAGCGTCAGCTCGAACTGCAGCGTGATCACCGAAGCGCCGCCCGACGAGGACGACGACATCTGCTTCAGGCCCGGCATCTGGCCGAACTGCCGCTCCAGCGGCGCGGTCACCGACGAGGTCATCACGTCCGGGCTGGCGCCAGGATAGAGCGTAGTGACCTGGATGGTCGGGTAGTCGACCTCGGGCAGCGCCGACAGCGGCAGCAGCCGGTACGCCACCAGCCCGGACAGCAAGATGGCCAGCATCAGCAGCGCCGTGGCGACCGGGCGCTCGATGAAGAGGCGTGAGGGGTACATGCGCTGTCCTTACTGCTGCGCGCCGCCGGCGGGCGGGGCGCTGGCGCCGGCCTGGCGGTGGCGGCGATGTTCGCCGGCCGCGCCGGGGGCCGCGGCCCCGCTGGCGTCGGCGTGCGCGCCGCTGGCACCGCCGCCGTCCCGGTTGCGGCGGCCGCGCCCGCGCGGCTGGCTGGCCGGCACCACCGCGGCGGCGCGCGCGGCCGGGTCGACGGCCTCCACCGTCATGCCTTCCTTGAGGCGGTCGGCGCCGTCCACCACCACGCGCTGGCCGGGCTCCAGGCCCTTGAGCACGGCATTGCGGCTGCCGTCGCCCGGGCCCAGCGTGACCACCTGCACCTTGACCTTGCTGCTGTCATCCACAATGTAGACGAAGGTACCCTGCTGGCCGCGCTGGATCGCCGCCACGGGGATCACGGTGGCGTCCCTGAGCGTATCGACGCGCGTGCGCACGTTGACGAACTGGTTGGGGAACAGCATGCCGTCGGCGTTGGGGAAGACCGCCTTGAGCTTGACCGTGCCGGTGGTGGTGTCGATCTGGTTGTCGGTGGTCAGCAGCGTGCCTTCGCCGAGCTGATTGCGCACCTGGCGGTCCCACGCCTGCACCGGAAGTTCTTCGCCGGCGTTGAGCTTCTTCAGCACCGAGGGCAGGTTGTCCTCGGGGATGGTGTACATCACGGCGATGGGCTGGATCTGCGTGATCAGCGCGATGCCGTTGGTGTCGCTGGTATTGACGATATTGCCGGGGTCGACCTGGCGCAGGCCGATGCGGCCCGACACCGGCGCGACGATCCTGGTATAGCCCAGCTGCAGGCGCGCGTTGGCGACATTGCCCTGGTCGGTCTTGACCACGCCCTCGTACTGGCGCACCAGCGCGTCCTGGGTATCGACCTGCTGCTTGGAGATCGAGTCCTGGCCCAGCAGGGTGCGGTAGCGCTGCTGGTCGAGCCTGGCATTCTGCAGCAGTGCCTGGTCGCGCGCGAGCTGGCCCACGGCCTGGTCCAGCGCCGCCTGGAACGGGCGCGGGTCGATCTCGGCCAGCACGTCGCCGGCCTTGACCATCTGGCCTTCCTTGAACAGCACCTTGAGCAGCGGGCCGGACACCTGCGCGCGCACGGTGACGTTGGACACCGGGGTCACGTTGCCCAGGCCGTTGAGCACCACATCCATATCGCGCTTGGCCACGGTGGCGACCACCACGGGCGAGCGCGGCATGCCGGGGCCGCCGGCGCCACCCCGCGCGCCCGGGCCGCTGGCGCCCCGCTGCGCGCCTGCAGCCCCGGCCGTCTCCTGCGGCGCCTGGCCGCGATGGGCGTACCAGTACCAGGCGCCCCCCGCGAGCAGCAGCACCAGCACGCCGGCGGTCAGCCGGCGCCGGCCGGTGCGCCGCGGCGGAGTGCCCTCGGGCGCAGGCGAAGACGGGGTCGGGGAGGGGGTAGGCTGGCCTTGTTCGGGGTTGGACATGTCCGCAAATCCTGGGGGCGGGG
>NZ_JBYSZW010000094.1:0-15281 GCF_058787575.1 Cupriavidus sp. FW305-3-2-15-C-LB2
AGCATCTTTTTTTGCTGCGGCCAGCGCGCCAACTTCGCTGCGCCAACCCTTCCGGTCGACCCCGCAACCCTTGCTGCGTCTGCTTTGCAGCGCTGCGTTGTGTGTTGCGAGGGGGCGAATATTAGGCCGGATTCGCGCACCTTGCAACAACTTTGTCACAACGATCCGCTAGGGGTTCCGGGGATTATGTCGTAAGCCATTGAGTGGCAAAGGAAATCCCCGAAATGACGAGTGCGGGAGAAACATAATACCCCCGCACTGCCCTCGGGTATTCCCTGATCCGGGCCTTAGCGATGCTGGAAATTCGGGCTGCGCTTCTCGACGAAAGCAGCCATGCCTTCCTTCTGGTCTTCGCTGGCGAAGGTGGCATGGAACAGCCGGCGCTCGAAGTGCACGCCTTCGGCCAGCGTGGTCTCGTAGGCGGCGTTGACCGACTCCTTGATCATCATGACCACCGGCAGCGAGAACCCGGCGATGGTTTCGGCAGCCGCCAGCACTTCGTCCAGCAGCTTGTCGGCCGGCACCACGCGCGATACCAGGCCCGAGCGCTCGGCTTCGGCGGCATCCATCATGCGCGAGGTCAGGCACAGGTCCATGGCCTTGGCCTTGGACACCGCGCGCGGCAGGCGCTGGGTGCCGCCGGCGCCGGGCATGGTGCCCAGCTTCACCTCGGGCTGGCCGAACTTGGCCGAATCCGCCGCGATGATGATGTCGCACATCATCGCCAGCTCGCAGCCGCCGCCCAGCGCATAGCCGGCCACGCCGGCAATCACCGGCTTGCGGATCTTGCGGATGGTTTCCCAGTTGCGCGTGATGTAATCGCCCTTGTACACATCCATGAAGGAATACTTGGCCATCATGCCGATATCGGCGCCGGCGGCAAAGGCGCGCTCGCTGCCGGTAATGACGATGGCGCCGATGCCCTCATCCTGGTCGAAGGCGGTCAGCGCGGCGCCAAGCTCGTCCATCAGCGCGTCATTGAGCGCGTTCAGGGCCTTCGGGCGGTTCAGCGTGACCAGGCCAACACGGCCACGGGTTTCGACCAGGATGTTTTCGTACGGCATGTCTTCTCCTATGTATTTGCAGGCGGATGGCACTGTCGCCACCGGCTGCGGGCTATTCTGCCACCTGTTGTGGCGTGGCGGCGCAGGCGCCCCCTAGAGCATGTGCGCCAGGAATTCGCGGGTGCGCGCGTGAGCTGGGGTCCCGAACACTTCCTCAGGCGACCCTTCCTCAAGAATCCTGCCCTCATCCATGAACACGACGTGGTTTGCCACTTCCCGCGCAAACCCCATCTCATGCGTGACGACCAGCATGGTCATATGTTCTTCGGCCAGTTGCCGCATGGTGCGCAGCACCTCCCCGGTCAGTTCCGGGTCCAGCGCCGAGGTCGGCTCGTCGAACAGCATGATGTCGGGCTCCATGGCCAGCGCCCGCGCAATCGCCACCCGCTGCTTCTGGCCGCCGGACAGGCGCGCCGGGTAGCTGTCCCGCTTGGCCAGCAGGCCGACCTTGCGCAGCAGCTCTTCGGCCTTGGGCACCACCGCGTCGCGCGCCAGTCCCTTGACGGTCATGGGGGCTTCGATGATGTTCTGCAGCACCGTCATATGCGGAAACAGGTTGAACGACTGGAACACCATGCCCATCTTCCGGCAGATGCGCCGCACTTCAGCGTCCGGCACATATCTGGCTGTGCCGTCAGGGCCGGCGGCCGTCAGCGCCTCGCCTTCGATTTCAAGGGTGCCGCGGTCAATCACCTCAAGATGATTCAGGCAGCGCAGCAAGGTACTCTTGCCCGAGCCCGAGGGCCCGATCACCGCGGTGACATCCCCCTTGCGCAAGGTCAGGGAGACACCGCGCAAGACCTCCAGTGGCCCGAACGATTTGAACAGATCCCGCGCCGCGATCATGATGCCGGGCGCATTGTGGGAATTGGCGCCGGTCGGGCTAGTCATCATGTTTGGCATAGCGTTTTTCGAGATTCTGGAAGAACCAGGTCAGAATCAGCGTCATCACCAGATAGAAGAGCGCAGCGACCAGAAAAGGCGTGGTGGTGAAATCACGCTGCACGATGCCGCGCGCGGTGCGAAGAATATCGTTGAGGGCCAGCACGTAGATCAGGGACGTGTCCTTGATCAGCGTAATGGTTTCATTGCTGACCGGCGGCAACACCCGGCTGACCATCTGCGGCAGCACGACCCGCCGCATGGTCTGGAAATAGGTCATGCCCAGCGCCTTGCTGGCCTCATACTGGCCGCGATCGACCGACTTGATCCCGGCGCGGAAGATTTCCGCGAAATAGGCCGCGTAGTTCAGGGCGAAAGCCACCACCGCCGCGGGAAAGTCAGGCAGGCGCACGCCGATGACGGGCACGAACGGCAGTGCGAAATAAATAAACAGCATCTGCAGCATCAGCGGCGTGCCGCGCATCAGCCAGATATAGCCATTGACCAGGCCGCTCAGCCACGGCCATGACGAGATGCGTGCCAGCGCCAGCGCCAGCCCCAGCGGCACTGACAGGGCGAGCGTGATGGCGAATAGTGTGAGCGTGACTTGCGCACCCTGCGCCAATGGCGCCAGAAGAGATAAGACGTAGTCCATGCTCGCGCGAAACAAGAAGGAGGTGGGATCCCGGGCGCCGGGACGGCGCCCTGGGTCCGGACATGGCGCGGCGCCCTGCCTGAACGGCGCAGGGCGTCACGCAGCGTCTGGATTACTTGGTGATGTCAGTGCCGAACCACTGGGTGGCGATGCGGGCTGCCGTGCCATCCTGCTTCATCGAGGCCAGGGTCTTGTCGAGCTTGCCGAGCAGCTCGGCGTCATCCTTGCGCACGCCGACGCCATATTCTTCCGTGCCGAAGTTTTCCTCCAGCACCTTGTATTCGCCGGCACGCTTGCTGATCAGGTAGCGGCCCACCACTTCATCCACCACAATTGCGTCAAGGCGGCCGGTCGACAGGTCCATCAGCGCCGTCACGTTATCGCCGAAGGTCTTGAGTTCCTTCAGGCTGGCGGCGACCTGGCTTTCCTTCTTGATCGCATCCACCGCGCTGCTGCCGTCCTGCGCGCCGACGATGCGGCCGGCCAGGTCGGCCTTGGCTTTCACCGGCGAGCTGGCACCGACGATGACGATCTGGTGGTTGGTCATATAGGGCGCGGTGAAGCTGATGTTCTTCTTGCGCTCTTCGGTGATGGTCAGCCCGTTCCACAGCACATCCACGCGCTTGCCGTTAAGTTCCGCCTCCTTGGCGCTCCAGTCGATCGGCTTGAACTCGACCGTCATGCCGAGACGGCGGCTGGCCTCCTTGGCCATGTCGATATCGAAGCCGACCAGCTCGTTGTTGTTATCGCGAAAACCCATGGGCGGGAAGTTGTCGTCCAGGCCGACAATGATCTTGGTGGCCGTGTCGGCGCCGGCAGCGGAGGCCGCTTCTTTCTTGCCGCACGCCGCAAACAGCGCCACGGACGAAATCAGGAGTAATGCAGCGATCTTCTTCATAGGAATTCCAATGCGAATAGGCGAGCATGCCGGGATCCGCGCACAGATGTCGGCCGGCAGGTTTCAGATTGTTGTTGGCAGCGCGATTATAGAGCGACGCCCGCGCCCGGCATTGCGGACCCTGCCGGCCTTGGAAGCCACGTGCCAACCGGCAGCCCAAGAATAGTGCTAACATTTGCCGACCGACTGGTCGGTTTATTTAAGAGGTGCCGTCGACAACAGCCGCCCGCGCCGACCGCGACAAAATATCCGGCAGGAGACAACCCAATGCCCCCGATGTCCACCTCCGCTGGCCAGCCGGTCAGCATCGATGCCGGCCCGGTCTTGCTGCAATGGCAGGGCCCGGTGGCCGTGATCACCCTGAACCGCCCCGACAAGCTCAACAGCTTCACCCGCGCGATGCACCAGGCGCTGCAGCAGGCGCTCGACCATGTCGAGGCCGGCGGCGCGCGCGCCCTGCTGCTGACCGGTGCGGGCCGTGGCTTCTGCGCCGGCCAGGACCTGGCCGACCTGGATTTCACGCCGGGGCACATGACCGACCTGGGCGAGCTGATCGATACCTGGTTCAACCCGCTGATCCGCCGGCTGCAGGCCCTGCCGCTGCCGGTGGTGGCCGCGGTCAACGGCACCGCGGCCGGCGCCGGGGCCAACCTGGCGCTGGCCTGCGACATGGTGCTGGCGGCGCGCTCGGCCAGCTTTATCCAGGCCTTCGTCAAGATCGGGCTGGTGCCGGATTCGGGCGGCACCTGGCTGCTGCCGAAGCGCATCGGCATGGCGCGCGCGCTGGGCCTGGCCATGACCGGCGAGCGGCTGAGCGCCGAAGAGGCCGAGAAATGGGGGCTGGTCTGGGAGACCATGGACGACCCGCTGCTGCCGGAACAGGCGCTGGCGCTGGCCACGCACCTGGCCGGGCAGCCGACCCGCGCGCTGGCCGCGATCAAGCGCGCCATGCATGCCAGCGCCACCGCCACGCTGGACGCCCAGCTGGACCTGGAGCGCGACCTGCAGCGCGAGCTCGGCCAGTCCGCCGACTATGCTGAGGGCGTCAACGCCTTCCTCGAAAAGCGCGCCCCGCACTTCACCGGCAAGTAAGCCGCGCGGGCCTGCCCGCCACTCTATATAGGAGACCAGCTTGAAACAGGACCCCCAGGCCCTCGCCGAAGCGGCCGCCGCCGCCATGTATGAAGCCGACACCTGCAGCCGCTTGCTGGGCATCACGGTCGAGGCCGTGCGGCCCGGCTACGCCCGGCTGAGCATGCCGGTGCGCAAGGAATTCCTCAACGGGCACGGCATCTGCCACGGCGGCCTGATGTTCACGCTGGCCGATTCGACCTTCGCTTTTGCCTGCAACAGCCATAACATCAACACCGTGGCGGCAGGTTGCAGCATCGAGTTCCTCAAGCCCGTGCACGGCGGCGACGTGCTGACCGCCGAGGCCACCGAGCAGGTCCTGTCCGGCCGGCACGGCATCTACGATATCCGCGTGACCAACGCCGCGGGCCAGGTGGTGGCGATGTTCCGCGGCAAGTCGGCGCAGATCAGGGGACATGTGGTGCCGCCGCCGGAAGGGACGGAAGGCACCTGAGCAAATCCGGCAAGATACTTAAGATAAACGCCCCCGTGCAGGAGACGACATGAGCACGCGCCTGACCGATCTGCCCCTGGATGCGATCGAGACCGCCAGCCGCGCCGAGCTGCAGGCCTTGCAGCTGGAGCGGCTGAGATGGTCGCTCAACCACGCCTACGCCAATTCGCCGGTGTACCGCCGCAAGTTCGACGAAGCCGGGGTCCACCCCGACCAGCTGCATTCGCTGGCCGACCTGGCGCGCTTCCCGTTCACCAGCAAGCAGGACCTGCGCGACAACTACCCGTTCGGCATGTTCGCGGTGCCGCAGGACCGCGTGGCGCGCATCCACGCCTCGTCCGGCACCACCGGCAAGCCCACCGTGGTCGGCTACACGCTCCAGGACATCGACAACTGGGCCACGGTGATGGCGCGCTCGATCCGCGCCTCGGGCGCGCGGCGCGGCGACAAGGTGCATATCAGCTACGGCTACGGCCTCTTCACCGGCGGCCTGGGCGCGCACTACGGCGTGGAAAAGGCCGGCCTGACCGCGATCCCCTTCGGCGGCGGCCAGACCGAGCGCCAGGTGCAGCTGATCCAGGACTTCAAGCCCGAGGTCATCATGGTGACGCCCAGCTATATGCTGGCGATCGCCGACGAGTTCGAGCGCCAGGGCATCGACCCGGCCAGCAGCTCGCTGCGCGTGGGCATCTTCGGCGCGGAGCCGTGGACGCCGGAAATGCGGCTGGCGATCGAGAAGCGCATGGGCATCTCGGCAGTCGATATCTATGGCCTGTCAGAGGTGATGGGCCCGGGCGTGGCCAATGAGTGCGCCGAGACCAAGGACGGGCCGACCATCTGGGAAGACCATTTCTACCCCGAGATCATCGATCCCGACACCGGCGCAGTGCTGCCCGACGGGGAGTTCGGCGAGCTGGTGTTCACCTCGCTGACCAAGGAGGCGATGCCTGTGGTGCGCTACCGCACCCGCGACCTGACCCGGCTGCTGCCGGGCACGGCGCGCCCGGCATTCCGCCGCATGGAGAAGATCACCGGCCGCACCGACGACATGATGATCGTGCGCGGGGTCAACGTGTTCCCGTCGCAGATCGAGGAACTGATCCTCAAGCACGCCGAGCTGGCGCCGCACTACCAGTGCGTGCTGGCCAAGGACGGCCACATGGACACGCTGACGGTGCGCGTGGAATGCGCCCACGGCAGCGAGCCCGCGCTGGCGCAAGGCGCGCGCGAGCGGCTGGCGCAGGAGATCAAGGCCTATATCGGCGTCACCGCCGGCATCGAGGTGCTGCCGGAGGGCGGCGTCGAGCGCTCGGTGGGCAAGGCGCGGCGGATCGTCGACCAGCGCCCGCGCTGAGGGCTGTCCACCATGAAGAAAGGGCGCCGCGATGGCGCCCTTTTTTGCGTTGCCGAGGTCAGCTGCGCGGCATCAGCACCCACATGCGGCCGCCCTGCTTCATGCGGCCCGCGGTCTCGCCGGCGGCATCGCCCGCACCCCAGAAGAAATCCGCGCGCACCCCGCCCTTGATGGCGCTGCCGGTGTCCTGCGCGAACATCAGCCGCTGGATCGGCTCGGTCGACAGCGGGCGCGTGGTCGACAGGAATACCGGCACCCCCAGCGGGATGGTGGCCGGGTCGACCGCGATCGAGCGCTCCGCGGTCAGCGGCACGCCCAGCGCGCCCACCGGGCCGTCGTTGTTGGCCGGCAGCTCGCGGAAGAAGACAAAGCGCGGGTTGATGTTGAGCATCTCGTCGACGCGGCCCGGGTTGGCGCGCGCCCACGCCTTGATGCCCTGCATGGTGGCCTGTGCCGGCGTGATCTCGCCGCGGTCCAGCAGCCATTTGCCGAAGGAGCGGAACGGCTGTTCGTTGGTGCCGCCGAAGCCCACCCGCATGATGCTGCCATCGGCCATGCGGATGCGGCCCGAGCCCTGGATCTGCAGGAAGGCGGCCTCGACCGCGTCATCCACCCAGACCAGCTCGCTGCCGCGCATGGCCGGGTTCTGCAGCAGCTCGGCGCGGGCCGGCAGCGGGCGGTTGCCGAACTGCGCCGGCTTGCGGTACAGCGGCACCTGGAACTTGCCCTGGCGCGTGCGCGAGCCGTGCAGGATCGGTTCGTAGTAGCCGGTGATCAGGCCGTAGTCAGTGCCATCGCCGTTGACCACGCGGTACGGCTGGAAGTTGCTTTCGAAATAGGCGCGCATGGCGTTGAGGTTGCCGGCATCGACCATCATGCCGGCGGCACAGGCGCGGCTCCACTCGGCGCGCTTCTTCAGCGCCTGGCAGCTGGCCTGCAGCGCGGGCCAGGCGGCGCGCACGTCGTCCTGGGCCCAGCCGCCGATCTCGGCCCAGCTGGCGGCCTGCAGACTGCCTTTCTGCGACGAGGCCGTCGGCGGCGTGGTGCCGGCCGGGCCGGTCTCGATGCGCGGCGGCGGGCCGCTCATGCAGCCGGCCAGCAGCACGGCCGCGCCGGACAGCGCCAGCCAGCCGCGAATGCGCAGCGAGCGCCAGGGAGAAACCGGGGAAATCGGGAAAGAGTCTGCGTATGCCATCTTGCTATTGTTCAAAATCCGGGCCGGCGCAGCTTGCGGGGCCGATTGCCCCTACAATCCCACCGTCATCCTTCAACCACCGCCTGGCGCCCCCGCGGGCCTGCGCTGCATCCGCCATGAGCAAGTTCTTCGAAGCCCATCCCATGCTGCTGTTCGCCCTGGAAGCTGGCGTGGCGCTGTTCCTGCTGATCTTTATCGTGGTCTGGACCATGGGCACGGCGAAAAAGAACCCGCGTCCCACGCGCGCCCCGTCCGAGCATCCGTCGCGCCAGCCGGCGCAGGGCGCCGCTGAAGCGCCGCCGCAGGATCAGGACAGCGCATCGCGCCAATAGGTTCCCGGCAGGGTCAGTGCAGCATGCGCGGCAGCACCAGCGCGAATTCAGGGATCGGTACCTCGAAGCGGTGGCCGTCCTCGGCCACGCAGAAGTATTCGCCCTTCATCGATCCCACCGGGGTCGAGATGGTGGCCCAGCTGGTGTATTCGAAATGCTCGCCCGGCTTGAGCAGCGGCTGGTGGCCGACCACGCCCAGGCCCGCCACTTCCTGCGTGCCGTTGTCGCTGTCGGTGATGACCCAGTGGCGCGAGATCAGCTGCGCCGCCACCTCGCCGGTATTGTGGATGGTAATGGTGTAGGCGAAGGCATGGCGCCCGCGCTCAGGTTCTGACTGGTCCGGCAGGTACTGGGTGCGTACCGAGACGGAGAAAGCGTACTCGCTCATCGTGGGCAGGGCCGGCGTGAGGCGCCAGGCAGGGAAGTGGGTAGCCGCATTGTGCGGGATGGCCGCGGCACGGGCAAGAGCACGGGCAAGATCACCGAGCGCCGGGGCAGCGGTAGAATATAGCCCTTTCAGGTCCGGGCCGCGCCGGACGCCCCGCCTGATCCCCTCTGGCGCCCGCCCCTGGGCGCGCCAGAGACGCAAAAAACAGCATTCCCCAGCACCCCACCTCCTAGCCGCCGACATGAGCACGCCCACCTACCGCATCGCCCCGTCCATCCTGTCCGCCGACTTTGCCCGCCTGGGCGAGGAAGTGCGCCGCGTGACCGAGGCCGGCGCCGACTGGATCCACTTCGACGTGATGGACAACCATTACGTGCCCAACCTGACCGTAGGCCCGCTGGTGTGCGAGGCGATCCGCCCGCACGTGACCGCGCCGATCGACGTGCACCTGATGGTGCGCCCGGTGGACCGGATCATCCCGGACTTTGCCAAGGCGGGCGCCAATATCATCACCTTCCACCCGGAAGCCAGCGAGCACGTGGACCGCTCGCTCGCGCTGATCCGCGACCACGGCTGCCTGGCCGGCCTGGTGTTCAACCCGGCCACGCCGCTGCACCACCTGGACCACGTGATGGACCGCCTGGACGTGATCCTGCTGATGTCGGTCAACCCGGGCTTCGGCGGCCAGTCGTTCATTCCCGAGACGCTCAACAAGCTGCGCGCCGTGCGCCAGCGCATCGATGAGTACACCGCCCGCACCGGCCGCACCATCCTGCTGGAAGTGGACGGCGGCGTGAAGGTAGACAACATCGCCGAGATCGCCGCGGCCGGCGCCGACACCTTCGTGGCGGGCTCGGCCGTGTTCGGCAAGCCCGATGCGGACGGCGGTTACCGCGGCATCATCTCGGCGCTGCGCGGCGAACTGGCCAAGGCCGGGCAATGACCGAGGGCGTGTTCCTGCGCCGCAACGACTGGCGCGGCATCGAAGGCGTGATCGTCGACCTCGACGGCACCATGGTCGACACCGCGGGCGACTTCCACGCCTCGATCAACGCCATGCTGCTGGCGCTGGGCCGCCAGCACCCCAACCTGGGGCCGGCAGCGCCGATGTCGGAGGCGGAGATCGTCAGCTATGTCGGCAAGGGCTCGGAAAACCTGATCCGGCGCGTGCTGGACGCGCGCTTCTCGCCGCTGCACGCCAACAGCCTGTTCGCCGACGCCTATGCGCTGTACGACCGCGAGTACATCCGCATCAACGGCCAGTTCTCGCAGGTCTACCCCGGCGTGCGCGAAGGCCTGGCGGCGATGAAGGCGGCCGGGCTGCGCCTGGCCTGCGTGACCAACAAGCCCTACAGCTTCACCGAGCCGCTGCTGGCCAAGACCGGCCTCGCCCAGTACTTCGAGCTGGTCTACGGTGGCGACGCCTTCCCGCTGCGCAAGCCCGACCCCTTCCCGCTGCTGAAAGTGGCCGACGCCTTCGGGCTGGAGCCGTCGGCAATGGCGGCGCTGGGCGACTCGGAAAACGACGCGCAGGCGGCCCGCGCGGCCGGCATGGGCGTGCTGCTGGTGCCCTATGGCTACAACCATGGCAACCCTGTACAAGCCGTTGACGCCGATGGTATAGTCGACTCCATTGCCCACGCCGCAGCGCTGTTTGCAGCACACTGGGCAGGTCATCGATAGTCCGAATTTCGTCGATCCCGACCAAACCCCAAACATTTCATGTTTCTCAACCGCAAACGCATCTCTTCTGGCAGTGATCGGCAGGCTTGGCCCTGGCGTCGCTGGCGCGCCTCCCAACAGGCGTAAAGTGCGTTCGCGAGTCTGCTGACGAGCCCTCGACCCGAGGGCCTCGCCACACCGGCCCAGCTGCCGGGCATTCCCACCAAAACCCGCCGCAAGCCAGCGTAGCCGCCATATTCGTGTGCTACGTTTAGCTCAAGAACGCGCCGCACGCCCTTCCCCGGCCGTGTGCAGTCTTGTCCGCAAGCCGCTTGCACCACGGCCCGCCAACGGGGCGGGTATCCATTCGCTCCAGCCTGATTGCCGACAAGCGGCGCCGCGCCCCTCCACCGCGCAGCGCGCGCCGCACAAGAGGACCGACATGACCGAACTGGAATTCAAATCGCTGGCCGACCAGGGCTACAACCGCATCCCGCTGATCGCCGAGGCCTTTGCCGACCTGGAAACGCCGCTGTCGCTGTACCTGAAGCTGGCCCAGTCGCAGACGCGCGGCGTCAACACCTTCCTGCTGGAATCGGTGGTGGGCGGCGAGCGCTTCGGGCGCTTTTCGTTTATCGGCCTGCATGCCCGCACGCTGCTGCGCGCCTTCGGCAACCGCACCGAGGTGGTGACCGACGGCAAGGTGGTGGAAACCCACGAAGGCAACCCACTCGACTTCATCGCCGAGTTCGAACAGCGCTTCAAGGTGGCGCTGCGCCCGGGGCTGCCACGCTTCTGCGGCGGCCTGGCCGGCTACTTCGGCTACGACGCGGTGCGCTATATCGAGAAGAAGCTCGCCGACACGCACAAGCCCGATGACCTGAACCTGCCGGACATCCAGCTGCTGCTGTGCGAGGAACTGGCCGTCATCGACAACCTGTCGGGCAAGCTCTACCTGATCGTCTACGCCGACCCGACCACGCCGGAAGCCTATTCGCGCGCCCGCCAGCGCCTGCGCGAGCTGCGCATGAAGCTGCGCCAGCCGGTGGATGTGCCGGTCACCAGCCCGTCGGTGCAGACCGAGGTCTACCGCGAATTCGCCAAGGCCGACTACCTGGCCGCGGTGCACAAGGCCAAGGAATACATCATGGCCGGCGACATGATGCAGGTGCAGATCGGGCAGCGCCTGGTCAAGCCTTACCGTGACGCGCCGCTTTCGCTGTACCGCGCGCTGCGTTCGCTGAACCCGTCGCCGTACATGTACTTCTACAACTTCGGCGACTTCCAGGTGGTGGGCGCCTCGCCGGAGATCCTGGTGCGCCAGGAAGAGCGCAAGGTCGGCACCAACGGCGACATGCGCAGCGAACACATCGTCACCATCCGCCCGCTGGCCGGCACGCGCCCGCGTGGCAATACTCCGGAGAAGGACGCCCAGCTCGCCACCGAGCTGCTGCAGGATCCGAAGGAGATCGCCGAGCACGTGATGCTGATCGACCTTGCGCGCAACGATATCGGCCGCATCGCCGAAACCGGTTCGGTCAAGGTCACCGACAAGATGGTGATCGAGAAGTACTCGCACGTGCAGCATATCGTCAGCTCGGTCGAAGGCACGCTGCGCGAGGGCATCAGCAACCTGGACGTGCTGCGCGCGACCTTCCCGGCCGGCACGCTGTCGGGCGCGCCCAAGGTCCATGCGATGGAGATCATCGACGAGCTGGAACCGCGCAAGCGTGGCATCTATGGCGGCGCGGTGGGCTACCTGTCGTTCGGCGGCGAGATGGACCTGGCGATCGCGATCCGCACCGGCATCGTCAAGGACGGCAACCTCTACGTGCAAGCCGCCGCCGGCATCGTTGCCGACTCGGATCCCGAAGCCGAATGGAGGGAAACCGAAGCCAAGGCGCGCGCCGTGATCCGCGCCGCCGAGCAGGTCCAGGATGGCCTGGACTCCGACATCTGAGAGAACAGGAGACAGACGCCATGCTGCTGATGATCGACAACTACGATTCGTTCACCTATAACCTGGTCCAGTATTTCGGCGAACTGGGCGAGGACGTGCGCACCTACCGCAACGACGAGATCACCATCGAGGAGATCGAGGCGCTCAAGCCGGACCACATCTGCGTCTCGCCCGGGCCGTGCAGCCCGAAGGAAGCCGGCATCTCGGTGGCGGCGCTGCAGCACTTTGCCGGCAAGATCCCGCTGCTGGGCGTGTGCCTGGGCCACCAGGCCATCGGCGAGGCCTTTGGCGGCAAGGTGATCCGCGCCAAGCAGGTGATGCACGGCAAGGTCAGCACCATCGAGACCACGCAGCAAGGCGTGTTCGCCGGACTGCCCAGGCACTTCGACGTGACGCGCTATCATTCACTTGCGATCGAGCGCGAAACCCTGCCCGATTGCCTGGAGATCACCGCCTGGACCCCGGACGGCGAGATCATGGGCGTGCGCCACAAGACGCTCGCCGTTGAAGGCGTGCAGTTCCATCCCGAGTCGATCCTGTCCGAACATGGCCATGCGCTGCTGGCCAACTTCGTCAAGGCGCCGCGATGAGACTGCTCGATTCCGCACCTTCCAGCCCGCACCACGCCATCCAGACTGTCAACGAGAACGCCATGATCACGCCGCAAGAAGCCCTGACGCGCTGCATCGAGCACCGCGAAATCTTCCATGACGAGATGCTGCACCTGATGCGGCAGATCATGCAGGGGCAGATCTCGCCGGTGATGGCCGCCGCAATCCTGACCGGCCTGCGCGTCAAGAAGGAAACCATCGGCGAGATCTCCGCCGCCGCGCAGGTGATGCGCGAGTTCGCCAACAAGGTGCCGGTGGCCGATCGCGAAAACTTCGTCGATATCGTCGGCACCGGCGGCGATGGCTCGCACACCTTCAATATCTCGACCGCATCGATGTTCGTCGCGGCCGCCGCCGGCGCCAAGATCGCCAAGCATGGCAACCGCGGCGTCAGCTCCAAGTCGGGCAGCGCGGACGTGCTGGAAGCGCTGGGCGTGAACATCATGCTGACGCCCGAGCAGGTCGGCCAGTGCATCGAAGAGACCGGCATCGGCTTCATGTTCGCGCCCACGCACCACCCGGCGATGAAGAACGTCGCCCCGATCCGCAAGGAGATGGGCGTGCGCACCATCTTCAATATCCTGGGCCCGCTGACCAACCCGGCCGATGCGCCCAACATCCTGATGGGCGTGTTCCATCCCGACCTGGTCGGCATCCAGGTGCGCGTGATGCAGCGCCTGGGCGCGAAGCATGCCATCGTGGTGTACGGCAAGGACGGCATGGACGAGGTTTCGCTTGGCGCCGCCACGCTGGTGGGCGAACTGAAGGACGGCGAGGTGCGCGAATATGAGATCCACCCCGAGGACTTCGGCCTGCAGATGATCTCCAACCGCGGCCTGAAGGTGGCCGATGCGACGGAGTCGAAGGAAATGCTGCTTGAAGCGCTGACCAACGTACCGGGCACGCCGCGCGAGATCGTCTCGCTGAACGCCGGCACCGCGCTGTACGCCGCCAACGTGGCCGACTCCGTCGAAGACGGCATCCGCCGCGCGCGCGAGGCGATTGCCAGCGGCGCGGCGCAAGAGAAGCTCGACCAGTTCGTGCGCGCCACCCAGCAGTTCAAGTAAGAGACGCGAATATGTCCGACATCCTGCAAAAGATCCTGGCCGTAAAGGCCGACGAGGTCGCCGCCGCACGCAAGAAGCGCGACCTGCCCAGCCTGCGCGCGGAGGCCGAAAGCCTGCGCACTGAGCCGGGCCTGGCACCGCGCGGCTTTGAGCGCGCGCTGCGCGAGAAGATCGCCGCCGGCCAGGCCGGCGTGATCGCCGAGGTCAAGAAGGCATCGCCGTCCAAGGGCGTGCTGCGCGAGCACTTCGTGCCCGAGGCCATTGCCGAAAGCTACGCCAGCCATGGCGCTGCCTGTTTATCGGTGCTGACCGACGTGAACTTCTTCCAGGGACACGCCGACTACCTGAAGCGCGCCCGCGGCGCCTGCCCATTGCCGGCCCTGCGCAAGGACTTCATGGTCGACCTGTACCAGGTGTATGAAGCGCGCACCTGGGGCGCCGACTGCATCCTGCTGATCGTCGCCGCGCTGGACCCGGGCCTGATGGCCGAACTGGAAGCCTGTGCGCTTGAGCTCGGCATGGATGTGCTGGTGGAAGTGCACGGCGACGACGAGCTCGACGCGGCGCTGCGCCTGAAAACGCCGCTGCTCGGCGTGAACAACCGCAACCTGCGCACCTTCGAGGTGTCGCTGGACAACACGCTGGACCTGCTGCCGCATATGCCGGCCGACAAGCTGGTGGTGACCGAGTCCGGCATCCTCGGCCAGGCCGATGTGAAGCGCATGCGCGATGCCAACGTGCATGCGTTCCTGGTGGGCGAAGCGTTTATGCGGGCGCCGGATCCGGGCGTGGAGCTGGCACGGCTGTTTGCCTGAGCTAACGCCTGCCGACGCACGCTGGCGGTTTGCTCCCTTCTCCCGCAAGCGGGAGAAGGGGCCGGCTAGCGGTGACTGGAAAGACATCGCCCTCGCCAACCCTCTGAAATCGCCTGCTGCCATGCCCCAGGAAATCGAACTGAAACTCGCCGTCCCCGACGACGCGCTGGCCCCGCTGGCCGCCTGGCTCGACGCCAACGGCGCCCCGCAGGGCGAAGCCACGCTGCTCAACGTCTACCTCGATACCCCGCAACGTGAGCTGGCACAGGCGCGTGCCGCGCTGCGGCTGCGCCGCAAGGGCGCGCAATGGCTGCAGACGCTGAAGACCGCCGGCAGCAGCCAGGGCGGCCTGGCCACGCGCCATGAATGGGAGACGAAGATCGCCGGCGAGGCCATCGAGCTGCAAACCTTTCCCGCGGAAGCGCAAACCGTGCTCGCGCCACTGATCGGCCGGCTGGCACCGGTGTTCCGCACCGACTTCGTCCGCCGCACCTGGCTGGTCACGCAGGACGGCGCCCGCATCGAGGCCGCGCTCGACACCGGCACCATCGCCGCGCCGGCCAGCGCCGCGCAGGAACCCATCCAGGAACTCGAACTGGAATGGCTCGATGGCGACGCCGCGCACGCGGCCGATGCCCTGCGCGCCTTTGCCGCGCGGCTGGCCACCGTTGCCGCGCTGGCCCCCTCGGACCTTAGCAAGGCCGCCCGCGGCTACCGCCTGGCGGGAATTGCCGAAGGCAAGGCCTCATAATCGCGGTTTTCCCGCCAAGCTTTCCTTACACATGCAAGCCGATCTCTTCGCCGCCGAAGCCC
>NZ_JBYSZW010000095.1:0-14748 GCF_058787575.1 Cupriavidus sp. FW305-3-2-15-C-LB2
ATCCCCAGCGCCACCCCCAGGAAGTGTCCGTCCAGCCCCATCCCGAACACATTGGCCAGCAGCCAGCCGCCGCCCACCGCCAGCGCGATCCGGCACAGCCCCGCGGCCACCGGCCAGCGCATGCGGCCCGCGCCCATCGAGGCAAAGTACAGCGCCATGCCCAGGCCGAAGCTGCCGAAGGCCGGCCCTACCCATGACAGCGCGCGCGCGGCGATGGCGATCACTTCGGGGTCATGGGTGAACAGGCTGGCAAAGCGCACCGGCGCCAGGCCCACGGCAATGCCGGCGGTGCCGGCGATGGCCAGCGCCAGGAACGCGCCGACCCATGCCGTGCGGCGCGCGGTATGCCAGTCGCCGGCGCCCACGGCGCGGCCGACCAGTGCGGTCAGCGCCGAGCCCACGCCAAAGGCCAGCGGGATCATCAGGAATTCCAGCCGCGCCGAGATGCCATAGGCCGCCACCGCCGCGGTGCCATGGTGGCGCAGCTGCGCGGTGACCAGGATGGTGGTCAGGTTGGCCACCGAGGCCAGCGCGCACGCCACCAGGCCCACCGACAGGATGCGCGCGAACAGCTCCCACGACGGCCGCACCCGCAGCACCGGCACAAAGCCCGCGCCGCCGCGCGCCACCACGATCGCCATCGCCAGCGCCGCGGCCCACGACACCGCCGCCAGCGCGGCGCCGATGCCGGCCAGCCCCATGCCGGCAGGCTCGGCCAGCAGCCACGACAGCGCGGGGAAAGCGACCCACATCAGCGCCAGCACGCGTGCGGCCAGCGCATGGCGGCCGCCGCCGCGCAGCACCGAGGCCAGCGTATTGGCCAGCCACGCCGGAATGGCGCCGACACCGAACAGCCAGATCGCATAGCTGGCAGCGGCCTCCGCCGCCGTGGCGCCGGCCACCGCGCCCAGCACGCCGCGCGGGAAGCCCGCCAGCACCACCGCAAAGGCCAGCCCGGCGGTCACTGCGATCAGCAGCGCGTGCATGACCAGCGAAGACGCTTCCTCGCGCTTGTTGGCGCCAAGCGCGCGGGCGATGGCCGCGACCACGCCGCCGCCCATCGCTCCGGTCGACATCTGCTGCAGTAGCAGCGCAAACGGCAGCACCACCGCCCAGCCGGCCAGCGCCGCCGTGCCCTGGCGCGCGGCCAGCCAGGTTTCGATCAACTGGGCCACGGCCTGCAGCACGGCGATCAGCGCGGTCGGTCCGGCCAGCTTGCCGATGCGGCGCGCAATTTCAGTGGCCGGTACCGCCTCGGCGGGCAGGGCGCCCGCGGGCAATGTGCGCGTGTCAGTCATGGCGGGCCTCCCCTGGCTCGCCAACGGTCCCGGCCTCGCCAAAGCGCTGCCGCAGGAAGCGGCCGGCACCGGGGCCGGGCAGGACACGCAAATCGTCCAGCGTGATCGCGCTGCCGTCGGCGCGCGCCAGCGCCGGCTCGGCAATCTCGGCGCCGGTGCGGCGGTCCTGCAGCAGCGTCAGCGGACCCTTTTCGTCGGTCATCCAGCGGTCGGCCCAGGCCTTGAGCGCGACATAGGCCGGGAAGAAGTCGCGGCCCTTGTCGGTCAGCTGGTAGACGTGGCGAGCGCCGCCCTCGGGCGTTACGCGGGCCAGCAGCCCGTGCGCCACCAGCGTCTTCAGGCGCGCGCTGAGGATGTTGGGGGCGATGCCCAGGTTGCGTTCGAACTCGTCGAAGCGCGTGCTGCCGTAGAAGGCCTCGCGCAGCACAAGGATGGCCCAGCGTTCGCCCAGCACGGCCATGGAGCGGGCCACGGGGCAGGGCATCGAGGTGAAATCGGTAGGGGGCATGGTCTCCGCCGTTCTGGTCCTGTCGACTTGCTTGCAAAGTGCAAGTTTTCTGGAGCATAGCTTGCAAAACGAAAGTTTGCAGGGCTGGTTGCGACCCTGAGTCCGGAAAGCGTTCGTTCACCGGCCAGCGGTGCCGGCTACGCCACCGCGTCGCGGAACACTTCAAGCTTGTCCAGTTCCTCTCGCAGGAACCCGATCAGCGCGCGGGTGGCCATCGACGGGTGCAGGTTAGGCGTGGTGATGATGAAGAGCTTGTTGCCCAGCCCCTCCGGGCGCCAGTCGGGCAGCACCGGCACCAGCCGGCCGGCGCGCACTTCCTCCCAGCCGATGTAGACCGGCAGCATGCCGATGCCGAGGCCCTCGCGCACGGCGCGCGCCAGGAACAGGAAGTTTTCCGACTGAAGCTTTGGCGTCAGCGCCACGTCCACGCGCTGGCTGTCGCGGTACAGCGACAGCGGGAACTGGCGCGGCGGGTATGGCGGGCACAGGAAGTTGCAGCCGGTCAGGTCGGGCGGCGCTTGTACTGGCGGGATGTCTGCGAGGTACTCCGGCGATGCATACAGTTGCCACCGGATGTCGCAGATTTCACGCGCCACGTGATCCAGCGGCGGCGCCGAGGTGACCTTCAGCGCGACATCGATCTCGGCCGCGATCAGGTCGTTGACGCGGTTGGCGAAGAACACGCGCAGCGTGATGCCGGGGTGCTTCCGCGCAAACTGCAGCAGCAGCGGCGCGATATAGGCATCGCCCAGCCCGGTGGGCACGCTCACGCGCACATGGCCGCGCAGGGTCCGGCCCAGGCTGTCGATCTCGGCCTGCGCCGAGGCCACTTCCTGCAGGATGCGCACGCCATGCTGGTACAGCGCATGGCCGGGCCCGGTCAGCTCCAGCCGGCGCGTGGTCCGGCGCAGCAGCTGGGCGCCGGCCTGGTGCTCCAGCTCACGCAGCTGGCGGCTGACCTGCGAGCGCGTCACGCCGCGGCGCCGGCCGGCTTCGGCCAGGTTGCCCGCATCGACGATGTCGACGAAGGCCTGGATCAGGTTGAGGTCCATCGGGGATTGCCTGCAGGATTGTCGCGTCTGGTGCAACATTGTGATTCCGATGCACCTGATTGTCGATCCACGGCTACGCCGATACAGTGGTCGGCTGACAGAACGGATCGCATACAGGAGACGACGGATGGCCACGGACCTCTGGTTTGAAGACATGCACCGCAGCGGCGAAGAATTGCTGGCGCGCGGCGCCCGCCTGGCCGGCGGCCTGCGCGCGCTGGGCGTGCAGGAGGGCGACGTGGTCGCCGTGCTGCTGCGTAACGATCCGGCCTATGCCGACGTGGTCCATGCCTGCCGTACCGCGGGCTGCTACTACTGCCCGATCAACTGGCACTTCACCGCCGAGGAAGTGCGCTTCCTGCTGACCGACAGCGGCGCCAGGGTGCTGCTGGTGCAGGCCGACCTGCTGCCCGCCGTGCGCGACGCCGTTCCGGCCGGCATGACGGTGCTGTCGGTGGGCGGCCCCGCCCAAGGCGCCATCGACTATGAAAGCTGGCTGGCGCAGCAGCCGGCCTACGACGGCCCGCGCGTGGCGCCGCGCGGCCATATGGCCTACACCTCCGGCACCACCGGCCGGCCCAAGGGCGTGGTGCGCCAGCCGCTGCCGCTGGACCGGCTGGAGGAACAGCTCGCGCGCATGCGCTCGGTGGTGAGGCAGACCTACGGCATCGAGCCGGGCTGCCGCACGCTGATGTCGGCGCCGCTGTATCACAGCGCGCCGGGCTCGTTTATCCAGAACGCGCTGCAGATGGCCGAACGCCTGGTGCTCACGTCGCGCTTTGATGCCGAGCAGGTGCTGGCGCTGGTGGAAAAGCACCGCATCGACGTGCTCTACCTGGTGCCGATCATGTACGTGCGCCTGCTCAAGCTGCCGCCCGAGGTGCGCGCCAGGTACGACCTGTCTTCGATCCGCTTCGTCGCCTCCACCGGCTCGCCGTGCTCGCCCGAAGTAAAGCGCGCGATGCTGGAATGGCTGGGCCCGGTCATCCACGAAACCTACGCCTCCAGCGAAGCCGGCATGATCACCGTGGCCACGCCGGCCGATGCCGCCGCGCGCCCGGGGACCGCCGGCAAACCGGTCGATGACGCGCAGCTGCGCATCCTCGACGAGAACGGCCGCCAGTGCGCGCCGGGCGAGATCGGCCTGGTCTACGTGCGCCAGCCGGCTTACCCCGACTTCAGCTACCGCAACAATGATGCCGCGCGCGCCGCCATCGACCGAGACGGGCTGGTGACGCTGGGTGACATGGGCTATGTCGATGCCGACGGCTACCTGTTTATCTGCGACCGCGCATCGGACATGGTGATCTCCGGCGGCGTGAACATCTACCCGGCCGAGATCGAGCATGAGCTGGTGCGCTACCCCGGCGTGGCCGACTGCGTGGTGTTCGGCATCCCCGACGACGAGTACGGCGAGCGCCTGCTGGGCATGGTGCAGCCGATGCCAGGCGTGGAGATCCGCGAGGCCGAGGTGATCGACTGGCTGCGCCAGCGGCTGTCCGGCTTCAAGGTGCCGCGCAGCATCGTGGTCGAGACGCAGCTGCCGCGCGATGAAACCGGCAAGCTCGCCAAGCGCCGGCTGCGTGACCGATACTGGGAAGGCCGCCAGCGCCGCGTCTGAGCGCGTGCCCGGCCTGGATCGATCACGACCGATAACAACAGGAGGAGACGCGATGCAGAACAAACCAAGCGGACGGCGCGCCTGGCTCGCCGCGATGGCAGCCGGCGCGGGGTGCGCGCTGGCCATGTGGGGCGGAGCCGCGCAGGCCGCCTATCCCGATCGCCCGATCAAGCTGGTGGTGCCCTACACCCCCGGCGGCTCGACCGACCAGTTCGGCCGCGCGCTGGCCGACGGCATGTCGCGCCAGCTGGGCCAGACCGTGGTGGTGGAAAACCGCCCGGGCGCGGCCACCATGATCGGCACCACCAGCGTGGCGCGTGCGCCGGCAGACGGTTACACCATGGTGCTGGCCACCAACGGCAGCATGGTGCTCAACCCGATGCTGTACAAGAAGATCAACTACGATCCGCCCAAGGATTTCAAGATCTTCAGCATCGGCGCCGAGGTGCCGCTGGTGGTGGTGACCAACAGCAAGGTGCCGGCCAGCAATATCCGCGAGTTCGCGGCCTACGCCAAGGCCGCGGGCGGCAAGCTCAACTATGGCTCGGTCGGCCTGGGCAACGCGCTCCAGCTGGCCACCGAAATGCTCAAGACCGAGCTGGGCATCAGCGTCACCCACGTGCCCTACAACGGCAGCGCCCCGGCGCTGTCGGCGCTGCTGGCCAACGACGTGCAACTGATGGTGGATGTGGTCAGCACCTCGCTGCCGCATATCAAGGCAGGCAAGCTCAAGGCGCTGGCGGTCACCGGCCGCACCCGGCTGGACGTGCTGCCCGACGTGCCGACCGTGGCGGAAAGCGGCTATCCCAACTTCCAGGCCGCCACCTGGTTCGGCCTGGCCGTGCCCGCGCAGACGCCGCCCGATGCGGTGGCCAGGCTGCAGGCCGCCGCTGCCCACGTGCTCAAGGACGCGCAGTTCCGTTCCACCTTCAGCGCGCTGGGACTGGTCGTGCAGGCGCCGCGCACGCAGGCCGAGATCGACCGCTATATCGAAGCCGACCGCGAGCACTGGGGCAAGGTGATCAAGGCCAATAACATTTCGTTGGACTGACTGGAAGTGCGGGAGCCGCCAGGGCCATGGGGTAAGCTACTGCTCGCCCCTGGCCTGGCAGGCCGCCGGTGACTTTCCCGTCACCGCCCGCGCCAAGCAGGAACAACCCGGCCGGGGCGGGCTCCAACCCGGAGCCGTTCATCAGGAGTCCGATTTGAAATTCCCCGTTGCCGGGCTGGCGCTTGCCGGCCTGCTGGGCGCCGCTGCCGGCGCCATTGCCGCCCCCGCTTCCGCCCCTGCCGCCAAACCAGCCCCCGCACCGGCCAAGGCCCAGGCCAAGGCCGAGAACAGCGCGCTGTCGCCGCTGCTGGCCATGCTGGAAATCGGCAACCCGCTGCCGGCCTTGCCGGATTGCGCCGACAAGCGCACGCCCGATGGCCGCGATGTCACCGGATTCTGTGTCGAACTGAAGGGCGATGGCCTGATGCGCCAGGTCGGCGTGCCGCGCGCGCAGCGCCCGTCCTTCATGGACGGCCCCTTTGTGCTGGCCTTTGTCGACCGCAACGCGCTGGTCGGCCTGGTGGTCCCGACCGCCGGCGCCAACTCGCAGCAGGCCGCGGCCGACAGCGTCAGCGCGCTGTACGGCAAGCCGTTCCGGCAGGAGCAGGTCGACATGCCCGACAAGGCTGGCAAGAGCATCAAGACGCTGCATGCCGGCTGGATGCACAAGCCGCTGACGGTTGAGCTCTACGCCATGCCGGAAGACCCCAACACCGGCACCATCGAAATGCTGCTGCCGCAGGCGCGCGTGCTGATGGCGGACAAGGATGCCGAGGTGGACAAGCAGCTCAATCCGGCCTCGGCGCCCGCGGCCAAGGGCGGCAAGGCAGCCGCCGCCAAGCCCGCGCCAAAGCCAGCCGCCAAGCCGGAGAAGCCTGGCAGCTGGTAACACTCCGCAGCAGGCGGCCTGCCCGCCTGCTGACCTGGCCTCAGAGCCCTTCCATCACCTTGTCCAGCCCCCGCACCACGCCGCGCACGGTGTGGACCTTGCGGATCGCCAGCAGCGCGCCGGCGACATAGGGCGTGGAGCCGTCGCCGGCCTCGTGCTTCAGGTGCAGGCGCTGGCCGTCGGCGCCGAAGATCACTTCCACGCCAAGCTGGTAGCCCGGCAGCCGCACCGCGTGCACCTGCGTGCCCGACATGGTGGCGCCGCGGGTTTCCTTCGGGCCCTTGACCTGGTCGACCGGCACCGCCTGCGCGGCGGCCTTGACCTGGCCGAGCCGGTAGGCCAGCTCGCGCACGGTGCCGGAGGGCACGTCGATCTTGCCGGCCTTGGCGTAGTCGATGATCTCCCAGTGCTCCAGGTGGCGCGCGGCCATCTCGGCAAACTTCTGCAGCAGCACCACCGTGATGGCGAAATTGCCGCAGGCGAGCACGCCGCGGTCGGCCTGGCGCGCGGCCGCGTCGATCTCGGCATAGTCCTCGTCGGTCAGCCCCGAGGTGCCCACCACCACGTGCGCGCCGTGCGCCAGCGCCTGCAGGATGTTGTGCTTGGCGATGCCCGGCTTGGTGTATTCGACATAGACGTCGTAGGGCGTTTCCCCCAGGGCCTCGATGCTGGCGGCCGCCACGCCCGGCGTATCGGCATGGCCGGTCAGCTGCGCCAGAGGCTGCCCGGCGGCGCCGCGCGACAGGCCGGCCACCAGGGTCATGTCGGCCGCATGGGCCACGCCGCGCGCCAGTTCGCCGCCGGCCCAGCCGGTCACGCCGCCCACGGCGACACGGATCGGGTTGTTCATATTGTTGCTCCGCAAACGCTTGATCGGGTTGGCAGCATACCGCGTCAGCCGGCAGCACGCCGGCGGTCGAGCTTGCGCGCGAGCACGATCGAGGTGGTGGTGTGGTTGACGCCGTCGAGCATGCCGATCTCGTCGAGCAGCCGGTCCAGGCGGTCGTGCGTGTCGCAGCGGATCGCCACCAGGTAGTCGACCGGGCCGCTGACCGAATTGACCTCTTCGATCTCGGGCAGGCGCTGCAGCGCGCGCAGGATCGCGGGCGCGGCCTTGGGCTGCACCGACAGGCCGCAATAGGCCAGGATGGCGTTGTCTTCCATGCGCTGCCCCAGCCGCACGCCGTAGCCGGCAATCACCCCGCTGCGCTCCAGCCGCGCGATGCGCGCGACCACGGTGGTGCGGGCGATACCCAGGTGCCGGGCGAGGTTGGCGGCGCTTTCGCGGGCATTGGCCTGCAGCAGCGACAGCAGGTGCCGGTCGGTGGTGTCGAGCTCGGTCATTACGTCGGGATGGTTCGTCGTTTCGTTCGATTATGGCGGGTTTTCGTCGCTCTTGTGGCTTCATTGTGTCGCGCTGGCTATCCATACTCCAGTCAACAGGACAACCTTTTCTTGTGGACGGAGACACCATGCAAGCCTCGAACCTGGGCCGGCAGGCCCCGCGCGACCTGCCCAAGGCGACCCGCCCGCTGCACGTGGCGGTGCTGGGCGCGGGCAAGATCGGGCGCACCATTGCCACCATGCTGCATGACAGTGGCGACTACCGCGTCAGCGTGGTCGACCATGACGCACGGCGCCTCGACGGCCTGCCGCGCGGCGTGCTGGCGCGCGCCGGCGACCCCACCGAGCCTGGCACCTGCGCCGCGCTGCTGGCCGGCGCCGATGCCGTGCTCAACGCGCTGCCGTTCCACGCCGCGATCAGCGTGGCTTCGGTGGCGGCGCGCCTGGGCGTGCATTACTTCGACCTGACCGAGGACGTGGCCGCGACCCAGGCCATCCGCCAGCTGGCGCAAAGCGCGCGCTCGGTGCTGATGCCGCAGTGCGGGCTGGCGCCGGGCTTTATCGGCGTGGTCGGGCATGACCTGGCGCAGCGCTTCCTGCGCGGCGGGGGAGAACTGCTGGACCTGCAGATGCGGGTCGGCGCGCTGCCGCGCTACCCCAGCAATGCGCTCAAGTACAACCTGACCTGGAGCACCGAGGGACTGATCAACGAGTACTGCAACCCGTGCGAGGCCATCGTCGACGGCCGTCGCGTGGAACTGACGGCGCTGGAGGGGCTGGAAAGCTTTGCGCTGGACGGCATCGAGTACGAAGCCTTTAATACATCTGGCGGCCTGGGCACGCTGCCCGAGACGCTGGCCGGCCGCGCGCGCCATGTCGACTACAAGTCCATCCGCTATCCGGGCCATTGCGCGCTGATGAAACTGCTGCTCAACGACCTGCGCCTGCGCGAACGCCGTGAATGGCTGCGCGATATCTTCGATCGCGCCATCCCGGTGACCGACCAGGACGTGGTGATCGTGTTCGCCACCGCCACCGGCTACCCGGCCGGGGGCGAACGCGGGCGCGGGCCGCTGACGCAGGCTTCGTTCTCGGCGCGCATCGGCGGGGTGGATGGCAAGGGGGGCCATGTCAACGCGATCCAGCTGACCACTGCCGCGGGCATCTGCACCGCGCTGGACATGGTGGCCACCGGCGCGCTGCCGCAATCCGGCTTCGTGCGGCAGGAGTCGATGCCGCTGGACGCCTTCCTTGCCAATCGCTTCGGCCGCCATTACACGCAGCATCCGCTCCAGGAGACCGTCATATGAAAGCGCAAGAGTTCGCTGCCTGCTGGGATTCGCTGGGCCTGCCGCGGCCGTGGCGGGAGGGCACGCCGGCCGGCGCCGTGACGGTCCGCTCGCCGGTCGATGGCGAGGCCATCGGCCATGTCCCGGCCTGCACGCCGGCGCAGGCCGATGCGCTGATCGCCCGCGCCCACGCGGCGCAGACCACCTGGGCGCTGCTGCCTGCGCCTGCGCGCGGCGAGATCGTGCGGCGCTTCGGCGAGGTGCTGCGCGAACACAAGCCGGCGCTGGGCCGGCTGGTCTCGCTCGAGTCCGGCAAGATCCTGCAGGAAGGCCTGGGCGAGGTGCAGGAGATGATCGACATCTGCGACTTCGCGGTCGGGCTGTCGCGCCAGTTGCACGGGCTGACCATTGCCTCCGAGCGCCCGCAGCATGCGATGCGCGAGACCTGGCATCCGTATGGGCTGTGCGGCGTGATCTCGGCCTTCAACTTTCCGGTGGCGGTGTGGGCGTGGAATGCGGCGCTGGCGCTGGTGTGCGGCAACGGCGTGATCTGGAAACCCTCGGAAAAAGTCACCCTGTGCGCGCTGGCCGCGCATGGCCTGCTGGAGCGCGTGCTCGCCGCGGCGGCGCCGCAGCACGCCGGCATCTCGGCGGTGCTGCCGGGCGGGCGCATGCTGGGCACCCACCTGGTGTCGCACCCGGCGGTGCGGCTGGTCAGCGCCACCGGCTCGACCCGCATGGGCCGCGAGGTCGGCGTTGCCTGCGCCGGGCACTTCAAGCGCAGCATCCTGGAGCTGGGCGGCAACAATGCCGCCATCGTCGCGCCTTCGGCCGACATCGAGCTGGCGGTGCGGGCCATCACCTTCGCCGCGGCCGGCACCGCGGGCCAGCGTTGCACCACGCTGCGTCGCTGCTTTATCCACGCCGACCTGATGGACACCATGGCGAGCCGGCTGATCACCGTGTTCGACCGCCTGCCCGTCGGCGACCCGCTCGCTGACGGCACCCTGGTCGGCCCGCTGATCGACACCGCCGCGGGCGATGCCATGGCCAATGCGCTGGCCGCCTGCCGCGCGCAGGGCAATATCGTCACCGGCGGCGAACGGCTGCTGGCCGACCGCTACCCGCATGCCTGTTACGTGCGGCCCGCGCTGGTGATGACCGACGCCCAGCACGACACCATGCTGACCGAAACCTTCGCGCCGATCCTGTACCTGATGCCGTACACCACGCTGGATGAGGCCATCGCGCTGAACAATGCCTCGCCGCACGGGCTATCGTCGTGCATCTTCACGGAATCGATGCGCGAGGCCGAGCGCTTCCTGTCCTCGGCAGGCAGCGACTGCGGCATCGCCAACGTCAACATCGGCACCAGCGGCGCAGAGATCGGCGGCGCCTTCGGCGGGGAAAAGGCAACCGGCGGGGGCCGCGAGTCGGGATCGGATGCGTGGAAGGGCTATATGCGCCGCGCCACCAACACGATCAACTATGGCGATTCGCTGCCGCTGGCGCAGGGGATACGGTTCGAGATCTGACGGCATCCCTGGGCGTGTTACAGGGCGCGTAGGGAACTGTAACAAGCCTTACACGCCTTTGACGCCGTATTACGCTTTCTGCCCGTATAACGTCAGCAGGGCAGGCACATGCCCGTTCCGACCCCAAGGACGAATGATGAGAATGCTGACGATTGGACTGGCTGCCGCTGCGGCATCCGTCACCCTGCTGGGCGGCTGCGCCGTCTATCCCACGCCTGCCGGTCCCGCGGTCGGCCCTGCGCCGGTGTACGTGGCGCCCGCGCCGGTGGTGGTGGCACCGCGGCCGTACTACTACGGCGGCTATGGCGGCTACTATGGCCATGGCTACTATGGCCGGGGCTACCGCCGCTGGTAATGAGCGCGGTTGGCACGACAATGCGCGAGGATGCCGGCGCGTAGAGAGAGGCTGCGCGCCGGCCGCAGTTCAGTTGCCGGCCGCGTCGCCGGCCCGGGCGTTCAGCCCGCCCCAGCTGGGCGCGAGCGTCTGGCCGATCTCCGGCAAATCCACCAGGTCGAGCACGCGCCCGACCGTATGGTCGACCAGTTCGGCAATGCTTTGCGGCTTCTGGTAGAAGCCCGGCACCGGCGGGAATACGATCCCGCCCATTTCCGTCACCGCCGTCATATTGCGCAGGTGCGCAAGGTTCAGCGGCGTTTCCCGCACCATCAGCACCAGCTTGCGCCGCTCCTTGAGCGTGACGTCGGCGGCGCGCGTGATCAGGTTGTCGGACAGGCCGTGCGCAATCGCCGCCAGCGTGCGCATGGAGCAGGGGGCGACCACCATCGCCTGTGCGCGGAACGAGCCGCTGGCGATGGTCGCGCCGATGTCGCGCACGTTGTGCACGACGCTGGCCAGCGCCTCCACCTCGGCACGGCTGATGTCCAGCTCGTGCTGCAGGTTCATCACGCCGGCCGGCGAAATCAGCAGATGGGTTTCCACCGAGGGCGCCGCGCGCAGCACCTGCAGCAGGCGCACGCCGTAGATGGCACCGGTGGCGCCCGTGATGGCGACGATCAGCCGTTTGGGTGTGCCGCCAGTCACGGACATAAAGGAACTCAGCCCTTCAGCAGGGTTTGCAGTTCGCCGTTCTGGTACATCTCCATCATGATGTCCGAGCCGCCGATGAACTCGCCGTTCACGTAGAGCTGCGGAATGGTCGGCCAGTTGGCGTATTCCTTGATGCCCTGGCGGATGCCTTCGTCATCCAGCACGTTGACCGTGGTCGGCGCGTCCACGCCACAGGCCTTCAGAATCTGGATGGCGCGGCCCGAGAAGCCGCACATCGGGAATTGCGCGGTGCCCTTCATGAACAGGACTACCGGGTTGCCCTTGACGATCTGATCGATCTTTTGCTGCACGTCGCTCATGGTTTGCTTTTCAGTGGGGCGATGCCGTGTCGCGGGCGCCGCCTGGGGAGAATGGGACGCCACGCGGCCTGGCCGCGTGGCGGGGATCTGACGGCGATTTTACCGGAATCGCCGCCGGGCTTCAGTGACCGGCAGTGGTGCCGCCGGGCCGGGCGCCTTGCCAGCGCCCGCCGGTGCAGCGTTCCAGGCCGGCCAGGTCGCGGGCGGTGAAGATCTCGGTGAAACCGGTGTCCTCCAGCAGCTGGCGGGTGGCCTGCGCCTGGTCGTAGCCATGCTCCATCAGCAGCCAGCCGTCAGGCAGCAGCCGGGCGCCGGCACCGCTGACAATGGCCCGCAGGTCGGACAGGCCGTCGTCGTGGTCGGTCAGCGCGTCGATCGGTTCGAAGCGCAGGTCGCCTTCGACCAAGTGCGGGTCGCCCGCGGCGATGTAGGGCGGATTGCTGACGATCAGGTGAAAGCGCAGGCCCGGCGGCAGCGCCGCGTACCAGTCAGACACCAGGAAGTGGATGCGGTCGGCGCCGAGCGCGCTGGCGTTGTCCTGCGCCACCATCAGCGCGCCGGGCGAGATGTCGGTGGCCCAGACTTGCGCATCCCGGCGCTCGCGCGCCAGCGTCACGGCCAGGATGCCCGAGCCTGTGCCCAGGTCCAGCACGGTCGGCTGCGGCACCTCGGCCAGCCGCGCCAGCGAGGCTTCGGCGGCGACCTCGGTATCGGGCCGCGGGATCAGCACGTCAGGCGTGACCCGGAACTTGCGGCCGAAGAACTCGCGCTCGCCGATCAGGTAGGCCATCGGCTCGCCCGCCAGCCGCCGCGCCAGCAGCGTGGCAAAGGCGTCGCGCTGGGCGATGGTGAGGGTGTCGGTGTCGCGGGTGATCAGCTGGGTGCGGCTCAGGCCGGTGACATGCGTCAGCAGCATGCGCACTTCCAGGGCAGGCAGCCCGGCCATGGCGGCGAGGGTCTGGGCTTCGCGCAGCGTGGGGGTCGCCGGCAGCGCGGCAGAGTTTGGGGAAGACATCGAAAGGGAGGGGACGGTTCTTTTGCCGGCTACAAAAAACCCCACCGGCGCAAAGGCCTGGCGGGGCTTTGGGGCGGGACTTCCAGCTTGCCGCCAGTGTACCGCTCATCGACAGCGGGCGGCGCAATGCCCCCGCCGGGACGATTACTTATTGACGGCGTCCTTGGCCTTGTCGGCACCCGTGTTGACGGCATCCTTGGCGGCCTGCTTGGCGTCTGCCATGGCGCTGCCGGCTTCTGCCTTGGCCTTGTCGGCGGCGGCCGAGAGGTCGGCTGCGGCACCGCTGGCGGCGGCCTTGGCGGCGTCTGCGGCGTTGCTGGCGGCAGCGGCGGCATCGCTGGCGGCGGCCTTGGCGGATTCAGCGGCGCTTTGCATGGCGCTCTCGGCGTTCGAGGCGGCAGGCGGAGCTTCTTCCTTCTTGCTGCAAGCGGCCATGGCCGCGGTGATCATCAACAGCGCGAGCAGTTTTTTCATGATTTCGTCCTAGGTATGTTCTCGGGAGTGACTACCCGGCACCATTCTCCGTTTGCCGGTCGAAATCGATTATAGACAGCCGCCTTACCCCTACCAGTGCTGTTTCAAGCATTTACAAGAAATACAAAGATATCGGCGACTTTACGCGGTGTTCGGGGCGGAAGGCCGGTTGCACGACATTTTGTGGTGCTTACGACTCTTCGCCAAGTGCAGCAAGCTGATCAGCCTGGTGTTCCGAAGCCAGTGCCGACAGCAGCTCATCCATGTCGCCGTCCATGATCATGTCGATCTTGTACAGCGTCAGGTTGATGCGGTGGTCGGTCACGCGCCCCTGCGGGAAGTTGTAGGTGCGGATGCGGTCGCTGCGGTCGCCCGAGCCGATCAGGTTGCGCCGCGTGCTGGCCTCCTTCGCCTGGGCGGCGCGCGTCTGCATGTCCTTGATGCGGGCCGCCAGCACCTTCATCGCCTTGTCCTTGTTGCGGTGCTGGCTGCGGTCGTCCTGGCACTCGACCACGATGCCGGTCGGCAGGTGGGTCAGGCGCACCGCGGAATCGGTCTTGTTGACGTGCTGCCCGCCAGCGCCCGAGGCGCGGAAGGTGTCGATGCGCAGGTCGGCCGGGTTGATCTCGACCTCGCCCACTTCATCGGCTTCGGGCATCACCGCGACCGTGCAGGCCGAGGTGTGGATGCGCCCCTGTGCCTCGGTAGCCGGGACGCGCTGCACGCGGTGGCCGCCGGATTCGAACTTCAGCCTGGAGAATGCCGCATCGCCGGCGATGCGCACGATCACTTCCTTGTAGCCGCCCAGGTCCGATTCCGATTCGCTCATCACTTCGACCTGCCAGCGCTGGCGTTCGGCATAGCGCGTGTACATGCGCAGCAGGTCGCCGGCGAACAGCGCGCTTTCCTCGCCGCCGGTGCCGGCGCGGATTTCCAGCAGCAGGTTGCGGTCGTCGTTCGGGTCCTTGGGCAGCAGCAGGCGCTGCAGGCTCGCTTCCAGGGCTTCCAGCCGCGCGCGCGCGCTGGCGATCTCGTCGGCGGCAAAGTCCTTCATCTCCGGATCGTCCAGCAGCGCCTGCGCGGTGGCCAGGTCGTCCTGCGCCTGGCGGTACTGGCCGTACTGCTCGGCCACCGGCGACAACTCGGCATGTTCGCGGCTGAGCTTGCGGTACTGGTCGATCTTCGCGGTCGCGTCTTCGCGCGCGAGCAGGGCGTTGACTTCATCGAGTCGCTCGGCCAGTTGGTCGAGCTTGGCAAGCATGCTGGCTTTCATCGGGTGCGGGGGAAAGAGGTGGGCCAGGGGC
>NZ_JBYSZW010000096.1:0-13594 GCF_058787575.1 Cupriavidus sp. FW305-3-2-15-C-LB2
AGGTCCGTGAAACAGCTCCGCGCCGATGATAGTGCGGATTCCCGTGTGAAAGTAGGTCATCGCCAGGCTCTTATTCCGCAGAACCCCCAGCCCCAAAAGGCTGGGGGTTTTTGCTTTTGGCGCGGCGGAAAATGGAATGGCTCGCCGCCGCCGCTCCGGCGTAATACTATTACCGCTGAATCCCCATTACCCATCCCATGTCGGCTGACAGCGCCTGGTACCTCTATCTGCTCGAATGCACCGGCGATTCCATCTACACCGGGATCACGACCGATGTTGCCCGCCGCTTCGCCGAGCATCTGTCCGGAAAAGGCGCTAAATATACGCGATCGCGCAAGCCCATACGCGTTTTGGGCCAATTGCGCTTCGACACGAAATCCGAAGCGTTGAAAGCGGAAATCGAGATCAAGCGCTTGAGTTCGACACAGAAGCGCGCATTTTGCGCGCAACTGCCAGCAACCGAGCCGGCCCGGTAGCCGGCAGTGCGACAAAACAAAAAGGCCGGTATCGCGCAAGCGATACCGGCCTTTTCCATGCTTGCCGATCAGACCACAGTCAGCGTCACGTCGATATTGCCGCGCGTCGCGTTCGAGTACGGGCACACCTGGTGCGCCTGTTCGACCAGCTTTTCGGCAGCCTCGCGCTCGAAGCCCGGCAGCGAGATCTTCAGTTCGACCTGGATGCCGAAGCCTTGAGGGATCGGGCCGATGCCGACCGCGCCTTCGATCGTGGCATCGGCGGGCACGGTGATCTTCTGCTGGCCGGCCACGTAGCGCATGGCGCCCAGGAAGCAGGCCGAATAGCCGGCAGCAAAGAGCTGTTCCGGATTCAGGCCATTGCCGGCGCCACCCATTTCCTTGGGCACGGCCAGCTTGGCGTCGAGCTGGCCGTCGGACGTGGTGGCACGGCCGTCACGGCCGCCGGTGGCGGTGGCATGGGCGGTATAAACGACTTTTTCGAGTTTCATCTAAGGCTCCGGTTTGTTGCCCGAGAGGGGCGTATCAATGCTTGCCGTCAGTCCGGCAGGCTGGAATCGGTCCGCGCCTGTTCAAGCGTCGACCGCAGTGCATGCAGGCGCTGCGTCAGGGCCTGGATCTCTTCGACCGGGCACTGCGTGGCGCACAACATCTGTTCAGGAATACGGGCTGCGCGCTGGCGCAATGCGCGGCCGGAGTCGGTCAGGCTGACCAGCACCCGCCGTTCGTCGGCTGCGTCACGGGTGCGCGTGACCAGCCGCGCCGTCTCCAGCCGCTTCAATAGTGGCGTCAGCGTCCCCGAGTCCAGCGCCAGCCGCGCGCCGAGGTCCGAGACCGTCAGCGTTTCCGCCTCCCACAACACCAGCATCACCAAATATTGCGGATAAGTAAGTCCAAGCTCACTTAAGAGTGGCTTGTACAACTTGGTCATGGCCAGTGAGCTTGAATACAGCGCAAAGCACAGCTGGCGATCCAGTAGCAGCAAATCCGGGGAGGGGTCGTTGTCGCGTTCCATGGCGATATATTAGACACAATTAGATTGTGCGCAAGATAAATTTTCATTTCGCCGAAATGTGCTCGATACGCCCGTGCATGGCCTGGTGCTGACCCTTAAGTCTGTTTTAAGTCTGGGTCGCTAGCATGACCGTGTCGCGTCGCAAACTGCCGACGCCTGATGCACAAGGAAAGGAACCACACATGATGCGCCAGACCATTGCTCGCACGGCCGTTGGTATCGCGGCCCTTGCCGCCCTTGGCGGCGGCTATGCCTATCTGCAGAAGGAAGTCATCACGCCGGGGTACGCGGCACCTGCGCCAGCCGTCGCGCCAGCGCAGCCGGCGGCCGCCGTGGCCACGCCGACGGATTTCTCCGGCATCGTGGCACAGTACGGGCCCGCCGTGGTCAATATCAGCGTCACCGCGCGCGCCCAGCGCACCGCGGCGCAGATGCCCCCGGGCATCGATCCGGACGATCCGCTGTTCCAGTTCTTCAAGCGTTTCGGGCCGCAGTTCCAGGGTCCGCAAGGCGGCCAGCAGCAACTGGTGCGCGGACTGGGCTCGGGCTTTATCGTGAGCCCGGACGGGCTGATCCTGACCAATGCGCACGTCGTCGACGGCGCGCAGGAGGTCACGGTCAAGCTGACCGACCGCCGCGAGTTCAAGGCCAAGGTGCTCGGCAGCGATCCGCAGACCGACGTGGCCGTGATCCGCATCGACGCCAAGAACCTGCCGGCCGTGCGCCTGGGCGATCCTTCGCAGGTGCGCGTGGGCGAGCCGGTGCTGGCGATCGGTTCTCCCTACGGCTTCGAGAACACCGTGACCGCGGGCATCGTCAGCGCCAAGTCGCGCTCGCTGCCGGACGATACCTATGTGCCGTTCATCCAGACCGATGTTGCCGTCAATCCCGGCAACTCGGGCGGGCCGCTGTTCAACCAGCGCGGCGAGGTGGTCGGCATCAATGCGCAGATCTACAGCCAGACCGGCGGCTACCAGGGCCTGTCGTTCGCGATCCCGATCGACGTGGCCACCAAGGTGCAGCAGCAGCTGGTGGCGCATGGCAAGGTCACGCGCGGTCGTCTCGGCATCAGCGTGCAGGAGGTGAACCAGGCGCTTGCACAATCGTTCGGGCTGCCCAAGCCTACTGGTGCGCTGGTCAACTCGGTCGAGCCCGACAGCCCGGCCGCGCGCGCTGGCCTGAAGCCTGGCGACGTCATCGTGCAGCTCGACAATGACGTGATCGACCATTCGGGCGACCTGCCCGAGCACGTGGCCGATATCAAGCCGGGCACGCAGACCTCGTTGAAGATCATCCGCAAGGGCCAGCCGATGACGCTGTCGGTGACGGTGGGCACGGCCAGGGACCGGGCCGTCGCACAGAAGGGCGGTGGCAGCGAGGCCGGTGGCCGGCTGGGGCTGGCGGTGCGCCCGCTCACGCCGGCGGAGAAGCGTGGCAGCGGCATCGACGGCGGTCTGGTGGTCGAGGACGTGGCCGGTCCCGCCGCGCGCGTCGGCATCCAGCCGGGCGACGTGATCCTGTCGCTCAACGGCACGCCCATCAGCTCGCCCGAACAGCTCAAGTCGCTGGTATCGAAATCGGGCAAGCAGGTGGCACTGCTGGTGCAGCGCGACGATGCGCGCATCTTCATTCCGCTCGACCTGGGCTGATTGCCGCGGGCACGCCAGACTGCCCGCAAGCCGTTAACTGGCAAGGCTTTGCTGCCCGCGCGGGCCGTATACCCCGACGTATACCGACACGTATACGAAGCCGGTATACGGCCCGCTAAGCCTTGCCGGAGGCGGGATTCAGCGCAACGAACTGCTTACAGAAAGCGCGCCAGCAGGTATTATCTCGACTGCGATGCACGAAGCATGCGGCGGCAGCCCCCGCCGACCCTGGTTCTGCTGAATCGACAAAGAGGAAGTCTATGCAGTTGGATTTCACCCGCGCCATCACGCCGGGTACCGATAGAGCGCGGCGACTGACGTCCACGACGTCCACCGCCGGCTCCGCGCCGAAGCCCCGGCGGCGCAAGAAGGTTGTCGCCCCCCACTGGGAGCGCGGCTATCGCTCACACTTCTACCGCAACGAACGCGGCGACAAGCTTGGCGAAGTGCGCCTGTCCGAGCGCGGCGATATCCCCGTGGTCTACCACTGGGCCGCCGGCAATTACTCTGGCGCAGAAGGCTCGCTGGCCCACGCCCGTGCGCGCGTGGAAGAGACCATCGGTTTCGGCATGCGCCAGCTCTCGCTGTTCTGAGCAGGTACTTCGCCGGTGCCGCATCCGCCGGCACTGCGACCCGTCCGCGCCATCGCCTCGCGCGCGGTGCCTTCGCTTCTCCCCAAGATTCCGCGTCTGTTCCGCAGTAGTTCCAGTCGTCGCACCGCTTGCGCATAGCCGCTCGCGCGGGCTTCAGGGCAGTCGCCGCTGCAGCAGCATGTACGCCGCCGCCCCCAGCGCCAGCACCGCAATCAGCCGATAGATATCCTCGCAGGCAATCAGCCTGGCCTGCTGCTCGATCAGCCCGTTCAGTTGCGCGAGCGCGCCCAGGTGGGCCTGCGCCGCATCGAAGCCGCGTGCGGCCAATGCCGCCTGCATGGCAGCCATCCAGTGTTCGGTCTCGGCGGGGCGCTGGCCCACCGCGTGCAGCAGGCTGTCGTGCACCGCGAACTGGCGGTTCTGCAGCAGCACCGCACCCAGCGCCGAGGCAAAGGAGCCGGCGACCTGCCGCATCAGGTTCTTGCTGCGGTAGCCATGGGCGAATTCATCGGGACCCAGCGCCCGGAACGTCAGCCCGGCGATGGGGATGATCACCAGCACGCCGAACAGGCCCTTGCCGACCAGCCCCCATGCCAGCGCCGGCGGGCCGGCGTCGGGCGGCATCTGCGAGAACCACCATGCCGTGGCGGCCATCAGCACCAGGCCGGCGACCATCAGTGGCTTCTTGCGCGTCAGGCGCGGCGCCACCTGCAGGTAGACGAAGATGCCGGCCAGGCTGACCAGCGCGGCAAAGGTGTTGAGCCAGCCGGTGGCCGCCAGCGGGATCTTCAGCGCCTGCTCGGCGTAGATCGGGAACAGGTAGCCGCTCAGGTTGCTGATCATGTAGTACACGAAGTACATCGCCAGGCCGGTCAGGTACACCGGGTGGCGCAGTGCGCGCAGGTGCAGCACGGGTTCGCTGTGGTGCCACTGGTGCCACAGGAACACGGCCAGCAGCGCCAGGCCCGCGGCGGCCACCAGCGCGAGCCTCAGCGGGTGCGAGAACACGTCGAAGCGCGCCTCGGTCAGCGCCGCCTGCAAGGTCACGATGGCGGCGCCGAACAGCAGCAGCGGCCCGAGCGCGGGGCCGCCGGTATCGGTGCGCGGCTCCGCATCCGGCAGCAGCAGCCAGGCACCCAGCGTGGCCAGCGCGGCGAACGGCAGCACGCCGTAGAACACGTCCTGCCATACGCCATGGTCGATCAGCTCGGCGGCGAAGGCCGGGCCCAGCGCCGACCCCGAGAAGATGCCGATCATGAAAATGCGGGTGGCGCGCGGACGCGCGGTCGGGCCGAACAGCACGTTGACCAGGATGCGGCAGCTGGTGAACAGCGCGCCGCCGCCCACACCCTGGATAAAGCGCGCCACCACCATCTGCGGCAGCGCATGGCTGGTTGCGGCCACGACCGTGCCCGCCATGAACAGCAGCAGCGCCCCCGTCAGGTAGTAGCGGTAGCCGAACCGGCGCGACAGCCATTGCTGCTTCAGGATCATCAGCATGCTGCCCACGGCGTAGGCCGCCTGCACCAGCGCGAAGCTGCGCGGGTCGGCGTCGAGGCCGCCGACGATATGGCTGGAGGCAAACACGAACATGATGTTCTCGAGGAACTCCAAGCCGGTGGCCAGCGCCAGCAGCATCATCAGCAGGGTCTGGCGCTGCCGGTGGCTCAGCCAGCGCAGCCACCGCATGCTGACGCGCAATCGCCACAGAGGCTGCCAGGGTGAGCCGGGCTTCATGGCTGGAGCCCCTCCAGGGTCTGGTGCAATTGAGTCAGCGCACGCGTGGCGCCGGCCAGGCCGCCTGCGCCGAGCGGCGCCCAGGCCTCGCCGTAGGCGGCATGCACCGCGGGCGCGGCGCGCTCCAGCAGCCGGCGGCCGGCCGGGGTCAGGGTCAGCTCCAGGCTGCGCCGGTCGCTGGCCGACGCCCGCCGGCGCAGCAGCCCGCGCGCTTCCAGGCCGTCCAGCAGCCGCGTCATCTGCGTGCGCGTGGCGTCCAGCGTGGCGCCCAGCTCGGACGGCATGCTGGGCCGGTTTTCGTCGACGGCAAGCATGCTCAGCAGCAGGTACTGGCTCATGTCCAGTTCGAACGGGGCCAGCGCCTGGTCGATATGGCCGCGCAGCAGGCGCGCGGTGCGCAGCAGCAGCCTGGAGGCCAGGATCAGGTCGCGCGGGGCCTCGGGATGGCGGGCGCAGAAGCGGTCGATGCGTTGTTCGAAAGACATGGCTGGAGGCGTTGCGATCCACGCGAGCGGCGGATCGATTGCATTCGATATAGTTGCAGATGTAATTATATCAAGCGAAGCTAATCCCGGCAGGGCGTGCCGGCCGGCGTGGCTGGCGGGGGCTTAATGCCGCAACGCCGCGGCGATCTGGCGAATGCCTGCCCGCATCGCTGCCAGCGCCTGCGCATGGCCCGCGGCCGGCAGGTTGCCGTAGCGCAAGCCGACATAGGCGGCGCTGACGGCAGCGATCGCGTCGGCCGCGCGCGGCAGCCGCGCACTGGCGCGCGCGGCGAAGTCTTGCGGTCCTTCGGCCTGGGCGCGCTCGCAGCCGTGGCGGGCCAGCAGGGCGCAGAAGCGGGCATAGGCCGCATCGACCGGGTCTGCCGGCCCGCGGCGCCGCCACAGCGGCACCAGCGCCAGCAGGCACAGTGCGCCCAGCACGCCGGCCAGCAACTGCCCGGCGCCCACGCCGGCGCCGAGTGCCAGCAGCAGCCGCTGCTGCTGCGCATGGTCGTACTGCAGCACCCAGCGCTGCCAGGTGTAGACGACGCCTTCATAGGCCCAGCGCAGGTCCTTCAGCCATGCCGGTTGCTGCGACGGCCGCCAGTCCGCGGCTTCGCTGCCCACTACCGCATCCAGCCCCTGTTCGATGCGACCCGGGGCAACGGCGCTGGTCGGGTCCACGCGCACCCAGCCGCGGCCGTCGAGCCAGACCTCGGCCCAGGCATGCGCATCGGACTGGCGCACCACGTAGTGGTTGCCGATGGGGTTGTACTCACCACCCTGGTAGCCCGTGACCACGCGCGCGGGCACGCCGGCGGCGCGCATCAAGAAGACGAAGCTGCTGGCGTAGTGCTCGCAGAAGCCGCGCCGGGTGTCGAACACGAAGCTGTCGACCTGGTCGCTGCCCAGCGGCGGTGGGCTCAGCGTATAGGCAAAGGGCGCCGCCGCGAACAGCCGCAGCGCGGCTTGCACGCGCGCGACGGGATCGGCATGGCGGTCGGCCCATTGGGCGGCCAGCGCGCGGGCGCGCGGATTGCCGTCCGGCAGGCTCAGGGCCAGCCGGCGCGTGGCGGCTGTCAGCGCTTCGGGCGCGGGGGACAGCGTGGAATGCGTGCGGTAGCGGATGCGCTGGTCCACCGGCCGGCGCACCATGAACTCGCCGTCGGGCGTGGCGGCGCCATCCACGCCGGCGGACAGTGCCTGGCCGCGGTCCAGCGCGAACAGCCAGCGCTGCTGGCTGGGCTCGAGCGTGATGCTGATGTCGATGCCATTCGTGTTGCCGGCGGCGGGCGCTGGCGCCAGTTGCTGCCGGCGCTGCCGCGACGGGTGCCAGGTGGTGCCGTCGTATTCCCACAGCACCAGCGCACGCCAGTACAGCGCCGCGGCGGGCAGCGGCGGGCCGGCGACCTCGGCACGCAGGGCGATTTCGGGAGAACGGATCAGCTGCCCGACGCTGCCCGGCCGCATGGTGTCGCTGATGCCGGTGGTGCCGCGCGGCGCCGATTGCGGCAGTTGCCACAGCGGGTGCTCCAGCCGCGGGAACAGCACGAACAGCGCCAGTGCCCACGGCAGCCCCAGCAGCGCCATGCGTCCCAGCAGCGGCCAGATCGCCAGCCGGCTGCGCGCCTCGGGGTGGTGCAGCAACAGCCAGTTGCGCAGCACCCAGGCGCCGATCGCCAGGCTGTACAGCGCCAGCCAGAACGGCTGGTCGGACAGGTACAGCGTCAGCAGCAGGTAGAACGACAGCTGCGTGACCAGCGTCGCGTCCGACAGCGCGCGGCATTCCAGCAGCTTGAGGATGACAAAGGCTCCCAGCAGCGCCACGGCGAGCTCGCGCCCCATGCCGCCGCCGTCCTGCCACACCAGCGCGCTGGCCACCAGCAGCACCATTACCGCGGTGATGCCGAGCATCCAGCGCGAAGGCAGCGGCGCCCGCCGCCGCCATAGCAGCCAGCGCCAGCCCAGCAGCAGCACCAGCAACAGGCTGACCGCCACCGGCAGCGTGCGCGCCTGCGGCGCCAGCACCAGCGCCAGCTGGCCCAGCAGCAGCCCATGGTCGTCATGCCGCAGCGGCCGCGCGACGGGTTTCACGCGCGGTCTCCGGCGCGGCAGGCCGCGGGCCGTTGCGGCCATAACGCCAGCGCTTCCAGGCAGGCGCGCCGGTGGCTGGCGCCGCGCGCTGGCGGCAGTTCTACGCCGGTCAGGCGCAGGCCGATCTCGGCATCGTCACCGGCGGCCAGCAGCCACGCGCACAGGCGCGACAGCCGCGCTTCCGCCTCCATGCCGGCCGGGAGTGCGTACCAGTCCAGCCAGCGCGCCGGTTGCTGCGGTGGATCGCCGGCGCGGCTGAGCCAGCGGCCGGTGCGCGCGCTGTGCTTCCAGGCGATGCGGTGCAGCGGGTCGCCGCTGCGGTAGCGGCGCAGCTGGTCGATGCCGTCGTCGCTGCTTGCCGCGCTCGCGGCCGTGTGCACGCCATCGCCAGCGTCTGGCCGATATGCGGCAGGCGGTGGCGGGGCATCGGGCTCCGGGGCGGGATAGACCAGCGTCGACATGTCCAGGTCCGCATAGCTCCAGACCCGGAACAGCCCGAACGGAAAGCGGCTGGCGATCGCCACGCGCGGCAGCACCAGCCGGCCCCGGCGCGCAGTCGGCACGTGCAGGGCGAGCATCTCGCTGGCGCTGCCATCGAGCGTCAGCATGGCGGTTGCCACGTTTGGCAGCGTCGGCACGCGCGCCTCGATGCCGATGCGCGCGTCGGCATCGCGGTTGTCGATGCGCAGCTGGAACACGGCATCCTGCCCGGCATGGGCCGGCGCCGCCGGGCCCGCGGCCACGGCGAGGTCGAGCAGGTTGCGGTAGGCCAGCCACATACACGCCATGCCGATGCCGGCCAGCAGGAAGGTCAGCGCAAAGCCCAGGCTGATGTTGTAGTTCAGCGAAGTCAGCAGCATCGCCGCCAGCACGACCGCAAAGCCGAGGCCGCCGCGGGTGGGCAGGATATAGAGGTGGCGCCGATCCAGCAGCAGCGTGCCGCCAGTTCCGCCGGTCGGGCGCCGGCCCGCCGTGCGGCGCTGAGCCATGACCGGCGCGCCGCGGAGCACGCTTTTGCGCGCCGCCATGGCTTTCAGGGAATGGCCACGCCGGCCTGCAGCGCGGCCAGTTCGCCGGCAACGGCGGCGTGGCCGCCCGCGCCGGCGGGCAGCAGCCGATGCGCGGCCACCGCGGTGAAGACCGCCTGCACATCTTCCGGCAGTACCATGTTGCGCTGGGCCAGCAGGGCCCAGGCGCGCGCGCAGGCCAGCAGCGCCAGCCCGGCGCGCGGCGACAGCCCCGCGGCAAAGCCGCCGTGGCTGCGCGTGGCCTGCACCAGCGCCAGCACGTAGTCCACCAGCGCCGGGCTGGCGTACACCTGTGTGGCAGCCTCCTGCAGCGCCAGCACCTGGCTGCCATCCATCACCGGCGGCAGCTCCGGCGCGCTGGCGCCGCCCAGGTACAGCACGCGCTCGAAGGCGGGGTCGGGGTAGCCGAGCGACAGCCGCATGGTGAAGCGGTCCAATTGCGATTCGGGCAAGGCATGCGTGCCGATCTGCTCCAGCGGATTCTGCGTGGCGATCACGAAAAACGGCGACGGCAGCGCGTGCGTGGTGCCGTCATGGGTCACCTGCCCCTCGGCCATGGCCTCGAGCAGCGCGCTCTGGGTCTTGGGCGGCGCGCGGTTGATCTCGTCGGCCAGCACCACCTGCGCGAACACCGGGCCGCGATGGAAGCGGAATTCGCCGGCGTCGCGGACAAAGACCGAAACCCCGATCAGGTCGGCCGGCAACAGGTCGCTGGTGAACTGCACGCGCTGGTATTGCAGCCCGAGCGTGCGCGCCAGCGCATGGGCCAGCGTGGTCTTGCCGACGCCGGGCACGTCTTCGAGCAGCAGGTGGCCGCGTGCCAGCATGCAGGCCAGCGCCAGCCGCACCTGCTGCGGCTTGCCAAGAACGATGCGGCCCAGCTGGGCCTGGGCCTCGGCCAGCGAAGCGACGATGCGTGGGCGAGCTGTCACGTTGGGCCTCGGCGCAAAAGGTGGAAAAAACGGGTGGATGCAGGGAATATCGGGTGAAGACCAGCGCATTGTAGCGGCGCGGGCGGCACGCGGCACCGTCTGTTTCCGTACGGAGAGTGAGTGCCCCGGCGCTGTCTGCATGGTTATGGTGCAGCGCCTGCGCCAGATTGCGCCGGTTCTGGCATCATGAGCCTGTCGGGCCACCGCGGCCCTTCCCATTCCTCTTTCCGCTGCCTGTACCGCGCCTGCTGCAATGACCTCGCTGGACCCCTGCGCCGACCTGCCTTCCTCCGTCCTGTCTGCCGATGCCGGCGCGCTGCCGCGCCTGGTGCAGGCCTTCCACGCCAACGGTTTCGTGATCCTGCGCGGCTTTGCCGATGAGCCGGCGTGCGCGGCGCTGGAGGCGGTGACGCGTGAGCACCTGGCCGCGGCGGTGCCGCCGGTGGAGTTCGAGGCCGACCTGGGCTATCCCGGCGCGCCGGCCGCACGCGATGCCGCCGGCGGCGGCACGGTCAGGCGGCTGCGCCAGGCCTACGGGCGCGACGAGGTCTTCCGCCGCTGGGCCAGCGCCCTGAAGCTGGTGGCGGTGGTGCAGGCGCTGCTGGGCGAGCCCGCCCGCATCACGCTGGCGCACCACAACTGCGTGATGACCAAGCATCCGCACTACGGCAGCCAGACTGGCTGGCACCGCGATACGCGCTACTGGTCGTTTGCCCGGCCGGAACTGGTGACGGTGTGGCTGGCGCTGGGCGACGAGGACGAACGCAACGGCGTGCTGCGCGTCATCCCGGGTTCGCACCAGGCGAAGCTGGAGCCGGGCCAGCTGGACCCGGCCGAATTCCTGATCGAAGCCCACCCGGCCAGCCAGCCCCTGCTGGATGCCGCGCAGCCGCTGGCGCTGCACCGCGGCGACGTGCTGTTTTTCGACAGCCGGCTGTTCCATGCGGCCGGCCGCAATGCCTCCGACGCGGTCAAGCTGTCAGTGGCGTTTGCGTATTTCGGGGCCAGCAACCGGCCGCTGGACGGCACGCGCTCGGCCGAGTTCGGCAGCGTGGAGCTGCCCGCGGCAGTCTGATCCCCGCGGCTGCGCTCAGGTGCGCAGCCCGACCAGCCCGGAAATCTTCTCCGAAGCTTCCAGCAGCGGCGGCAGGAAACGCTCCAGCATCTCCTGCGCGCTGGTGCGGTTGGCCTGGCCGCTGATATTGATGGCGGCGATGGTGTGGCCGGCACGGTTGCGGATCGGCGCGGCCAGCGACACCAGCCCTTCTTCCAGCTCCTGGTCGTTGAGCGCCCAGCCGCGCTTGCGGATGTCGGCGACGATGGCCTTGAGCGCATCCACGTCGGTGACGGTGCGGCTGGTGCGCGCGCGCAGGTCGGTGGCGCGCAGCACGCTGTCGAGCTCGGGCTCGGCCAGGCCGGCCAGCAGCACCCGCCCCATCGACGAGCAATAGGCCGGCAGGCGGCTGCCGATCGACAGGTTGATGGTCATGATCTTGCGCGCCGGCACGCGCAGCACGTAGACGATCTCGGTGCCGTCCAGCACTGAGATCGAGCAGCTTTCATGCACCTGCTGCGACAGCGTCTCCATGATCGGCTCGGCCAGGTTCCAGAACGGCATCGAGGTCAGGTAGGCGAAGCCCAGGTCCAGGATCTTGGGCGTCAGCCGGAACAGGCGGCCGTCGGCCTGCACGTAGCCCAACCCCACCAGCGTCAGCAAGATGCGGCGCGCGCCGGCGCGCGTCAGGCCGCTGGCCTGGGCGATCTCGGTCAGCGTCTGGGCCGGGTGCTGCGCGTTGAAGGCCCGGATGACCGACAGCCCGCGTGCAAAGGACTGCACATAGCTGTCGCTCGGCTTTTCGGGCGTGGCGGCGGCGCTGTCGGCGGTCTGCGGTGCTCGCGGCGGGTTCTGGCGGGAATCGGTGGGGCTGGCCATTTACGTAGCCCGGCGCGGTTCGCCGGATTGGCACGGAAAGGCCGAAAGGGTAGAGGAAATGGCGGGATTGCGCCAGTACCGGCCCCGGACATGGCCTGGCGCCCGGCGCGTGGGTTCCTTACCGGAAGCTGCGCTGCGCCAGCACGAACACCGCCGCCACCACGCACAACACGGCAAAGCCGTGCAGCATGTCCATGCCGGCCAGCAGCGTGGCCTGGCGGTCGACTTCCAGCGAGATTTTGGCCAGACTCGTTGCCGAGAGCGCATCCGGCGCCTGCAGCACCGGGTTGTAGCGGGTGATGTGTTCCACCAGGTGGGTGCGGTGCTGTGCCAGGCCGTCCTGCATGAACACGCTCGCCAGCCCCGTGCCCATTGCCGAGGCGATCTGCTTGCACACGTTCTTGAACTGGTAGGCGTGCGAGAAATCCTCGACCGGCACTTCCAGGTAAGTCATCGATGCCACCTGCACCATCAGCAGCACCGGCGTCAGCCCTTCAAGCAGCACCACCGGCACCAGCGCGTAATCCGGCGCGCCCGGCATCAGCTGCTGCGACAGCAGCATCGCCGCGCAGGCGTAGACGACAAAGCCGATGGCGATCACGCGCCGCTTGCGGAACACCAGCGCCATGCCCAGCGTAATGACGATGGCGCCGATGGCCGACACCGTGCCGCTGGTCGACAACAGCATGCAGGTGGTGCGGAAGGTCAGCCCCAGCCCGGTCTGCGTGAGCGAGGGCAGCAGGAACGACCAGGCCGACGAGAGCAGGTAGTACAGCGTGTAGAAGCCCAGCCCGTACAGGTACTGGCGTCCGGCCAGGCGCGAGAAGTCGATCCATGGATCCGGATGGCGATACAGCCGCCAGCCGCTGAAGGCGAACAATGCCAGCCCGCACAGCGCGGCCAGCGGCATTTCCAGCGAGCTGAAGAAGCGCGTGTAGCGCATCTCCTGCAGCGTATGCAGGAACACCAGCGCGCCCAGCGCGGCGGCGATGGCGGCGGGCCAGTCCAGTGTCGATACCGGCGGATGCGGGTCGCGTGGCGCGCGGGTCGGGTAGGTCAGCGCCACCGACAGCAGTACCGGCAGCGCAATGCCGGCCTGGAACAGGAACACCGCGCGCCAGCCGATATCGTCCAGGAAGATGCTGGTCAGCCACGGCGTGATCGCCAGCATTGAGAACGCGCCGCCGCCGAAGCGCAGCATCAGCGGGCCGCGCTCGGCCGGCGTCGATACCAGCTGCACCAGGATGCGCGAGGCCGCGAACAGGCCGCCGGCACCCAGCCCCTGCACCGCCTTGCCGGTGATCAGCCCGGTGGGGCTGGCAAACTCGGCGCAGATCAGCGAGCCCAGGACAAATACCAGCAGCGACCCGATGGTGAAGCGCTTGTAGGTGACGCGGCGCGCGACCTGGTCCAGCACCATGTTCATCAGCACCGCGGTGGCCGCGTAGGCCGAGATCGCGTACAGATAATCTTCCGGCGCGGCACCGACGCCGCCCTGGATATGCTGGCTGGCCACGCCCATCATCAGCGTGGACGAGAAGTCGATGCCGGTCACCAGCCCGAGCGTCAGGCCGAACAATGAAAGACGCCAGTGACCCATTTCCGGGTGACTGGCGAGTTGCATGCGTGGGCGCTGGGGAATGGGGGCGGCG
>NZ_JBYSZW010000097.1:0-13325 GCF_058787575.1 Cupriavidus sp. FW305-3-2-15-C-LB2
CCCCAGCATCTGCCCCACCGACCCCGCCGTACCGGCCGCCCGTTCACCCAGCAACCGATGCAGCGTGCCCAGCAGCTCATCCTCGTTGTAAGGCTTGCCCAGGTACACGTTGACGCCGATCTCCTCGGCATAGCGGCGGTGCTTGTCGGCCGTGCGCGAGGTGATCATCACCAGCGGCATATGCGCGGTGCGCGCGTCGGAGCGCACGTTGCGGGTCAGGTCGAAGCCGTCCATGTGCGGCATCTCGATGTCGACCAGCATCGCGTCCGGCATGACATCCTGCAGTTGCTTGAGCGCATCCACACCGTCGCGCGCCAGCACCACCTGGTAGCCGGCGCGGCTCAGCAGGCGCTGGGTGGCCTTGCGCACGGTCAGCGAGTCATCCACCACCATCACGGTCGGCTGCACCGCCAGGCCGCGCACCGGCTCGGTGGTGCCGTCGCTCGCCAGTTCCGCAACCGCGCCCATCCGCGCCTGCACGGCAGGCGTCTGCGGCAAGGCCTGCGGCACCGGCTGGCCGCGTTCGCGCACCAAGCGCTGCGCCAGCACCACCGGGTTGTAGATCAGCACGATCTCGCCATCGCCCAGCGTGGTCGCGCCGGCAATGCCTTCCAGGCGTGCCAGGTGCGGGCCGATATGCTTGACCACCACTTCGCGGTTGCCGACCACATCGTCAACATGCACCGCCACGCGCTCGGCGCCGCTGCGCACCAGCACCACCGGCGAATACTTGCGCCCGGCCGCGACCGCGTTGCCTTCCTCCAGCAGCGCGCCGAAGTAGAAGAACGGCACCTCGGCGCCGGCCACAGTGAGGCGGCCCTGGTTGTAGGCATCCAGCAGTGCCGGGGCGCGCAGCTGCTGGACCTGGTCGATCATGCCGCTGGGAACGGCATAGCGCCGCGCGCCCAGCGAGATCACCAGCACCTGCGTGATCGCCGTGGTCAGCGGCAGGTGCACCGTGAAGGTGGTGCCCTGCCCGGGCTTAGACTCCAGCGTGATGCGTCCGCCCAGCGCCACGGTCTCGGCGCGCACCACGTCCATGCCCACGCCGCGGCCGGCCAGCTCCGACACCGCGTCGGCGGTGGAGAAGCCCGGCGCAAAGATCAGCTCGGTCAGGCGCGCTTCGCTGGCGTCGTCGTCCGGCGCCAGCAGGCGGCGCTCGACCGCGCGCGCGCGGATGCGCTCCAGGTCCAGCCCGCCGCCGTCATCGACGAAATTCAGCACCACCTCGTTGCCTTCCTGCTGCACCTCCAGCGTCAGCGCACCAGTGGCGGCCTTGCCCGCGGCGCGGCGCGGCGCGGCGGCCTCGATGCCGTGCACCACCGCGTTGCGGATCAGGTGCTCGATCGGGCCGGCCATGCGGTCCAGCACCGAGCGGTCGATTTCCACGGTGCCGCCCTTGATCAGCAGGCGCACTTCCTTGCCGGTCTCGGCCGCGGCCTGGCGTGCCACGCGGTAGAGGCGCTCGGCCAGCGCGTCGAACTGCACCATGCGCGCCTGCATCAGCCCGCGCTGCAAGCCGCGCGTCAGGCGCGCCTGCGCCGCCAGGTCGCCGGCGGCGCGGTCAAAGCCGCGCTGCAGGTTCTGCTCGACGGTGGCCACGTCGTTGACCGACTCGGCCATCATCCGCGTCAGCTCCTGGAAGCGCGTGAAGCGGTCGAACTCAAGCGGGTCGAATTCCTGCTTGTGCTGCGCGTCGGCAATGCGCGACGCCATCTGCGATTCGGCCTGGATCTCGATTTCACGCAACTGCCCGCGCAGGCGCGCGACGTTGTCGTTCAGTTCGCCCAGGTAGGCGCGCATCGCCTCCAGTTCGCTGTCCAGGCGCGCGCGCGTGGCGCCGACTTCGCCGGCTTCGTTGATCAGCGTGTCGAGCGCGCGCGCCTGCACGCGCACCAGCGCGCGTTGCGGCTCGGCGGGCACGGCCGGCGGCATCGCCACCATCACGTCTGCCGGCCCCGGCATGGCGGGCAGGCTGGCGGCGGGCACCGCCTCGACGACGGTATCCGCCTGCGGCAGCGGCGCATCGGCCTGCGCTTGCTCGGGCACCTCGGCCAGGCCGTTGACCACGTCCGGATCGTCCGCGGGCAGCAGGCGGCCAGTCGGCAGCGCCTCGACATGCGCCAGGATGCGGTCGTACCAGGCATAGAGCCGCTCGAACAGCTTTGGCCCGACGGCCTGCTGCCCCTGCCCGCGCAGGCTGGCGTCGAGCAGCGTCTCCATTTCATGCGCGGCCTGGCCCAGCGCCATGGCACCCGCCATGCGCGCACTGCCCTTGAGCGTATGCAGCGCGCGCAGCACCAGGCCGCCGTGACGCGAGTCTTCCGGGGCGGCTTCCCAGCCGCGCAGCAGCTTGCCCAGCTCGGGCAGCGTGCCTTGTGCCTCTTCCAGGAAGATCTGGACCAGCGCGGGATCCGGCGCGGCGCCCTCGTCCGCTACCGGCGCAGCGGGCGCCCGGTGCGGGGTCGGCAGCGCGATAACCACCGCGTCATGCGGCACTGCCGGCGGCTCCGGCTGGTCTTCCTGCGCGGGCGGCAACTGGCCCAGCAGCTGCGCCACCGAACCGTCCGGCTCGGCCGGCGCCTGCGGCGCGGGCACCGCCACGCGCGGACGCAGCAGCGCGCGCTCGCCAAACTCAACCAGGCTGCGGCGCAGGCCGGCATCGGCATCCGGCCAGACGCCCGCGGCAAACTGGTGCAGCATGCCGCGCAGGCGCTCGACCGCCTGCTCCAGCAGGCGGAAATCGCCAGGGTGCATCGCCACCGGGTGCGAGCCCAGCTGCAGCAGCAGGGCCTCCAGCGCCTCGGCGATCTCACGCACGGGTTCCAGGCCGACAGTGGACGCACTGCCCTGGAGCGTGTGGGCAACGCGCAGCCCCAGCTCGCTCGGGCACGGATGGCCTTCATGCCGCCATTCGGAGATGTCGGTGGCGAACTGGCGCAGCAGGTCGTCGGCCTCCTGCAGGTAGACGTTGTAGAGCGCCAGGCCGATGCGCACCGGCCCGATCACCTTGTAGTGGTCGTCCTCGCCCGACAGGCCGCCGGACAGGCGGAACGGGATCACATTGTCTTCGCCGTGCCCGACCGCATCGGCGCCGGTGTGACCGGCGGCGTCGACGGCCGGCCAGGGCGGCGCTTCCGCAGCCGCGCCGGGCAGTACTGGCAGTTCATCCGCGGCCTGCGCGGCGCCCGGGTCGCGCACCGCTTCGGCGGCTGCCACCAGCGGCGCGATGTCGTGCCAGGTTGCCGCATCGCGATGCAGCTGTGCCGCCCATGCCGACAACTCGGCATGGGCGCGGCGCAGCAGCGCCAGCAGCGCGGGCACCGGCTCGCGCGCTTCGGCAATCCACAGGTTCATGACCTGCTCGACCGCCCACGCCGCTTCGCCATAGCGATGCAGGCCGACCATGCGGCTGGAGCCCTTGAGCGTGTGAAAGGCGCGCCGCACGCGGCTGAGGGTATCGGCATCGTGCAGCGCCTCAACGCCCGAGCCGAGGTCGCCGGCGATGCCGCCCAGGACCTCGTCGGCTTCGTTCAGGAAGATGTCGAGCAGTTCGGCGTCCAGCGCCGACTTGTCGCCGTCAGCCGGCAGGCCTTGCGCCGCGGGCGGCGCGGCTGCGGGTGCCGCCGCCCGTGCCGGCTCGGCCAGTGCCAGTGCCAGCCTGCCGGCCGCATCATCGCTGCCGGCCAGCCAGGCATTGCATTGCATGGTGGCTTCGGCGGCCTGGCGGCGCAGCGCGGCATCGTCATCGATGGTGGCCTGGTCGGCCAGCGCCTGCAGCGCGGCACGCAGGCGCTGCACTGGCGGCGCATCGGGAACGGGGCCAGCCTGGATCGCCTCGGCCGCGGCGGCGCGCGCGGCGGCCAGCGGATGCTGCGCAGCGCGCGGCGCATCGGGCTCGCCGGCCTCGGCAAGCGTATCGGCCCGACGCACGCGGCCGAATTCCAGCGCATCGGCAAAGGCATGGACCGCGCCCAGCTCGGCTGCGACCTCGCCCAGCAGCGCGGCGCGCGCACTGGCATCAGCGAGTTCGCCCGAAACGGCCAGCCGCGCATTGACGGACTGCACCGCGGCGGCGGCCTGCGCGGCATCGCCCACCAGCGCTGCAGGCAGCGCGGCGGACGACTGCAATTGCGCCAGCGTGGCGCCAAGCGCGGCGAAGGCCTGGCAGGCATCGCGCAAGTGGCCTGCGCCTTCGGCGCGGGCCGCGTTGCGGTCGAAGCTGTCCAGCCACGATTCACCGCTGTCCAGCTGCGCCCGCAGCTGCGTCACGGCCTCGCTGCGCAGCGCCTGGGCGCGCGCCTCGTCGACCATGCCCGCAAGCCACGCGGGCGCGCTCGCGGCGGGATCGGCCAGGCATGTCGCCAGCGCCTCGCACTGCGCGGCAAAACGCGCCGCCGCCGGATGGGCGGATTGCCCGTGCACGCGCCACGGCAGCGCCAGCGCGCGCGCCAGGAACAACGCGATGCCGGCGGCGCCCAGCGCCTCGCCGCGGTGGTGCTGCCCGCCGTGCATGGCCGCCTGCGCCAGGCAGCGCTGCAGCGCCGGCTGCCCGAGCGGCTGCGCGGCTTCGGCCAGCGCGGCCAGCGCGGTTTCCCAGCCGGCCGGCTCGCCCGCGGCGGCGTGCTCGAGCCCAGCGGCGGCGTGCTGCAGGTTGCGCGTGTCGATCGGGTCGAGCCAGCCGTAATAGCGCTGACGGAAGTCCGCATTGGCAAGCGCGTGCGCGGGGTCGAGGCGGAACGCCGCGAGCGTGCGCGCAATATCGGCACGCAATGCGGCACGCGGCTCAGCCACGCCATCGTCGTCACCGGCCCCGTCGCGGGCGAGGCCGGTGCAGACCAGCAGGAACACCGCGTCGTTGAGCAGCGCCTGCGGCACGCGCACATGGCCCTGCAGGTACTGGCGCAGCAGCAGGTTGGCGCGGCCGGCAAAGCGCTTGGCCAGCAGGTCGGAAGGCAACAGGCCAAGGCCCAGCGCGCGGAACACCAGCCCCAGCACATGCCAGACCCCGCGATCCGGATGATCCGCCGCGCGGCGCGCCTCCTGCTCATTGGCGCGCACCTCGTCCAGCGCAGCGCACAGCGGCAGCCAGGCTTCGCGCAGCAGCGCCGCGTCGGTGCACGGCGCAGGCAGGCGCAATGCCTTGAGCAAGGCCGATTCAAACTGCTGGCGCGCACGCATGACCGGCGCCGGGCCCTTCGCCGGCAGCAGCATGCCGGGCAGCATCTGCAGCTCATCGAGCCACAGGTCGGCCGGATGCACGCGCTCTTCGCCCAGGTGCGCCAGCACGCCCGCGTAGGGCTGGAACAGGCGCAGCGGCGCTTCATCGTCACCGGCCATCAGGTCGTCGACATACTCGGCCAATGCCTGCACGCCGGCGCGGAATACCGCCAGCGCCTCGGGGCCGGCGGCAACGGTGCCGGCGTCGATGGCTTCGAGCAGGCGGCGCAGGGCCTGGCAATACGGATCGGTGCCGCGCAGCCCGACGATATGCACCGCGCCGGCGGCCTGGTGCAGGTGCTGGCCGGCCAGCCGCAGCGAGGTGGTGTCGCGCGCGCCCAGCGCTTCGGGCGCCTGGCGGACCTCGTCGACATAGTGGCCAAGCTCGGCGGCGGCGTCTTCGAGCGCGCTGCGCAGGCTGGGCGCAAGCCACGCCAGGCCGGACAGGTCGCGCGCGGGGGCGCCTGGATCGGGAACAGCTGGCGCGCTGGCGGACGGCGGCGTCGGAGCCGGCTCGGGCACGGCGCTGGCTTCAGCCGGTGCGCCGGCTGCGGCGCCATCGCGCGGGACAGGGAAATTCAGGGACATGACGGCTTCCAGTGCGGCGCCCGATGGGCGGCCGCGGGCAACCTGCCGCAACAGGCGGCAGGCGCGGAGTTGGCATGGAGCGCGTGGCCGCTAAGCCCGGTCGGGCCGCGGTGCGCGGAAGCGGTCGCGGGCGTCATCCGGCCACTCAGGCGATCTTGAATCGCGACACGGAGTTGCGCAGCTCTTCGGACAGCAGCGTCAGCTGGCGCACCGACTGCGCAGTCTGGCGCGTGCCGGTGGTGGTCTGCTCGGTGACCTGCAGGATGCGTTCGATATGGCGGGCCACGGTGGTGGCCAGGTCGGCCTCGTGCGAGGTGGACTGCGAGATCTGCTCGATCAGCTCGGCCAGCTGGCGCGACACGCGCCCGATCTCGACCAGTGCGGCGCCGGCGTTGTCCGACAGCCGCGCCCCTTCGACCACGCCCTGCGTGCTGCGCTCCATGGCGTGCACCGCGTCCTGGGTATCGGTCTGGATGGTGCGGATCAGCGCGCCGATCTGCTTGGTGGCCTCGCCGGAGCGTTCGGCCAGCCGCTGCACTTCTTCGGCCACCACCGAGAAGCCGCGCCCGGCCTCGCCCGCGGACGCGGCCTGAATGGCGGCGTTCAGTGCCAGCACGTTGGTCTGCTCGGTAATGTCCGAGATCAGCTCGACGATTTCACCGATCTCCTGCGACGACTCGCCCAGGCGCTTGATGCGCTTGGAGGTTTCCTGGATCTGCTCGCGGATGTCGTTCATGCCGGTGATGGCGTTCTGCACCGCCTGCTGGCCCTGCTCCGCGGCAGACAGCGAGGCACGCGCCACGTTGGCGGACTCGGCCGCGCCGCGCGACACCTGCGTGATGCGGTCAGCCATCTCCACCACCGATTCGCCGGTCTGGCGGATCTGGCGCGACTGCTCTTCGGTGGTCGACACCAGCTGGGTCGAGGTGGACTGCACCTGCCCCGAGGCCTGCGTCACCTCGCCGGCGGTCTGCTGCACCCGGCCGACCAGCTCGCGCAGTTCTTCCACGGTGTAATTGACCGAGTCGGCAATGGCGCCGGTGATGTCCTCGGTCACCGTGGCCTGGCGCGTCAGGTCGCCGTCGGCGATGTCCTGCAGTTCGTTCATCAGCTGCAGAATCGCCTTCTGGGTATTGTCGTTGTTGCGCTTTTCGTCCAGCCGGCGGGACTCGGCCTCGCGCTCGCGCGCCTCGGCTTCCAGCGCGCGCACGCGTGAGTCGCGCAGGTACAGCGCCGCCAGGCCTACCAGGCACAGCAGCGTCATGGCCGCCGACACCACGGTCGCGCCCAGCGTCACCGGGCGCACGCGCGCCGATTGCGCGTAGGCGCGCTGCAGCGCCGAGAGTTCGCCGCGCAGCGCCTCGTTGTCGTTGAAGATCTGCTGCTGCGCGCGCTTGGCGGCAATCAGGCCGGGCAGGTTCTGCAGGATTGTCTGCGTGGTTTTCTGCACCGCTTCAAAGCGCTGCGACAGCTGCTTCAGGTAGCCGCGCGTTTCTTCGTCGGCGGCCGCCGACAGGCGCAGCGCCTCGCTGCCGTTGAGCAGGCCGTCCAGCGATTCGCGGAAGGTGTTGGTGTCCTTGCCCAGCAGGAACGCGGTTTCGGGGTTGACGCCTTCGCCGGCCAGGAACTCGTTCAGGTTCTTGCCCAGGCGCTGCGTCAGCATCACCAGCTGCGCCGACGCCGCCACCTCGCGCGCGTTGGCGCCGGACTGCAGCTTGATTGCCGCGACCTGTTCGGCGGATTCCAGCAGCTCGGGGTTGGAAGCATTGAAGATCTGCAGCGTCTGGCCAATGGTGTTCAGCACCGGCTGCTGCGCCAGCACGTCGGCGGCGCTTTTCTCGGAGCGCTTCCACGATTGCATCGCGGTCTCGAGCAGCGGTTCGGCCGCGCCGGTGGTGGCGCGCACGCGCTTCTCGTCGCTGCCTTCCTGCAGCGCCTTCAGGTCGCCCGCCAGCGCGTCTTTCGACTGGCGCAGCTGCGTGAAGGCCTGCGCATTGCCCAGCAGCGCCACCGGCACCGCCTTGCCCAGGCGCTGCGAGTGCATCAGCATGTCGCCGGCGATCTCGATCTGCGCGGCGGCGTTGTTGGCGATGCGGTTGTCCAGGTACACCGAGCCCAGCAGCGCCACCAGCGACACCACCACGCCCACCGTCAGCAGCCGCTGCTGCGACGAGAACGGCATGCGCCCAAGCCAGCGCGTGACATGCTCCATTGGCGCGGCGCCCAGGCCGTCGGCGGATGGGGGTGCCGGTGCGGGTTCCGGGCCGCCGGCATAGGCCATGCCGGGCCCGCCCGCCAGGCCGGTGGCTGCTTCGGCTGCCGGCGTGCGCCGGCCCAGGCTGAATTTCTTGAAACCCATGGCACCCTCTTCCATTTAATCGTTGTCATGCCCGGCGGCTCGTGCCGGGTGCGGCAGGCAGTGGCCTGCGCGTCATTCTTGTTTCTTGTTATTGGCGGCGCGGTGGCGGGCCTCAGGCCTCAGGCCGTAACCCGTCCCACCTGCAGGAAGGCCGGCGCGTCCAACAGCGCGCGCACGTCCAGCACCTGCCAGTCACGCCCGTCGCGGTCGGCAAAGCGTTGCCCTTCCCATGCCGGCGTGCCGGCCGGCGGCGGCGCCGCATCGCCGTGCGGCAGGCTCAGGTCGGCGGCATGGCGCAAACCCGCCACGCGCGTGGCCAGGATCGCGCAGGCGCGCTCCACCTGGCGCGACAGCACCACGATCTTGCTGCCGGGCTGCAGTGGCGTTGGCGCGCCGCCGCAGAACAGGCTGAAATCAATCACGCCTAGCAGGCTGCCGCGCGCATTGACCAGGCCGCTGTACCACGGCTGCGTCAGCGGCACCGGGCTGGGCGGGCGCATGTCGAGCACTTCGCCGGTATCGGCCAGCGGCAGCAGCCAGTTGCGCGCGCCCACCTGCAGCGCCAGGTAGCTGTCGGCCGCGGGCAGGCTGCGCGCCTCGCGCAGGCGCCGGGCCAGCATGGCCTGGTAGTCCTGCAGGCGAGTCTGGCGGGCGCGGAGGTCTTGGCGTGGCGCGTTCATCTGGCGGTCCCCGGAACAGGTGGCAGTGGCTTCCCGTACGGCCTGCGCTGGCAGCTCAGTGCGCCAGCGCGGCAATCTTGCCCAGCAGCTCTTCGCCGTCGACGGGCTTGACGATGTAGTCCGACGCGCCCTGGCGCATGCCCCAGATGCGGTCGGTGTCCAGGCCCTTGCTGGTGCACATGATCACGGGGATGTCCTTGAAGCGGTCGTCGCGCTTGATCGCGCGGGTGGCCTGGTAGCCGTTCTGGCCAGGCATCACCACGTCCATCAGGATCAGGTCGAAGCTCTCGGCCTGCAGGCGCGCGAAGGCCTGGTCGCTGTTGCTGGCAACCGAGACCTTGAAGCCGCGCTTGCCGAGCAGGTCGGACATGAACAGGGCTTCGGTGGGGGAGTCGTCGACGATCAGGATCTTGTTGATGGCAGTCATGAGGTTTTCCTTCGATTCGTACATGGCGTCGCGTGCATGCGCTTCAGGCAGGCAGCACGTGGCCCGCGGCCTGGCATGGCAGGCAGGCCTGCACGGCGTGCAGCAGCGCTTCGCGGGTAAAAGGCTTGGCAAGATGGTCGTGCGCGCCGACCAGGCGGCCGCGCGAGCGGTCGAACACGCCGTCGCGCGAGGACAGCATGATCACGGGGATGGCGTGAAAGCGCGGACTTTTCTTGATCAGGGAGCAGGTCTGGTACCCGTCCAGGCGGGGCATCAGGATGTCGCAGAAGACCAGGTCCGGGTGCAGCTCGCCCACCTTGGCGAGCGCCTCGAAGCCGTCTTCGGCCAGCACCACCTGGTATCCCGCCTGCGACAGGAAGATCTCCGCGGTGCGGCGGATGGTGCTGGAATCATCGATGACCAGCACCTTGCGGCGCGGCTGCGCCGTGGTGTCCGGAATGGAAACGCCAGGCGCCAGACCCTGGGCGCCGGCGGTATTGACCCGCTGGTTTTCTTCTGTTTGAGCGACCCGCATTGTTGTTCCCGCGACCAGCTGCCCCTTGCGGAGCGCCGGCAAGCACTAGAGAACACCCGCGCGGAGCAGCGCGACCCATGCGCGCCCCGACGGACCCCCGACAATTCTTGTTTCCCTTCCAAGGCCGGGCTGTGCCCGGCAGTGGCGGTGCGTGGAACCCGCACCTGCCTACCGTCCTCCCCACCAGCGGCAGAGGGACGGGCAGTCATTTTGCAACAGAGTGTGACAAGACGCCGGGGGGCCGTCAATCGGGGCCGGCCGCGGCCAGCCAGCGTTTTGTCGCATCGGCGCGACGCGCGCCCGGTTATTGTTGTTCTGGGGACGTCGCCTCAGATGGCGACCATCTCGAAATCTTCCTTGCGCGCACCGCATTCCGGGCAGGTCCAGTTGATCGGCACGTCTTCCCACCGGGTTCCGGGGGCGATGCCGTCTTCCGGCGCGCCTGCGGCTTCATCGTAGATCCAGCCGCAGATCAGGCACATCCAAGTCTTGTATTCCATAACAGGCTCTGGCCACTCTCCATTAAAATCCAGCGCAGATGGTACCGAAACCGTGCCGCCGACGCCAGCCGGCGGCCGCCAGAATCGTGCCAGATCCGCCGTGTTCGCGCATGTTAGCGCCCTGTTAGCGCCTGATTGGCCGGCAATTGCAGCGAATTTCCGCTGTTTTTGCCGCATGTCAACGATAAGTCCCGGGCCGCCGCACACGATCCCAGCAGTCCTTGTCCTCACCTCAACGCCATGTCCCGTAATCAGCAGCTCTTCGACCGCGCCCAGCAGACCATTCCCGGGGGCGTCAACTCGCCCGTTCGCGCCTTCCGCTCGGTGGGCGGCACGCCGCGCTTCATCACGCGTGCCGAAGGCGCCTATATGTGGGACGCCGACGGGCAGCGCTATATCGACTACATCGGCTCCTGGGGCCCGATGATCGTGGGCCACGCCCACCCCGAAGTGGTGCGTGCGGTACAGGAAACCGCTGCGCACAGCTTCTCGTTCGGCGCCCCGACCGAGGCCGAGATCACCATGGCCGAGGAAATCTGCAAGCTGGTGCCGTCGATCGAGCAGGTGCGGCTGGTCTCCTCCGGCACCGAAGCCACCATGAGCGCACTGCGGCTGGCGCGCGGCTTCACCGGGCGCGACCTGATCATCAAGTTCGAAGGCTGCTACCACGGCCACGCCGACAGCCTGCTGGTCAAGGCCGGCTCCGGCCTGCTGACCTTTGCCGACACCACCCAGAACGCGCCGTCGTCGGCCGGCGTACCGGCCGACGTAACGCGCCACACCATGGTGCTGGAGTACAACAACGTCGAGCAGCTGGAACAGGCCTTCGCCAGGCATGCCGGCGAGATCGCCGCGGTGATCGTCGAGCCGGTGGCCGGCAACATGAACCTGGTGCGCGCCAGCGATGCCTTCCTGAAGGCCATGCGCGAGCTTTGCACCCGCGACGGCGCAGTGCTGATCCTGGACGAGGTCATGACCGGCTTCCGCGTGGCGCTGGGCGGCGCGCAGGCGCACTACGGCATCCGGCCCGACCTGACCTGCCTGGGCAAGGTGATCGGCGGCGGCATGCCGGCGGCGGCCTTCGGCGGGCGCCGCGACATCATGGCCAGGCTGGCGCCGCTGGGCGGCGTCTACCAGGCCGGCACGCTGTCGGGCAACCCGCTGGCGGTGGCCGCGGGCCTGGCCACGCTCAAGCTGATCCAGGCTCCCGGCTTCTATGACCGCCTGGCCAGCCAGACCCGCAAGCTGGCCGACGGCCTGGCCGAGGCCGCCAAGGCTGCGGGCGTACCGTTCGCGGCGGACGCCATCGGCGGCATGTTCGGGATCTACTTCCGCGAGGGCGTGCCGGGCAGCTTCGCCGAAGTGACCAGGAGCGACACCGCGCGCTTCAACCGCTTCTTCCACGCCATGCTGGATCACGGCGTCTACCTGGCGCCGTCGGCCTTCGAGGCCGGCTTTGTCTCGGCGCAGCATGACGACGCCATCCTGGCGGCCACGCTCGAGGCCGCGCGCAAGGCGTTCGCGGCGGGCTGAGGCCTTGCCAGGCAGGCGGCGCACCAGTGCGCCGCCTGCACCTCTGGCGACAAGGGCGGTGCGCTACACTTGGGTTTTCGTCCAACCCGCGGAGTCTCCGATGCGCGCTTCTTCGTCCCCCTCCTTGCCCGGCAGCTCGCCGATGCCGGTCTTGCGCTGGCTGCTGCTGGCGGTCATGGCCAGCCTGCTGTCCGCCTGCGGCTACAACGACTTCCAGGCCAAGGACGAGGCGGTCAAGGCAGCCTGGGGCGAAGTCATCAACCAGTACCAGCGCCGCGCCGACCTGATCCCGAACCTGGTCAACACGGTCAAGGGCTACGCCACGCACGAGCGTGAGACCCTCGAGGCCGTGACCAAGGCGCGCGCCGCCGCCACCAGCATCCAGGTCTCGCCCGAGACCCTGAACGACCCCGAAGCCTTCAAGCGCTTCCAGCAGGCCCAGGGCGAGCTGTCCAGCGCGCTGTCGCGCCTGCTGGCGGTGTCCGAGAACTACCCGCAACTGAAGGCCGACGCCTCGTTCCGCGACCTGCAATCGCAGCTCGAGGGCACCGAGAACCGCATCACCGTGGCCCGCCAGCGCTATATCGCCGCGGTGCAGCAGTACAACGTGCTGGCGCGCAGCTTCCCGACCAACCTGACGGCGATGATCTTCAAGTACCCGGTCAAACCGTCGTTCACGGTGGACAACGAGAAAGCCATCTCCACTCCGCCCGCAGTCAAATTCTGAGGCGGGCCACTCCATGGGCCACACCCCGCGCTCGCCCTGGCGGCACGCCTGGCTGGCGGCCGCCCTGCTCTGGCTGGCGGCATTGCTGGCCGGCCCGGCGCTGGCGGCAGACGGCTTCGTCGCGGTGCCGCCGCTGACCCAGCGCGTGACTGATCTGACCGGCACGCTGACGCCGCAGCAGCGCGGCGCGCTCGAGAACGTGCTGGCGGAATACGAGCAGCAGCGCGGCAGCCAGATCTTCGTGCTGATGGTGCCCACCACCGATCCAGAGCCGATCGATGCCTACAGCATCCGCGTGGCCGACGCCTGGCGCGCCGGGCGCAAGGGCATCGACGACGGCGTGATCGTGCTGATCGCCAAGGACAACCCGCCCGGGCTGCGCAAGATGCGGCTGGAGGTCGGGCGCGGCGTGCAAGGGTCTCTGACCGATGCCATGTCCAAGCGCATCCTGCAGGACGTGATGGCCCCGCACTTCCGCCAGAACGACTTCTACGGCGGGCTGGCGGCGGGGATCTCGGCGATCCAGGCCACCATCGACAAGGAAGGCCTGGCGGCACCGCAGCGCAAGGCGCAGCAATCGTCCGCGCTGGCCGAGTGGCTGCCGGCACTGCTGCCGCTGGCGATCATCGTGTTCTTCTTCCTCAGTGCCATCCTGCGCCGGCGCGGGCCGCAGATCGTCACCACCCGGCGCGGACGCGACATGATCGCCGGCGGCCTCGGCGGACTGGGTGGCTACACCATGGGGCAGGACTGGGG
>NZ_JBYSZW010000098.1:0-12577 GCF_058787575.1 Cupriavidus sp. FW305-3-2-15-C-LB2
CGCCCGCGCCCGCCTCCGCCGCGCGGGGGCGGAATCGCCACAATTCCCCGCCCTGCCGCCCGTTCCGGGCACCCTCCCCGCACCGCCCATACCTTGCGGAACTTGAAGCCGCCGATAACGGCCCAAGCTATCTGTGCATGCGCCAGTAACCGGCGCCCGCAATGTGAAGGAGGCCTCTCATGTGGAAGCGATTTTCGGCCCTGTGGACGCTGGTTCGCCGCGACGGCCGCCTGTTCTGGTACGCGCTGCGCCATCCGGACGCGCCGCCCTGGCTCAAGCCCGCCGCCATCGGGCTGCTGCTCTACGCAATCTCGCCGATCGACCTGATCCCCGACGTGGTCGCGGGCCTGGGCATTGTCGATGACGTGGTGCTGATTCCGCTGGCGGTGCACCTGATCCTGAAGCGCCTGCCGCCGCATATCCTGCGCCAGGCGCAGACGCGCGCCACCGCCACCACGGTCCGGCCGCACTGACGGCATCGCTCAAAGCCAAAGCCCCGGGGCAGCGCCTGCCGCCCCGGGGCTTTTGCTTGCCTGCCTGGCTGTTGCTCAGTTCGGCAGCAGGATGGTCGAGCCCGTGGTCTTGCGCGCTTCCAGGTCGCGATGCGCTTGCGCCACCTCAGACAGCGCGTAGCGCTGGCGGACGTCGATCTTCACCTTGCCGGTGGCCACGGCGTCGAACAGGTCGGCCACCATCGGCTCCAGCAGTTCGCGGTGCACCACGTAGGTCATCAGCGTCGGCCGCGTCAGCCGCAGCGAGCCCTTGTTGCCCAGCACCGACAGGTCGAACGGCGGCACCGGTCCCGAGGCGTTGCCGAAGCTGACCATGGTGCCGCGCGGCGCCAGGCAGTCGAGCGAGCCCTGGAAGGTGTCCTTGCCGATCGAGTCATAGACCGCCGGCACCCCCTTGCCGTTGGTGATCTCCCTGACCCGCTCCACGAACGACTCACGCGTGTAGACGATGGTGTGGGCGCAGCCGTTGGCGCGCGCCAGTTCGGCCTTCGCGTCGCTGCCGACGGTGCCGATCACGGTCACGCCGAGCGCCTTGAGCCACTGACTCGCAATCAGGCCGACGCCGCCGGCGGCGGCATGCAGCAGCACCGTGTCGCCCGGCTGCACCTTGTAGCTGTCGCGGATCAGGTACTGCGCCGTCAGGCCCTGCAGCATCATCGCCGCGGCGGTGTCGAACGGGATCGCATCGGGCAGCCGCACCACGATATCGGCCGGCATCACCCGCACCTGCGCGTAGGCGCCGGTGGGTCGGCCAGCGTAGGCCACGCGGTCGCCCACGGCGACGTGGCGCACGCCCTCGCCCACCGCTTCGACCACGCCGGCGCCTTCCATGCCCAGCCCGCCCGGCAGCGGCTGCTTGTACAGCCCGGTGCGGAAATAGACATCGATGTAGTTCAGGCCCACCGCCTCATGGCGCACGCGCAGCTGGCCGGGGCCGGGCTCGCCCACCTCGACATCGACCCACTGCATGACTTCGGGACCGCCGGTCTGCTCGATCCGGATGGCTTTGCTCATCTGTGTCGCTCCTTCGCTATGGTGTTGCATCGATCGGGAATTCAGCTGGCCGCCGCTTCGTCGACCTCGCGGGCAAGCCCGGCGATCAACAGCTCGGCAGTGGCCACGTTGGTGGCGCAGGGCACGTTGTGCACGTCGCAGGCGCGCACCAGCGCGTTGATATCGGGTTCATGCGGCTGCGGCGTCATCGGGTCGCGCAGGAACACCACGGCGCGCACCAGGCCTACGGCCAGTTGCGCGCCGATCTGCAGGTCGCCGCCCCACGGCCCCGACAGCATGCGCGTCACCTCCAGCCCGACCTCGTCGATCAGGCGCCCGCCGGTGGTGCCGGTGGCCAGCAGCTCGCACTGCGAAAGGAAGGCGCGGTGGCGCGTGGCGAAGGCAACGATGTCGTCCTTCTTGTGGTCGTGGGCGATCAGCGCGATGCGGGGGCGAGTCATCAGGGGTTCCTTGTTGCGGGGTCGGTGAACGTCAGGAAACAGGAGAAAGCAGCGGGATCAGAAGGTGCCCGGGTAGGCGCCGCCATCAAGCAGGATGTTCTGCCCGGTGATGTAGCCGGCATGGCGGCTGCACAGGAAGGCGCAGGTGGCGCCGAACTCGGCCGGCTCGCCGAAGCGGCGCGACGGGTTCGCCGCGGCGCGGCGCTGCGCCACCTCATCGACGCTCAGGCCAGCCTTCTTGGCGCCGCCTTCCATGGTCTTGAGCAGGCGGTCGGTGTTGAACGGGCCCGGCAGCAGGTTGTTGATGGTCACGCCGTGCTGCGCCACTTCGCGCGCCACGCCCGCGACAAAGCCGGTCAGGCCCGAGCGCGCGCCATTGGACAGGCCCAGCACATCGATCGGCGCCTTGACCGCGCCGCTGGTGATATTGATGATGCGGCCCCACTTGCGCGCGATCATGCCGTCGACAGTGGCCTTGATCAGCTCGATCGGGGTCAGCATGTTGGCGTCCAGCGCGGCCAGCCAGTCACTGCGCTCCCAGTCGCGGAAGTTGCCCGGCGGCGGGCCGCCGGCGTTGTTGACCAGGATGTCGAGGTCGCCCAGCTTGGCCACGGCGTCCAGCGCCGCCTTGCGGCCTTCGGGCGTGGTGATGTCGGTCGCCACCGCGATCACGCGGCGGCCATGGCGCGCGCGCAGGCCGGCCGCGGCCTTCTCCAGCGCCTCGGCGCCGCGCGCCACGATCACCACGTCAACACCCTCGGCCGCCAGCGCGTCGGCGCAGGCAAAGCCCAGGCCCTTGCTGGCGCCGCATACCAGCGCATGCTTGCCGCGCAGTCCCAGATCCATGTCTTTCTCCTTTTGTCTGTTGTCTTTGGGGGGCCAGCTCCGGGGCCGGCCCGGAATCACGTCTTTCTTGCCGACAGCAAATACATGCCGCCCATCACCAGCGCGCTGCCGGCCAGCTGCACGCCGCTGACGGGCTCGCCCAGCAGCCAGAAGGCCAGGAACAGCGTCGACACCGGGCCGATCATGCCCGCCTGCGACGCCATCGGCGCGCCGATGCGCGACACCGCCACCATGGTCAGCGACACCGGCAGCACGGTGCAGAACACCGCATTGACGAGTGACAGCCACATCACCGGAGCCGGCTGCGCCAGTTCCGCCACCGGCCGGCCCAGTACCAGGTACTGGATCACGCAGCAGGCGGTCGAGACGCACATCGCATACGCCACCAGCCGCAGCGAGCCGATACGCCGCACCAGTTCGCCGCTCAGGATCAGGTAGATACCATAGGTCATGGCGCTGCCCAGCACCAGCGCGCCGCCCAGCCACACCTGGCTGCCGCTGACGTCCAGGTCATGCGCGAATACCAGCACGATGCCGGCGTAGGCGAGCAGCAGCGACAGCCACTGGCGCATGGCGATCGGCCGGCGGAACACCAGCGCGGTGGCCAGCAGCACGAACGACGGCGTCAGGAACAGGATCAGCCGCTCCAGCCCGGCGGTGATGTATTGCAGGCCGATGAAATCGAGGAAGCTCGACAGGTAGTAGCCGATAAAGCCGAGAAACACCACGCGGCCGCGATCCGCCCACGACAGCGGCGCCAGCCGGCGCGACTGCCACCAGCCGATCGCCATGAACAGCGGCACCGCGAACAGCATGCGCAGCGTGATCACCATCACCGCATCGACGTTGTAGCGGTACATCAGCTTGGCGACGATCGCCTTGGCGGAGAACAGCACCGCGCCGACGGCGGCGATGACAAGGCCCGAGCGCTGCGGCGACGGCAGCGCGGCAGGTGCGGCGAGAGACTTCTGGGAGGCGGGCACGGGGAATACAGGGGAAAGCGGGCGGGCACGTCGGCCCCGCGAAACGACCCGACGATTGTATTCGAAAAGACGCAATGGCATCGGGCATCACCTCGGCGGCTCCGGCCACCTTCCCGGCCACCTTTCCTGCCCCCTTCCTCGGTATACTCTGGGTCACCTTACCCACTGCACCAGGTTCGTGCCCCAGCCCTCCGACCCGCCTTCCGGCAAGACCGCCGCAGACTACGACTTCACCGAGCAGGTGGGCCACCTGCTGCGGCGCGCCTACCAGCGCCATGTGGCGATCTTCCAGCAGACCATCCCGGATTCGCAGCTGACCGCGGCGCAGTTCGTGGTGCTGTGCGCGGTCAGGGACCGCCAGCCGTGTTCGATGAACGAGGTGGTGCGCGCCACCGCCATCGACCAGGCCACGGTGCGGGGCATCATCGACCGGCTGAAGTCGCGTGAGCTGATTGCGGTGTCGCACGATCCCACTGACCGGCGCAAGGTGGTGGTGACGGTCACGCCCGACGGGCTGGCACTGATCGATGAGACCGTGCCGTTTGCGAAGGAAATCTCGGAGCAGACCTTCGGCAGCCTGAATCCGGCCGAGCGTGTGGCGGTGACTTACCTGCTGCGCAAGATGAGTGAGATCGACGAGGGGAACGGCGTCTAGGGTCCACGGACGCCGAGGGTTTTCTCCCCTCTCCCGCTTGCGGGAGAGGGGAGAAAACTGTCAGCTATTCATCGCCGCCAGCGCCGCCAGCACCGTCTCGGGCACGAACGGCGGCCGGCGCAGCCGCACCCCCATCGCATCGAACAAGGCGTTGGCAAGCGCCGGCGCGCCCGGCAGCGAGGCCGATTCGCCCGCGCCCAGCGGCGGCTCCGACTGGCGCGGCATCAGCACCACTTCAATCGGCGGGATTTCCGGGAAGGTCAGCAGCGGATAGCTGCCCCATTCGCGGCTGGCGACCCCATCCGCATCGAAGCGCACCTGCTCCTTCAGCACCCGGCTGAGGGTCTGCACCACGTTGCCGTGGATCTGGTGGCGCACGCCGTCGGGATTGACCATCATGCCGGTATCCTGCCCGACCACCACCTTCTCAATGGTGATGCGGCCGCTGCCGGCATCCACCGCCAGGTCCACCACCCAGGCCGACCAGGCTGCGCCGAAGCCCGGGAAACGGCTGTGGATATAGCGGGCATAGGCCACGCCCCGGCCGCGCAGCCGGCCTTCGGCATCCGCGATGCCCCGCGATCCGGCCACGCCCCGCTGCCAGCCAGCCGCTTCAGCCACGGCACGCAGCAAGGCCGCGGCACGTACATCCGGCAGGTGCCGCAACCGGAAATCCACGGGATCGGCACCCGCCTCTGCCGCCAGCTCATCGATCACGCACTCATGCGCAAACGCATTGGGCAGCGCCGACACGCCACGCAGCCAGGACGCGCGCACGATCGCGGGGGTGTCGTCGCAACCTATGCGGCGCGCGCCATACGCGTATGGCGGCACGGCGGTGCGATCGCCCATCTCCAGCGTGCGCGGCGCGTTGGGCACGGCACCGGTCAGCACCAGCGCCAGCGTGGGCGCATCGTTGGACGGATAGCGGCTGGTGAAGTCATAGCCAAGCAGCGCGCCGTCCGGCCCCAGCGTGGCGCTGACGTCCATCAGCTGGGCCGCGCCCTTGGGCTCCCACAGGTGTTCCTGTTCGCGCGATAGCTGCACGCGCACGGGCCGCCCGACCGCGCGCGACAGCAGTGCCGCGTCGGCGCAGACATCGTCGGCGCAGTTGCGCCCGTAGCAGCCGGCGGCCTCCATGCGCACGACCTCGATGCGGTCTTCGCCGAGCCCGCACAGCCTCGCCAGGTCGATGCGCAGCACATGCGGGTTCTGCGTGCCGGACCACACCGTCAGGCCATCGTCATGCCAGTCGGCCACGGCGCATGACGGGCCGATCGAGCCATGCATCTGGTACGGCCAGACAAAGCGCCGCTGCAAGACCGTGCCGGCGCCGCTTGCCGGCGGCTCCCCGTCGGACAGCAACTCGCGCCGCGTGGCCGGATTGGCGCGCAGCGCGGGCTCCGGATCGTCCAGCGCGGGCAGCGGCGGCACCGGCTTCCAGCGCACGCGCAGCCGGCGCGCGGCCTGGACCGCGTATTCCTCGCGCCCGGCCACCACGCCGACAAAATCGCCCTGCACCACCACATCGACCAGGCCGGGCACGTCGCGCACGGAGTCGCGGTCGACTTCCAGCAGGCTGTTGCCGACAAAGTCGCCGCTGTCGCGCCCGGCATACGGCGGCCGCACCACGCGGCCATGCAGCATGCCGGGCACGCGCACGTCGTGGACAAAGGTCAGCGCGCCGCGCACCTTGCCGGGAATATCGACGCGGCCCGCGGCGCGGCCGACGATGCGGTAGGACTCGACCGGCTTGGTCGGTATGTCTTCGGCCAGCGGCAGTTCCAGGTGCTCGCCGGCAAGCAGCGCGCCATAGCCGATGCTGGCCTGCGTGCCGGGATCGCGGAACACGCCGTCTTCTGCCTCCAGCCCGCCGGCCTCCACGCCGAGCCGCTGCGCGGCACGCGCCCGCAGCCACGCACGCGCCTGTGCCGCGGCGCGGCGCAACGGCAGCGCCGAAATCTGGATCGATGCGCTGGCGATAGTGGGACCCTGGTTGGGGGTGGCTTCGGTATGGCCAAGCACCATGCGTACGCGTTCGAGCGGCACGTCGAGTTCTTCCGCCACGATCTGCGCCAGCGCCGTGCGGATGCCGGTGCCGAGGTCGACGTGGCCGTTGAAGGCCAGCACCTCGCCGCTGTCGCGCACGGCAATGAAGATGTCCGGCAGCGCCGGCACGTAGTCCGAAGCCGCGCCGGGCTGGCCCGGCGCGGGCCGCGGCGCCGCCTGCGGGGCGCGCGTCACCAGCAGCACGCCGGTGGCCTGCAGCAGCGCCAGCCGCAGCGTGCGCGGCGTTTCGGCGTCGGCCTGTGCCGAGGGTTGCAGGTTGGTTGCCGTCATCGTTCTGCCATCTCCTTCACCGGCTGCGCCCCGGGGCGCCCGTTATACTGCAAGCCAACAGTGGAATAGCCCAAGCATCGACCATGACGATCACGACCGCGCCCAAGCCAACCGCAAAGCGGGCGCCAGCCGGCACGCGGGCCAGACAAGCGCAGGACAGCCGCGACCGCATCCTGAAGGCTGCGATCAAGGTCTTCGCCCAGCGCGGCTACGACGGGGGCCGCATCGAACGCATCTCGTCGCTGGCCAAGACCTACGACCGGATGATCTATTACTACTTCGGCAGCAAGGAAAAGCTGTTTGTCGAAGTACTGGAGACCATCTACCTGCAGCTCAATGAAGCCGAGCAGCAGCTGGAACATGAGCTCGACGCCGCCGACCCCGTGCGCGCGCTGTCGCAGCTGATCGACTTCGTCTGGCAGTACTACCTCGACCATCCGGAGTTCGTCGCCATCCTGACCAGCGAGAACATGAGCCAGGGCAAGCACGCGAAGAAGTCGGTGCGGCTGCGCGAGATCTCCAGCTACGCGCTGTCGGTGCTCGACGGCATCCTCGCGCGCGGCAAAGCCGCGGGGCTGTTCCGGCCCGACGCGGGCGCGCGCGATGTCTATATGGTGATCGCTTCGCTTGGCTACTTCTACAACTCCAACCATCATACGCTCAGCGCCTTCCTGGGCGAACCCATGATGAGCCCGCCCGCGCTGGCGCACTGGCGCGATGTGATCCAGCAGACGGTGCTGCGCGCCGTGGCCGTGCCCGGCGCGGTGCCGGATGCGGATGTGGCGCCGCCGGCCGCGCAGCGCAAGCCGGCCCGCGGCCGGCGCGCGGCGGCAGGCTGACGCCAGGCCCGGCCGCGTCGCCACGCCTCAGGCGGCGGCGCGCACGCCGGCAACCTGCGCCAGTGCCTCGTCGCGCGTCAGCACGGTGGCGTATTTCTGCGCCATGTCGAACAGGTTGGCGTCATGCGGACCCAGCGCGCGGTCGCCCACGCAATCCGACACCACCAGCGGGCGGAAGCCCAGCGACATCGCGTCAACCACGCTGGCGCGCACGCAGCCGCTGGTGACGCAACCCGCCACCAGCAGCGTCTGCACGCCACGCTGCGTCAGCCAGGCCGCCAGCGAGGTGCCGAAGAACGCCGACGGCACCGTCTTGCGCACCACCAGTTCGCCCGGCGCCGGCGCCAGCTCCGGCACGATCTTGCTGTTGTGGCCATCCTCCTTCAGCGTCAGCATGCCCGGCACCTTCAGCGTGAAGATGTTGTGGTCGCTGTCGTCGTCGGCGAACACGATGCGGCTGTGCGCCACCGGCCAGCCCTGCTCGCGCGCGGTGCGCAGCAGCGGCTGGGTATTGCGGATCGCCTCGGGGATGTTGCCGCCGCCAAACACCGCCGGGTCGGCGAAGCCGTTGACGAAGTCGATGATCAGCAGGCCGTATGGGGCCTTCAGTGGAATCGACGCGCCGAAGCCCTGACGCTGGTAAGTCTGCACGGCGTCATCCATGGCACGCGTCCTTGTAGAGAGAAGCGGCCGGCGCGTGGTGGCCGTCCATCACCTTGCCGCGCACCACCACGGGCTCGCCGTCCAGGCTGACGGTGCAGTGGCGCACCGGGATATCGATATGGCAGGCCGTGGTGCGGCTGCCGCCGGCTTCGTTGTTGGGACCGAACGAGCACAGGAAGTTGCCCTCGTAGGCACGCGCATCCATGCCGATGGTGGCCTCGCGGTCGTACATCGCCAGCGCCGACCAGCTGGCGCGCGGCTGCAGGCCCCAGCCGATATGCGACATGGCATAGGCCTCGGGGTCGTTGAACGAGGCCATGTAATCGGCCAGCAGTTCGGCGTCCACGCCTCCCTCGATGCGGCGCACATAGCCGGCTTCGACCGTGATGCGGATCGGCGCCTGGATGTAAGACTTCATCGGCAGCAGGATGTCGCCGCGGTCCAGCACGATGGTGCCGTTGGTGCCGCCCTCGTCCGGCCAGGTCAGCACGAAGCCGCTCGGCCAGTGGTCCCAGCGGCCGGGCTCGTCGACAAAGCCGTACTCGCTGATCGCCGGGAATTCGCCCAGGCGGCAGCGCAGGTCCATGCCGGCGTCGGACACGATATGCATCTCGCGCGCCTTGCCCAGCCGCGCGGTCGCGGCCTTGACGCGGGCACGGTCGGCCTCGGTCGGCACCAGCCGTGCCAGCACTTCGGGCGGTTCCACCGCCAGCAGGATCCTGGTGCCTTGCGCCAGGATCTCGTGCTGCTCGGGCGAGAACAGCAGCGTCATCAGGTCCAGCACCAGGTCGCTCGCCTTGAGCGCAGCGATGGCGGCGGGATTGCCGGTGAGCGGCGTGGTACCGAGGTAGGCCAGCGCGTCGCGGCTGAGCGCCTTTTCGCCGTTGACAGGCGGCAGGTCGAGCCGGTTGACGATGGCGCCCATCGATGCCGCCGCCACCATCGCGGTGCGCAGCGTCTGCGGATGCGTGGCGGCGCCGGTCAGCACGGTGACGGTCTGTCCCGGCTCAAGCTTCGACAGCGTCAGCACCTGCTTCCACGCCGCGGTCAGGTCATAATCGCTTACGGGCATGTTCGCTCCTTGATCAGTTCAGCGCCGCACCGAGGAAGTCGCCGAAGGCGCGGTAGAAGCCGGCCTCGTCGTCCCACGGGATCATGTGGCCGGCGTTGGCGACATGCGCAAGCAGCAGCGCGGGCAGCAGCTTGCGCATCTCCTGCACGTCTTCCTCGCGGATCACGTCGCCGCGGCCGGCGGTCATCAGCAGAGCCGGCACGGCGACGTGCGGCAGGTCGGCGTGGATATCGTCCTCATGGAAGCCATTGAAGCTGGCCAGGATCGCGCGCTCGTCGCAGGTATGCAGCCATTGCGCGCGCAGGCGCAGCTGGTCCTCGGTCCAGGTCGGGCAGAAGCGGCGCATGCCTTCCACGTCGATGCCCTGCTGCGCCAGCCGGATCGAATCGATGTACCACGGCAGTTGCGACGGATACGGGCGGCGGCCCGGGCCCGACACCGGCGGATCGACCAGCACCAGGCGCGTCAGGCCTGCCGGCTTGCTGCGCGCGGCGCGGATGCCGATGCGCGCGCCCATCGAATGGCCGACGATGGCGTAGCGCTGCAAGCCAAGCGCTTTGGCAAACGCGATCACATCGGCAGCCTGCGCATCGAGGCTGTAGTCCAGCTCAGCGCCGGCCTGCGACAGGCCGCGGCCGCGCACGTCGAGCACATAGGTATCGAACTGCCGCCCGAACTGCTCGCCGACAAAGCCCCAGGTCACTGCCGGGCTGGTGATGCCCGGCACGATGATGACGGCATCGCGCTGCGCGCGCGCGCCGCCCTGCCCACCATAGCGCAGGTAGTGCTGGCGGATGCCGTTGGCGTTCACGTTGGCGCCGTAGAGAAAGGTGCTGTCTGCCATGGCCGCCCCCTTCAGTACGCGCCCGACAGCAGCGCGCCGGCGCCCGGCACCACCGGCTCCAGTCCGAGCCGCTTCAGCAGCGCATAGGTGGTGGCGACGGCGGCGGTAACCACCGGCTTGCCGGTCATTGCCTCGACCTTGGCCACGGCCGGCAGCGACGGCATCTGCACGCACGCCGACAGCACGATGACATCGGCGTCGGCCGTATTCATCTGCGCGACGATCTCCGGCAGCCGCGCCGGGTCATGGCGGCCCACCTCAAGGTTGTCGGCGATTTCCAGCGCGCGGTAGTCGACCACCTCATAGCCTTCATTGCGGATGTAGTCGACCACCAGCTCGGTCAGCGGCTTCATATAGGGTGCCACCACGGCGATGCGCTTCGCGCCCATCACCTTGAGCGCATCCACCAGCGCGCCGGCGCTGGTGATCACCGGCGCGTCGCCGCCGTTCTCGGCGGTATGCGCCTGCAGGCGCTGCTCGGACACGCGGTGGTAGCCGTGGCCCATGGCCATGATGGCCACCAGGCAGGCGTAGCCGAGCACGTCGACGCGGGCGTCGCTCAGTTCCACCGCGCAGCGGTCGGATTCGGCGTCCATGGCCGCCAGCTCTTCCTTGACCACCTTCTTCATCCGCATCCGGCTTGAGTGGAAGGTGAAGCGTTCCGGGCGCACCAGCTGGCGCGCGGCCAGCATCGCCGGGATCTCGGTTTCCATGGTGGTGTTGGAGCTCGGCACGATCTGGCCGATTCGGAAAACTTTCTGCACTGTCGACTCCGTCATCTGTTTGTCTGTCTACCCTGCCTGCTTCGCCCTGGCGGGCCCTGCATGCTGCGATTTATTGTAGTGTACACACTTTATCTAGGCAAACAGAATCTGCGCCGCCGCGAATTCACTCGTTCAGTGCATACTTAACTAATCAATCCCTGTTTTTGCGCGTAAATTCACCGATATAGCGCGATGTGCGGCGTCTTCACGTTTTCAGTAAGGGTTTTCCATAGGTTCATCAATTTCTTCTTTTACTTTGATATTTTGAGTGTGTACACTCGTTTTCAACGGTCGGCCGAGTGGCCGCCCCAGCCCCCATCGACCTTGTGTCATTGCCAGGAGAAAGAACGTGCAAGGCAAACCGCGAATCGCAGTTGTCGGCGCCGGACTCGGAGGGACGGCCGCGGCCGCCCTGCTGCAGCGAGCCGGCTTCCAAGTCAGGCTGTATGAACAGGCACCGGCGTTCTCGCGCCTGGGCGCGGGCATCCATGTGGGGCCCAACGTGATGAAGATCATGCGGCGCATCGGCATCGAGAACGCCCTCAACGACATGGGCTGCCACCCCGACTACTGGTACAGCCGCGACGGCCTGAGCGGCGAGGTGATCGCGCAGATCCCGCTGGGCGACTACGCGGAGCGCCACTACGGCGCCAGCTACCTGACTGTGCACCGCGGCGACTTCCACAAGTTGCTGACCGACGCCGTGGCTCCCGACACGCTGTTCTTCAACAAGAAGCTGGAAAGCGTCACCGACCAGGGCGACGTGGTGCAATTGCGCTTCACCGACGGCACGGTCGAAGAGGCCGACATCGTGATCGGCGCGGACGGCGTCAACTCGCGCATCCGCGAGACGCTGCTGGGCGCCGAGCCGCCCAAGTACACCGGCTACGTGGCGCACCGCGCGGTGTTCCCGATCTCGCGCGTCAAGGGCTTCACGCATGAGCGCTGCACCAAGTGGTGGACCGACGACCGCCACATGATGGTCTACTTCGATACCAGCAAGCTCGACGAGATCTACTACGTCACCGGCGTGCCCGAGCCCGACTGGGACATGAGCAAGAGCTGGGTCCCGAGCAGCATCGAGGAAATGCGCGCCGCATTCGACGGCTGGCACGAGGGTGTGCAGTCGCTGATCGAAGGCACCGTCGAAGTGACCAAGTGGCCGCTGCTGGAGCGCGACCCGCTGCCGTTGTGGAGCCGGGGCCGCCTGGTGCTGCTCGGCGATGCCTGCCACCCGATGAAACCGCACATGGCACAAGGCGCCGCGATGGCGATCGAGGATGCCGCGATGCTCACGCGCTGCTTCACCGAGACCGGCGTGGACGACTTCGCCTCGGCATTCGCGCTGTATGAAGCGAACCGCAACGAGCGCGCGAGCAAGGTCCAGCTGGTCTCGCACAACAACACCTGGCTGCGCAGCAACGAGAACCCCGACTGGTGTTTCGGCTACGATGTCTTCAACGTGCCGCTGGTGTCGGCCGGGACCGGGACGCTGTCCGCAGCGGCCTGACGCCTGACCAACCCTGTCCGCCACAGCCCCTCATCGAAGGGGCGCGGCGCAGCGATGCGTGATGTTCAAACCGCCCCCAGCCCCCCGATGAACAC
>NZ_JBYSZW010000099.1:0-10377 GCF_058787575.1 Cupriavidus sp. FW305-3-2-15-C-LB2
CTCACGCACCCCCCGCCTGCACTTCGACCTCATCACCGTCCAGCTCTTCATCGCCGTATCCGACTTCGGCAGCATCACCCGCGGCGCCGAGCGCCTCCACCTGGCCCCCGCAGCCGCCTCCCGCCGCATCCTCGAACTGGAAGCCCAACTAGGCGTCTCCCTCTTCGAACGCCTGCCCCACGGCATGGCCCTGACCGAAGCCGGCCGCGCACTGCTGGCCCACGCCCGCGGCATCACCCATACCGTCCAGCGCATGCAGGACGACGCCGCCTCCTTCGTCGGCGGCGACCTGGGCGTGGTCCGGGTAGCCGCGCCCAAATCCGCAGTCATCCAGTTCCTCCCCTTCGACATCCAACGCTGCGCCACGGCCTGCCCCGGCGTGCGCATCGACCTGCAGGAAATGAACAGCGCGGAAGTCCAGCAGTCGCTGCGCCGCGGCACCGTGGACATCGGCATTTACGACGGCAGCCTGGGCGTGATCGACCTGCCGACCGCGCCCTATCGGAATGATGAACTGGTGCTGGTGGTGGCGCGCGGCCATGCGCTGGCGCGGCGCCGCAAGGTCACGCCGGACGACGTGCTGGACTGCGACCTGATCGTGCTCAGCGAGAGTTCGGCGATCTCGATCGTGCTGGAGCGGCTGGCGGAAGAGGCCGGCCGCGTGCTGCGCATGCGCATGCGCGTGGGCGGCTTCGACAGCATGGCCGCGCTGGTGGCGCAGAACCTGGGCGGCGGGGTGATGCCGGAGGCGATCGCGCGCGAGGTGGCGGCCGGCAGCCGCTTTGTGCGGCTGCCCATTGCGGCGCCCTGGGCGCAGCGGCAGTTTGTGCTGTGCCATCGGCCCCATGGGGCACTTTCCTCGGCGGCGCTCAGCGTGCTGGCGGTGCTTGCGCAAAACGCGAAACCAGAATCCCCCAATTAGCGATAGCCCGCGGCGGATGTATTGCGGATGATGGCTCCATAACTACAGGACGGAGACACGCAATGCAGCGCAGACAATTCATTGTGGCGGCAGCGGCCGGGCTGGCGATACCCAGCCTGGTGCGCGCCGCCGACATCGCCGGCCCGGTGCGCATTGTGGTGGGCTTCGCCCCCGGCGGCGGCACCGATGTGCTGGCACGCGTGATCGGGCAGAAGCTCGGGGTCATGTGGAACACCAGCGTGCTGGTGGAGAACAAGCCCGGCGCTACCGGCGCCATCGCCGCCGCCTATGTGGCCAAGCAGCCGCCTGACGGCACTACCTTGCTGATGGCGCATGTGAACAGCCACGCGATCGCCCCGGCGCTGCTGGACGTCAAGTACGACCCGCGCGCCGACTTCACGCCGATTTCGCTGGTGGGCGTCACGCCCAATATGCTGACCTGCCGTCCGGAGCAGAAGGTGCGCAGCGTTTCGGACATCGTGGCGCTGTGCCGGCAGAAGCCGGGGAAGATCTCCTTTGGCTCGTCCGGCATCGGTTCGGCGCAGCACCTGGCGCTGGAGATGTTCCGGTTGCAGGCCAGGCTCGATGTGGTGCACGTGCCTTACAAGGGCTCGGGCCCGCTGGTGGCGGACCTGATCGGCGGCCAGATCGACTATGCGTTCGACACCATGACCGCCGCCACGCCGTTTATCCAGCAGGGCAAGGTGATCGCGATCGCCCAGACCCGCCTGAAGCGCGCGGCCAGCCATCCCAATGTGCCGACGCTGGCGGAGTCCGGCTTCCCCGGGCTGGACGCGGCGTCGTGGTACGGCCTGGTGGGCCCGAAGAGCATGCCGCCGGCGCTGGTGCAGCGCATGAACGCCGACGTCAACCGCGTGCTGGCCATGCCCGATGTTGCCGAGCGGCTCAAGAGTTTTGGCGCCGAGGACTCAGGCGGATCGAACCAGCAGTTCGCCGCCTTCATCGCCTCTGAGTCCACCAAGTGGGCCAAGGTCGTGAAGGACGCCGGCGTAAAGGCCGAGACCTGAGCGCCGCAAGGCAATGGCCGAGAACCGACGCACGCGCGCACGCTGCCCATCCATCTATCCAGGAAGAAGCATCCCATGACAGATTTCCGCGACTCGGGCGCACAGGCGCCTGCCTCCACCTTGCCGCTGGCCGGCGTGCGCGTGCTCGACGTCAGCCAGGTCATGGCCGGGCCCTACGCCTGCATGCTGCTGGCTGATCTGGGCGCCGACGTGATCAAGATCGAACCGCCCGACGGCGGCGACCAGACGCGCGGCGCGATGGGTTTCAAGATGAAGGGCTCGGACAGCATGGGCTTCCTCAACATGAACCGCAACAAGCGCAGCGTCACCCTGGATCTGAAGACCGAATCCGGCCGGCAGGTGCTTTATCGCCTGGCGGAAACGGCCGACATCCTGGTGGAGAACTACCGACCCGGCGTGATGAAGCGGCTGGGGATCGACTATGAGACCCTCGCCAGGATCAATCCCAAGCTGGTCTACTGCAGCATCTCGGGCTTTGGCCAGAGCGGACCGTGGGCCGGGCGGCCGGGCTTTGACCTGATGGCGCAGGCGATGTCGGGCGTGATGAGCGTCACCGGCTACCCGGGCGGCGCGCCGGTGAAGGCCGGCGTACCGGTGGCCGATATCGGCTGCGCGCTGTTCGCCACCTACGGCATGCTGTCTGCCTACATCGGCGCCAGGGAGACGGGCAAGGGGCAGTATGTCGATGCGTCGCTGTTCGATTCCGCGCTGGCGTTCTCGGTGTGGGACACCTGCGAATACTGGGGCACGGGCCGCGAGCCCGAGCCGCTGGGCACGGCCAACCGCATGAGCGCGCCTTACCAGGCGATGAAGTCCGCCGATGGCTACTTCGTCATGGGGGCCACCAACCAGAAGCTGTGGCAACTGCTGTGCAACACGCTCGACCGGCCCGACCTGCTCGCGGACGAGCGCTTTGCCACCGTGGCGCTGCGCCTGGCCAACCGGCAGGCACTGATCGCGATGCTGGAGGAGAGCTTCGTCAAGGAGAGCAGCGACTACTGGATCGAGCGCCTGCTCGGCGTCGGCATTCCGGCCGGGCCGATCCTGACCTACCCGCAGGCCTTCGACAGCGAGCACGGCCGCCACCGCCAGATGCGCATCGAAATCGATCATCCGATCGAGGGCAAGGTGCCCAATATCGGCTTCGCGGTGAAGATGGGCGGCACGCCCCAGCAGGTACGGCGCGCGCCGCCGCTGCTCGGCCAGCATACGGAAGAAGTCCTGGCCGAGCTGGGTATCCCGAAGGACGAACAACAGTCGCTGGCTGTAGCCGGCGCCTTCGGATCATGAAGGCCGCGCTGCCGCCGGAGGGCGGTCCCGGCAACGACGGACAAGTCACGCTCACGATGCAGGGGCAGGTCGCAACGCTGACGTTCGACCGACCAGCCGCGCGCAATGCGATGACGTGGGCCATGTACGAGCAACTTGCCACGCATTGCCGCGCGCTTGCGGCGCAAGGCAATGCGGGTGCGCGCGTGGTGGTGCTGCGCGGCGCGGGCGGAGAGGCCTTTGTCGCAGGTACTGATATTGCGCAGTTCCAGCAGTTCTCCAGCGGCGAGGACGGGGTTGCCTACGAAGCGCGTATCGACGAAGGCGTCCGCCTTGTCGAGCAACTGCCGATGCCAACTGTGGCGGTTATCGAAGGCTGGGCGGTGGGCGGCGGCCTGGCCATCGCCACTGCGTGCGACTTCCGTGTCGCGACGCCCAAGGCCCGCTTTGGCGTGCCGATTGCGCGCACGCTGGGCAACACGCTGTCGGCACTGAACCTTGCCAAGCTGCGTGCGGCCTGGGGGCTGCAGCCGGTGCGCCGCATGCTGCTGCTGGCGCAGATCCTCGACGCCGAGGCTGCGCTCGCGTGCGGGTTTCTTGAGGGTGTGTACGCTGCCGATGCGCTGGAGGCCGAGGTCGTCTCGCTATGCGACCGGCTTGGCGCGCTGGCGCCTGTCACGCAGACGGTGGTCAAGGAGGCGTTGCGGCGCCAGACCGTGCAGTCGGTGGCCGACACGGATGACCTGGTGCGCTTGTGCTACGGCAGCGGTGACTTCCGGGAAGGGGTGGATGCGTTCGTGAACCGGCGCCCGCCGGTATGGAAAGGGAGTTGAACGTCGGGGCCTCGTACGCCAGCCGCCTGTGTTTCAAAATTGAAACCATCTGGCTGATTTACCGTGCAACCGACACATCGCGCGAGCGTCACGCGCCCGCTCGTCAGCCTCCCGCCACGGGTGGCCCGCGATATGCATCACATTAATGCTATGGGCGATAAAGACGCTCGAGCCTGCATGCCTGAACCTGTGCCATGCAGTGGGTGTCACCAGCGCGGCTGGCGGTGGAATCGGTGCCAGATGGCATTTGTAAGGTCTGTGCCATCGCCGCGCCGCTTCTACCGTCTGGTTGCCGTCTCAGGAAGGAGCGCGCCATGAAGAACAAGCTTCCCCCGATTGCCACACTGGCCTTCGGCGTCTGCCTGACGATGTCTGCGGCATTGGCTGCCCCGCCGGGCGACATGGTCATGGTCACTGCCGACGAGGTCAAATGGGCGGACCTTCCACTGATACCGGGTGCCAAACTTGCCGTCCTCGAGGGGAAGATGGACAAGAAAGCGCCGTTCACGGCCCGGATCAAGCTGCCCGCGGATGCCAAGGTGCCGGCGCACTGGCACCCGGGCGTGGAGCGGGTGACCGTGCTTTCCGGGACGTTCAACTATGGCATGGGCGACAAGCTCGACCCGGAAAAGACCTCGCCGCTCGGCGCCGGCAGCCTGATTGTCATGCCACCCAAGATGCGCCACTTTGGCTGGACCAAGGAGGAAACCGTTATCCAGATCAATGCGTCGGGGCCCTGGGCTTTCAACTTCGTCAACCCGGCTGATGATCCCAGGAAGAAGAAGTAATGCCTGGTGCGGGGCTATGGATGTCTCAAAGCGGCGCAAGCCGCGGGCAGGACCATAGCAGGCATCGGACGTGGCAAATACCTGATGGAGAGGGCGGTGGCTTGCGGCAATTGCCATGACATGCGTGCGATTCGACGGCTGGCGGTAATCCTTGCACTGGTACTCGCTGGCTGTGCGGGGCCCCGGACGGCACCCACGCCTGATGCGCGGAGCGCATTGGCGCCGACGGGAAAACTCCGCGTCGGATTCATATCGGGCTCCCCGATCCATGCGACGAAGGATGCTGCGTCAGGGGAGTTCAGAGGCGTTGCCGTTGACCTCGGCAAGGAAATGGCGCGGCGTCTCGGCGTTTCGTTCGAGCCCGTTGCCTACACTTCGGTCCCGGCGTTGATCGCCGGCGCAAAAACCGGGGAGTGGGATGTCGCCACGATGGGAATCAGTACCGAGCGCGCGTCGGTCGTGGACTTTACCGCGCCATACATGGAGGTCGAGTTCAGCTACCTCGTTCCGCCGGGTTCGCGCATCACCACGCTGGCGGACGTCGACAGGCCCGGTGTCCGGATTGGCGTGGTGGAAAAGAGCTCGCCGGATGCCTATCTTGCCAGCACCATGCGGAGTGCCACGCTGGTTCGGTCTTCAACTATTGCAGACATGGTTGAATCGCTGCGGGCCGGAAGGGCAGATGTCATTTTCGGAACCAAGGCAGGCATGTACAGCCAGGCCGAGAAACTCGCGGGTTCGCGCGTGCTAGAGGGCCGGTCCGGCGGGGAGAAGGCCGGGATGGCAACGCCGAAAGGACGGGATTACAGTGCTGCCTACGCGCGCAAGTTTGTCGAGAGCGCGAAATCCGAAGGCCTGGTTGAGGCGGCGATCGAACGCGCCGCATTGCGCGGAGTCGTTGCCGCTCCGCGTGAATAGTATGCGCTAACACCTGCATCACCTGGCTACGACTTCGTTTCCGCCGATTCCAGAGTCCTCTCAATGCCCGCTCGGGCAAGTCCAAAGACAATGCTCCGATCCACTCGGATTGTGCTTATTTTCTGGTTGTCACTTGACAACCAGTCATTGCGCATCTAGTCTCGGAGACACGAATGACCCGCGCCAGGCACCCAAGGAAGAAGATTGAGGCCGCACTCAGGCATGCAGCGCTGCATGGCTGGCGTGTCGAGCAGGCCAAGGGCAACGGTCATGCGTGGGGCCGCATCTACTGCCCCGACAACGACAAGGAATGCCGCTGCGGCGAGTTCTGTGTATCCAGCGTCTGGAGCACGCCAAAGAATCCGGGCAACCACGCCAATGCCATCCGGCGGATCGTGGCCAACTGCTCGCATCAGCGGGAAGTGACAACGCTGCGCGTACTGCAATTCAGGACATGACCATGGAATATGCCTTCACCCTCAAATTTCACCTGTCGCAGGCGGACAGCGATACCGATGCGCTGGTCGAACGCCTGGCCGAGGCGGGGTGTGATGACGCGCTGGTGGGCACCGGCCTGCCGGGCCGCGTGGCGCTGGCATTTGTCCGCGAGGCAGAGTCGGCGCGGGTGGCCATGGTGAGTGCCCTGGCCGATGCCCGCCGCGCCATGCCGTCGTCCACGCTGATCGAGGCGGCGCCTGACCTGGTCGGGCTGACGGATATTGCCGAGATGGTTGGCGTGTCTCGCCAGAACATGCGCAAGCTGATGCTTGGCTACCCGGATTCCTTCCCGGTGCCGGTGCATGAAGGCAGCAGTTCGCTGTGGCACTTGCTGGACGTGATCGTGTGGCTGGGGCAGCGTGGCTACGACATTAAGCCGGAGCTCCTTGAAATCGCGGCCACGGCGATGCAGGTGAACCTGGCCAAGTGCGCCAGCCAGGTGGCACCGGCGATGGCGCGGGAGTTCCGGTCGCTGGTGGCTTAGCGGTCGGCCGTCGACTCCGCTTCCCGGCCCATCCTTTTCGGGTGGTGGTACGAATCCCGGCCTTTGGCCAAGATGCCCGGACAACCGCCCTAGCCGGGCACCACAACCAGAAGTGGAGACAAGATGGCCGAATCAGACGTGAAAGCCGTGATGGGCGAGTTCTTCGCCGCCTTTGCCCGCGCAGACATGGAGCGCATCGCCGCGTGCCTGGACGATGAGTTCGTCTGGACCCTGCCCACCGGCGAATCCGACCCGCATGGCCTGGTTGTGCGCGGCAAGGCTGCCGCCACGGACTACCTGAAGCAGCGCTTCTTTGCAGACAAGGCCAATGCGCCGGTGCTGTCGGACGTCAAGCTTGAGTACACCGGTGATCTGGCCATCATGCGCTTTCGCGTACAGGTGCCGGCCAGCGATCAGCAGCACGGCCATCGCCAGCCGCGTCGCCAGGCGGGCGGGCACGGTGACCGCCATCAGCGTGCCGAGCAGCGCCATCGGCAAGCCCAGTGTCAGCGTCAGCCCGGTCGACCCATAGTGATGCCGACGATCAGCGACAGCAGGCCCAGCACCCACAGCATGGCCGTCATCAGCTGGTCTGCGCGACGATGCACGCCTTGCAGCAGCGGGGTGTGCGGCGCGGCTGGCGCAGAAACGGAACTGCCTGCGGCACGGCGGGCAGGGATGGTCGCGGACAGCCGTCCGGACAGGGCGTGGTCAGCGCTGGTCATGGTTCCCTCGCAGCGTAAGTCAAGAAGACGCTGCACCCCGTCCGCCTGATGGCTTATTGTCTTAATGTCTTAATTTATGGCATTGCGCGGCTGATTATATCGACGCCTGCCCGCTGCAACAGGCTCGGCCCGCGCGCCTTAATCCAACAGCGCCACCTGCACGTCGCGCGTGCCCTGGTACGGGTTGCGGCCGTGCCAGACCTGCAGGTTGTCCAGCACCATCACGTCGCCATCGCGCCAGGGCCAGCTATAGGTGGTCTGGTCGCACAGTTGGTCGATATGCGCGCGTTCGGCATCGGTCAGGCGTTCGCCATTGCCCAGCGTGGCGCCGGTCGGGTACTTCTGGCGCTTGCGCCGTTCCAGGTCCTGCTCGGGGTTCTCCACCTGCGGCAGCATATGCAGGATCGACCGGTACAGCTTGCGTCCGGTCTGCGGATGTACCACGAACGGCTCCAGCGCATTGAGCACGGTCAGGCTGCCGTCTTCATGCCAGACTGGTTCCAGCCCGCGCTCGGCGCACAGCCGGTTCACGTCGGCCGGGTCCTCGGTATGGAACGACTGGTTCCAGCCGCGCTCGTCCATATGCGCGTAAGAGGCATCGTCGGCATCGCGCCGCGGTCCGAAGTTGATCGCGGTGCGGCTGCCCAGCGTGGCGAGCCTGCCGGCCAGTTCTGGGTCCATGCGCTCGGCCAGGTGGCGCACATCGGTGATCAGGGTTTCGCCGCCCACCTCGGCGGTCTTGCGCGAGAAGAAGGCGATGCGGCGCGGGTAGTCGCGGCGGTAAGCCATTTCGGAATGTACCGCCAGGCGCACGCTGGCCGACAGCCGCGTGGCTTCCATCACGCGGCCGCTGATGGTTTCGCGCGGGGCGCGGCCGCCGGCGTAGCCACCGTCGAAGGCCGGAAACTGCTCGATGAAGTCGGCAAAGTCCTCCGTGCCGGCGGTCGGGAAGCCGCGCAGCACGATCCCGCCATGTTCCAGGATCAGCGCGTCCAGCGCCGGGCGCACCGTGCGCGACCACTGGCGGAACTGCGCGCGGTCCAGCAGGCGTTCGCCGGCCGGTTCGATGAACAGCGGCGGGCGGCCGGGCTGCAGCACGTGGCAGCGCACATCGGGCCCAAGGGCGGGAACGGCTACTGCGAAGGTTGCCGCATCGGCGGCGGTGGCTTGGGTCATGTTGTCTCCAGTCTTGTGCTCAGGTCGAAGGCGGGGTCAGTGCCGGTAGGACGGGTCGATGTGGTCCAGCTCGCGCCGCACCGCCGCCCATTCGCGGTCGCCGCGGATGGCTACGCGGCCGAAGGCCTTGCGGCTGGCTTCCAGCGATGCCGGTGACGGCATCACCAGTTCGCCGCCAGCCATGGCATCGACCTGGATCTTGCAGGCCGATTCCAGCCAGTAGATGTTGAAGAAGGCTTCGGCGATGGTGCGCCCGCATACCAGCAGGCCGTGGTTGCGCAGGATCATCGCGTTGTGCTGGCCCAGGTCCTGCACCAGCTGGCCCTGCTGGGCCAGGTCGACTACCGGGCCGGAGAAGTCGTGGTACGCAATGCGCCCGTAGAACATATGCGCATGCTGCGACACCGGCAGCAGGCCGCAGGCCATGGCCGATACCGCCGACGATGCGCGCGTATGCGTGTGCAGCACGCACAGCGCATCATGGCGCGCGGCGTGCACGGCGGTGTGGATCACGTAGGCGGCGGGGTTCAGGCCCAGCTCTCCGGCATCGCGCTCGGGCCGGTGGACGATGTCGCCGTTCAGGTGGATCTTGTACAGGCTGGACGCGTTTACTTCCTGGTACAGCAGCCCGTAGGGGTTGAGCAGGATGTGCTCAGGCTCGCCCGGAACGCGCGCGGTGATGTGGTTGTAGATCAGGTCGGTCATGCCGTACCGGTGGATGGCGCGGTAGAGCGCGGCCAGCTCGATGCGGGTGGCCCACTCGGCGTCCGAAATGGCGGCGGGACGGATGGGATCGGGTTCGCTCATGCGATGGCTCCTTTGCGTGCGTAGGGCTCAGTCCAGCCGGATGCCGAGCTCGGCCACCAGCCGCTTGTCGCTGGCGAATTGCGAAGCGGCGTAGTGCTGGTAGTCGGCGGTATTCATATGGCGGTTGGGCATCGATTCGGATTCGAGCGCGCGCAGGTAGGCAGGGTCCGATGTGGCCTGGCGGAAGGCATCGTGCAGCGTGGCGACCACCGCGGGGTCCAGCGCGCGCGGGCCGGCGATGCCGATTTCGGACTGCACGGTGATGTCGTAGCCCAGCTCGCGCAGCGTGGGCACGGCCTGCCAGCGCTTCAGGCGCTGCGGCTCGGCCACGGCCAGCAGGCGTACCTTGCCGGCTTCGGCCATGGCGCCCCAGCCGGCTTCTATCATCACGTCGACGTGGCCGCCCAGCAGCGCGGACAACGCATCGGCGCCGCCCTTGAAGGGGATGAAATTGAGCTTGATGCCGGCCTGCTGTTCCAGCCGGCGCACGGTGATCTGGCCGAGCGAGCCGGTGCCGACCGATGCCACGTTGACCTTGCCAGGGTTGGCGCGCGCGTGCTCGACGAAGTCGCCAAAGCGCTTCCAAGGCGAGCCCGCTGGCACCGAGATCCCGTACACATAGCTGGTCAGGCCGATGATGTAGGTGAAGTCCTTGATCGCGTCGTAGTTCACCGGCTGCAGGTGCGGCAGGCGGAACAACGCCGGTGTGATCAGCGCCAGCGTGTAGCCGTCGCGCGCCGCGCTGCGCGCCATCGCGGCGGGCCCGAGCGTGCCGCTGACGCCGGGCTGGTTCTGGATCACGATGGGCTGGCCCAGGGTCTTCGATGCTGCCAGGCACAGCGCGCGCATCTGCACGTCGGTGGCGCCGCCGGCGGTGAAGGGCACGATCAGGGTGATGGGGCGGGCGG
>NZ_JBYSZW010000100.1:0-9883 GCF_058787575.1 Cupriavidus sp. FW305-3-2-15-C-LB2
GCATGGTGGCGGGAGGGATTGGGGTGAAACGGCCAGCCATTATATCGGGTACGAATGACAGGCAGTCGGAATGCCGGGCTGGGCCGGCGAGGATTACGTCTGACGTAATTGAGCCGTGTAGACCATGCGCTTACGCTGCAGGCACGACGTAAGCCGTTCACAGGAGCCCAAATGTCACAAGCCCTTGCCACCTTGCCCCGCCAGCACGATCGCCACGCTGCGGTCGACCCCCGCATGCGCATTATGGTAGACAACGTCCTGATCGGCTCCCCGGTGGCGCGCGCCCTCGCCGTGCGGCTGGCCAGCCTGGCTCCCGATCATGTCGAGCTGGAGATGCCATTCCTGCCGACCAACGTGACCAACGGCAGCATCGTCCATGGCGGTGTCATTGCCACGCTGATCGATATTGCCGGCGCCGCGGCGGCAGCTTCTGGCGGCAGTGCCGACGATGTGAAGGGCGGGGCGACCAGTTCGCTTTCTATCCAGTACCTGGCCCCGGCAAAGGGTACGGCGCTGCGCGCGGTGGCGATGGTGGTGCGGCGTGGGCGCCGGCAGGTGGTCACCGACGTGTCGGTCTATGCGGAAGCGCCGGACGAGGGCGTACTGGTGGCCAAGGCGTTGATGAGCAGTGCCATGTTCTGAATCCGGAGCGGACGCATCGCGCGCCCGTTTTTTCAAATTTATAAAACGCAATTAACCGCCGTATTTTCACCTTCACACCCAGGCGCGCCAGTACACTGGCGCGACCTGCTTCCATTGCAAAGGGGCAGCTTCGTGGAGGAAAGCGATGCGGCGTGGGCCTGAAACTGCGCAGCAGGGCGGGGCGTCCCCGGCATCTGCCGCATCCGAGACGCTCCCGGCAAGCCCCGTATCTTCGGGGTCGCGTATCGCTGTCTACGGTGCGATTGCCGCCAACGTGGCGATCGCTGCCACCAAGTTTGTCGTCGCCGCCGTGACCGGCAGCTCGGCCATGCTGTCCGAGGCCATCCATTCCACCGTCGACACCGGCAATGAGCTGTTGCTGCTGGTTGGCATGGCGCGCAGCCGCCGGCCGGCCGATGCCATGCACCCGTTCGGGTACGGCAAGGAGCTGTATTTCTGGAGCCTGATGGTCGCGGTGCTGCTTCTGACGCATCGCCACCGCTACCGTTGCCAACGGCGCCGCGGGCGCCATCGACCGGATCGAGCGCCGCATCCGGGCGCGGTTTCCTCAGGTCAGCCGGACCTTTATCGAAGCCCGGCTGATGACCAAGGGCACGCGTGCGGCGGCCTGAAGGCCACCACCGCGCACCTGGTTGCGGCAGATTACGCAGCCGCGCGCAGCTTGATCTTCGGAAAATCGACCGGCACCGCGAAGGCAACGTTCACGTAGTTGGTGAACAGGTTCAGCGCCACATGCGCCAGGATCTCGACGATCTGTTCGTCGTTGAAGCCAGCCTCGCGCAATTGCGCCACATCCGCATCGCTGACCTGGCCGCGCTGGTTGACCAGCTTGAGCGCGAACGACAGCGCTGCGGCGGTCCGTGCATCCTGCGCCCGGCCAGCCTGCGCCTCGGACATTTCCTGGGCGGTGGCGCCGGCCTTCCGGCCCAGCGCGGTGTGGGCGGCGAGACAGTATTCACACTGGTTTCGATCGGCCACGGCCACGGCGATCTTCTCGCCCAGTGCCGCACCCAGCACACCGCCGCCGAGCGCACCGAACGCGCGCCACATGCTGCGCAACGCAGCGGGCGAATTGGCGACAGCACGGAACATGTTCGGGGCGACGCCAAAGGCACCGTGGATCTCGGCCAGCAGGGCCTGGCTGTCGCCCGTGGCAGTGGCGGGATTGACGAGGGGAACGCGGGACATGGTGGACTCCTTGGTACAGGTTGAAAGGACAAGGCAGTTGCGATCGCCTTGACTGCAGTATGGGTAACCATCGAGTACCATTGGGTGCGTAAAGTCCTACGTACATACCAATTCGTCCAGACCATGCCTGAACCCATCGACCGGCTTTCCGCGCTGCTGGAGCGGTTTCGCGCGCGTGCGCACCTGTTCCACCAGGGACCGCTGTGCGGGCTGACTCAGTTCGCCGCGCAGCCGGGCCGCGGCTTCCTGCATGTCCTGCGCCGCGGCGAACTGGAGCTGCGGCACCCGCCGGGCTCGGGCCTGCCGGGCACCCTGCGCTTTGACGAGCCCACGCTGCTGTTCTACCCGCGCCCGGTCCACCACATGTTCCACAACCCGCCGCAGGAAGGCTCGGATTTCACCTGTGCGGCGCTGGACTTCGACGGCGGTGCGCGCAACCCGGTAGTGCGCGCGCTGCCGCCGCTGATCGCCTTGCCGCTGGCGCACGTGGCCGGCCTGGAGCAGTCGCTGGCGCTGCTGTTTGCCGAGGCCGGCCAGGTGCGCTGCGGCCACCGCCTGCTGGCCGACCGGCTGTTCGAGGTGGTGCTGATCCAGCTGCTGCGCTGGCTGATCGACCACCACCAGGAGGCCGGCATCCAGGCGGGCCTGATTGCCGGCCTGTCCGACCCGCGCCTGGCACGCGCGCTGGTGGCGCTGCACGAGGCGCCGGGCGAGCCGTGGGACCTGCCGCGCATGGCGGCGCGCGCGGGCATGTCGCGCAGCGCCTTTGCCGCGAGTTTCCGGCGTGTCGTGGGGCAGCCGCCGGCCGACTACCTGACCGACTGGCGCCTGACGCTGGCGCAGGCGCAGTTGCGCCTGGGCCGTCCGGTGAAATCCGTGGCGCTGGAGCTGGGCTATGCCAATGCGTCGGCGCTGTCGCGCGCGTTTACGGCACGGCTGGGCCAATCGCCAAGGCAATGGCTGGAACGGGAAGAAGAGGGAAAGGAAGGGGAGACGGCCGGGAAATTGCTGCCGGCCGATGCAGCCGCCGGTTTGCTCCCCTCTCCCGCGCGCGGGAGAGGGGCTGGGGGAGAGGGCGGGAGCGTCTAGCGGCGATACCGCCTGCTCCACGAGCTCATCAGTACTTCCAGAAGACCTGCTGCAGCGCCTTGGCGTCGTTGGTCTGCGTCAGCGCCAGCGCCATCAGGATGCGTGCCTTCTGCGGCAGCTGGTCGTCGGTGACGATCCAGTCGTACTTGTCATCCGGCTGCTCTGCGTTGCGCACCACCACGCCGCTGCCGGTGCGCGAGGCGCGCACGATCTGCACGCCCTTGGCGCGCGCGGCCTTGAGCGACTCCACCATGTAGTCGCCGACGCTGCCGTTGCCGGTGGCCGCGTAGATGATGGCCTTGGCACCGCTCTTCACCGCGGCGTCGACCGCGGCTGGATTGGCGTTGCCGTAGGCGTAGAGCACTGCCACCTCAGGCAGCTTGTCGATCTTGTCGATGTCCCACTGCGTCTGCTGCGTGTGCGGACGCGCCGGCAGGCGGTAGAACAGCGTGCGGCCTTCGACCACGTAGCCCAGCGGGCCGAACGGCGAGCGGAAGGTCTCGGTCTTGAAGGTGTTGCTCTTGGTGACGTCGCGGCCGGTGTGGATCTCGTCGTTCAGCACGGCCAGCGTGCCCTTGCCCTTGGAGGCAGGGTTGGAGGCGACCAGCACGGCGTCGTACAGGTTGAGCGCGCCATCGGCGCCCAGCGCGGTGCCCGGGCGCATCGAACCCACCACCACCACCGGCTTGTCGCTCTTGAGCGTCAGGTTCAGGAAGTAAGCGGTTTCCTCGATGGTGTCGGTGCCGTGCGTAATGACGATGCCGTCCACGTCTGGCTGCTTGAGCAGTTCCGATACGCGCTTGGCCAGCTTCAGCAGGCGTTCGTTGTTGAAGCTCTCCGAACCGATCTGGAAGATCTGCTCACCCTTGACGTTGGCGACCTTGGAGATTTCGGGCACCGAGGCGATGATCTTGTCGACCGGCACCACGGCGGACTGGTAGGCCGCGGTGTTGGTCACCGATGCGCCGGCGCCGGCAATGGTGCCGCCGGTGCCGATGATGACGATATTGGCCTTGCGGGCTTCGGCCTGGGCGGTGGCGGGTGCGGCGGCGGATTGTGCGGCGGGGGCGAGCTGCGCGTGGGCAGTGCCGGTGATCAGGCTCGCCGACAGCAGGGCAGCGGCCAGCGTGGTGACGCGGGCGAAGTGTTTCATGTTTCTCCTCGGTATCTATACGAACGTGTGGCCCGTACTGGAATCGGCACGACATACCTTATGGGTGGAATGGTGCCGTCCGTGTTCAGTCGGTGGCTGCCGGCAGCGGGGCCTGTGATGCAGGGCCCGTTCAGGCAGCGGCAGTGACTATACGTGAGGAGAATTTGGCGCGGGAGGGGCGCTGCAAGGGTTATGCCGATTCGGCATGAAGTTGCCCGGGCGATAACTCAAATCGCATACATATCGAGGTACTCATTGACCGGCATGGCCTCCAGCCGCGCCTGGTCCAGCGACGCGGCAAGGATGGCCTGCTGCTGTTTCGGCGGGAAGCGGCGGGCGAGGTTGGTGCGGAATTTTTCCACCAGCAGCGGGATGCCCTCGGCGCGGCGGCGCTTGTGGCCGAGCGGATATTCGACCAGCACCTCGTCCAGCACGGTGCCATCCGCCAGCGTCACGGTCAGCGCATTGGCGATCGAGCGCTTGGCGGGGTCGTGATAGTCGCGCGTCAGCGCGGGGTCTTCCACACAGGTGATCCTGCCGCGCAGCGCGTCGATGCGCGGGTCGGCGGCAATCCTGTCTTCGTAGTCGGCGGCGGTCAGGCGGCCGAACAGCAGCGGCACGGCCACCATGTACTGGATGCAGTGGTCGCGATCCGCCGGATTGCTGAGCGGGCCCTGCTTGTCGATGATGCGCAGGCAGGCCTCGTGGGTGCGGATGGTGATGGCGGCGATATCGGCCGCGCTGCGCCCCGCGAGCGCCAGCGCGCCGTGCAGCTGCATCGCTGCCTCCACCGCGGTCTGCGCGTGGAATTCAGCCGGGTATGAGATCTTGAACAGGATGTTCTCCATCACGTACGTCCCGTACGGCCGCTGGAAGCGGAACGGCTGCCCCTTGAACAGCACGTCGTAGAAGCCCCAGGTCTTTGCCGTCAGCACCGACGGGTAGCCCATCTCGCCGGTGCGGGCGATCAGCGCCAGCCGCACCGCGCGGCTGGTGGCGTCGCCGGCGGCCCAGCTCTTGCGGCTGCCGGCGTTGGGGGCGTGGCGGTAGGTGCGCAGGCTCTGGCCGTCGACCCAGGCCAGCGACACGGCATTGAGGATCTCGTCGCGCGTGAGGCCTAGCATCTGCGCGACCACGGCGGTGGAGGCCACCTTGACCAGCACCACGTGGTCCAGCCCGACCTGGTTGAACGAATTCTCCAGCGCGATGCAGCCCTGGATCTCATGTGCCTTGATCATCGCCGCCAGCACTGCCTTCATCGTCAGCGGCTTGCGCCCGGCGGCGATGTGGTTGCGCGAGATCCAGTCAGCGGTGGCCAGGATGCCGCCGAGGTTATCCGACGGATGACCCCATTCGGCAGCGAGCCAGGTGTCGTTGAAGTCCAGCCAGCGGATCATCGCGCCGATATTGAACGCGGCCTGGACCGGATCGAGCTGGAACTGGGTGCCCGGCACGCGCGCGCCGTTGGGCACGATCGTGCCCGGAACAACGGGACCCAGCAGCTTGGTACAGGCCGGGTAGGAGAGGGCTTCGAGCCCGCAACCGAGCGTGTCGATCAGGCAGTTGCGGGCGGTGTCATAGGCGAGGCCGCTCTTGATCTCGTACCGGGTGACATAGTCGACGATGTCGACCAGCACCTGGTCCGGATCGGGGCGTTGCGCGGACGGCGTGTCGGTGGACATGAACGGCCTCGCGGGTGCGGCTCAGCTCAGAACGCGTCGCCGGGCACGCGCACCCAGCCTTCCATCAGCACGCGCGCACTGCGGCTCATGATGGCCTTCTTGACCGCCCATTCGCCGTCGACCTGCTGCGCCTCGGCGCCCACGCGCAACGTGCCGGACGGATGCCCGAAACGCACCGCGTTGCGCTCGCCGCCGCCGGCGGCCAGGTTGACCAGCGTGCCGGGGATGGCGGCGGCGGTGCCGATCGCCACCGCTGCCGTGCCCATCATGGCGTGGTGCAGCTTACCCATCGACAGCGCGCGCACCAGCAGGTCCACATCGGCCGCGGCCACCTTCTTGCCGCTGGAGGCGACGTAGTCGACCGGCCTGGCGACAAAGGCCACCTTGGGCGTGTGCTGGCGCTTGGCGGCCTCGTCCACGTTCTTGATCAGGCCCATGCGCAGCGCGCCGTAGGCACGGATGGTCTCGAACATCGCCAGCGCCCTGGTGTCGCTGTTGATGGCGTCCTGCAGCTCGGTGCCGGTGTAGCCGATGCTCTCGGCGTTGACGAAGATGGTCGGGATGCCGGCGTTGATCATGGTGGCCTTGAGCGTGCCCACGCCCGGCACTTCGAGGTCGTCGACCACGTTGCCGGTGGGGAACATCGCGCCGCCGGCGCCTTCTTCCTCGGCGGCCGGATCCATGAACTCAAGCTGCACTTCGGCGGCCGGGAAGGTCACGCCATCGAGCTCGAAATCGCCGGTTTCCTGCACTTCACCGTTGGTGACGGGCACATGGCCGATGATGGTCTTGCCGATATTGGCCTGCCAGATGCGCACCACGGCCACGCCGTTGTGCGGGATGCGGCTGGCATCGACCAGGCCGGCGCTGATGGCAAAGGGACCGACCGCTGCCGACAGGTTGCCGCAGTTGCCACTCCAGTCGACAAAGGGCTGGTCAATCGAGACCTGGCCGAACAGATAGTCGACATCGTGGTCGGGCCGCGTGCTCTTGGACAGGATGACGGTCTTGCTGGTGCTGGAGGTGGCGGCACCCATGCCGTCGATCTGCTTGCCATAGGGGTCGGGGCTGCCGATCACGCGCATCAGCAGCGCGTCGCGGGCCGGGCCGGGCACTTGTGCCGTTTCCGGCAAATCCTGCAGGCGGAAGAACACGCCTTTGCTGGTGCCGCCACGGATATAGGTGGCGGGAATCTTGATCTGGGGTACGTGAGTCATGGAAATCTTTGTCCTGGTTGGCCCGGGCGGCATGCGTGCCGCTCGGGCCCTTTGTCACAGCTTATGCAGTTGCCCGCGACGACTCAAGGAAGTCCTGCGCGAAGCGCTGCAGCACGCCGCCAGCTTCGTAGATCGACACTTCCTCGTCGCTGTCGAGGCGGCAGGTCACCGGCACTTCCACGCGCTCGCCGTTCTTGCGGTTCACCACCAGTGTCAGCGTGGCGCGCGGCTGGCGCTCGCCGATCACGTCATAGGTCTCGGTGCCGTCCAGGCCCAGCGTCAGGCGGTTCACGCCCGGCTTGAACTCCAGCGGCAGCACGCCCATGCCGATCAGGTTGGTGCGGTGGATGCGCTCGAAGCCCTCGGCGACGATGACTTCCACGCCGGCCAGGCGCACGCCCTTGGCGGCCCAGTCGCGCGACGAGCCCTGGCCATAGTCCGCGCCGGCGATGATGATCAGCGGCTGCTTGCGATCCATGTACGTCTCGATCGCTTCCCACATGCGCACGACCTTGCCTTCGGGCTCGATGCGCGCCAGCGAACCCTTCTTGACCTGGCCATCGACCACAGCCATTTCATTGATCAGGGTCGGGTTGGCAAAGGTGGCGCGCTGCGCGGTCAGGTGGTCGCCGCGGTGGGTGGCGTACGAGTTGAAGTCCTCTTCCGGCAAGCCCATCCTGGCCAGGTATTCCCCGGCGGCGCTGTTGAGCATGATGGCGTTGGACGGCGACAGGTGGTCGGTGGTGATGTTGTCGCCCAGCACCGCCAGCGGACGCAGCGCCTTGAGCGTGCGTTCGCCGGCCAGCGCGCCTTCCCAGTAGGGCGGGCGGCGGATGTAGGTGCTCTGCGGACGCCAGTCGTACAGGGGACTGACCGATTCGCCGCTGGCCGCGGTAATGGCGAACATCGGCTCGTAGACCTTGCGGAACTGTTCGGGCTTGACGCTCTTCGCCACGATCGCGTCGATCTCTTCGTCGCTCGGCCAGATGTCCTTCAGGTAGACCGGCTTGCCGTCCTGGTCCGTGCCCAGCACGTCCTTTTCGATATCGAAGCGGATGGTGCCGGCGATGGCATAGGCCACCACCAGCGGCGGCGAGGCCAGGAAGGCCTGCTTGGCGTACGGGTGGATGCGGCCATCGAAGTTGCGGTTGCCGGACAGCACTGCCGTCGCGTACAGGTCGCGGTCGATGATCTCTTGCTGGATCTTCGGGTCCAGCGCTCCGGACATGCCGTTGCAGGTGGTGCAGGCAAAGGCGACGATGCCGAAGCCAAGCTTCTCGAGGTCGGGCAGCAGATTCGCTTCTTCCAGGTACAGCTCGACTGCCTTGGATCCCGGGGCCAGCGACGACTTGACCCACGGCTTGCGCGCCAGGCCGCGAGCATTGGCGTTGCGCGCCAGCAGCGCGGCGGCGATCACGTTGCGCGGGTTGCTGGTGTTGGTGCAGCTGGTGATGGCGGCGATGATGACCGCGCCGTCCGGCATCAGGCCTTCGGCTTCCTGCGCGCGGGCCTTGTCCAGGTCGACGGCGATGCCGCGCTCGGCCAGCGCGGAGGTCGGCAGGCGCTTGTGCGGGTTGGACGGGCCGGCCATGTTGCGCACCACGCTCGACAGGTCGAACTTCAGCACGCGCTCGTATTCGGCGTTCTTCAGCGAATCCGCCCACAGGCCGGCAGTCCTGGCGTACGTTTCGACCAGCTTGAGCTGCTCGTCGGTGCGGCCGGTCAGGCGCAGGTAATCGATGGTCTGCTCGTCGATGAAGAACATCGCGGCAGTGGCGCCATATTCCGGGGCCATGTTGGAAATAGTCGCGCGGTCGCCGAGCGTCAGGCTGGAGGCGCCTTCGCCACGGAACTCCAGATAGGCGCCGACCACCTTTTCCTTGCGCAGGAATTCAGTCAGGGCCAGCACGATGTCGGTGGCGGTGATGCCGGGCTGGCGCTTTCCGGTCAGCTCCACGCCGACGATATCCGGCAGGCGCATCCACGAGGCGCGGCCGAGCATCACGTTCTCGGCTTCCAGGCCGCCCACGCCGATGGCGATCACGCCGAGCGCATCCACATGCGGGGTGTGGCTGTCGGTGCCGACGCAGGTATCGGGGTAAGCCACGCCGTTGTCGGCGTGGATCACCGGCGACATCTTCTCCAGGTTGATCTGGTGCATGATGCCGTTGCCCGGCGGGATCACGTCGACGTTCTTGAACGCCTGCTTGGTCCAGTCGATGAAGTGGAAGCGGTCTTCGTTGCGGCGGTCTTCGATGGCGCGGTTCTTGGCGAACGCATCGGGGTCGAAGCCGCCGCACTCCACCGCCAGCGAATGATCGACGATCAGCTGCACCGGCACTACCGGGTTGACCTTGGCGGGGTCGCCGCCCTGGTCGGCGATGGCGTCGCGCAGGCCGGCCAGGTCCACCAGCGCGGTCTGGCCCAGGATGTCATGGCACACCACGCGCGCCGGGAACCACGGGAAATCGAGGTCGCGCTTGCGCCCGATCAGCTGCTTGAGCGAATCCGTCAGCGTGGCGGGATCGCAGCGGCGCACCAGGTTTTCTGCCAGCACGCGCGACGTGTACGGCAGCTTGTCGTAGGCACCCGGCTGGATTGCCTCGACCGCGGCGCGCGCGTCAAAGTAATCCAGCTTGGTGCCCGGTAGCGGTTTGCGGTTTGCAGAATTCATGGTGTAGGGAAATCAATATAGGTATGAAAAAGGGGTAGTGGTCCCATGTCAGCGACCAACTACCCCCTTGCCCGCAGGCCCGGATCAAGGCAACCCGACGCGGAGCAAACCGGCAGCCGGTCTTACTTGCGATCCTTCAGCGGCACGAACTTCAGGTTCTCCGGACCGGTGTAGTTGGCGCTCGGGCGGATGATCTTGTTGTCGATGCGCTGCTCGA
>NZ_JBYSZW010000101.1:0-9121 GCF_058787575.1 Cupriavidus sp. FW305-3-2-15-C-LB2
GTCGTTGTCTGCCTCGATGACGGAAATCATAGTCAAAATTGCCGGCAAGAGGCTTGCTAAATGGACCGTCGACGCGGTCATCTTTCGCATAAAATGCGAAGAATTGATGATTAGTCGAAGGAAATTCGAATGAACCTCGATCCCACCGACCTGCGCATCCTGACCTGCCTGCAGGAGAACGGCCGCATCAGCAACCAGGACCTGGCCGACCGCGTGGCGCTGTCGCCTTCGGCATGCCTGCGGCGGGTGCGCCTGCTGGAAGAGTCAGGGGTGATCGGCGGCTACCGCGCCTGGTTCGACGCCGAGCAGCTCGGGCTGGAGCTTGAGGCGATCGTGCAGGTCTCGATGCGCCATGATGTGGAAGGCTGGCACGACACCTTTATCGCCGCGGTTCAGTCGTGGCCGGAAGTGCTGTCCGCGTACATCATCACCGGCGACAGCAACTACATCCTGCGGGTGCAGGCGCGCAACCTGAAGCACTACTCGGACTTCATCGTGAACCGGCTGTACCGCACCAAGGGCGTGATGGATATCCGCTCGAATATCGTGTTGCAGCGCATCAAGGTGGACAGTTCGCCGCTGGCGATCCTGAAGGCGGCGGAGGGCGCCTAGCGTTGCGTATGCAGCGCAATCAGCTGCCGCAGGGCTTCTTTCAGCAGCGCGCCCTGGCGCGGGCCAAAGTCGTCCAGCACTGCGCGCTCGTGCTGGGCGGCGCGCGCCAGCAGCGGCTGGGCCAGCGCGAGGCCGCGCGGGGTGATCGAGATCAGCGCCTGGCGGCGGTCGGCCTGGCCGGCGCGGCGCGTCACCAGCCCGTCGGCGGCCATGCGGTCGACCAGCTTGGTCAGCGTCGGCTGCTTGGTCAGCGTGATTTCGGCGAGCGTGCCGATGGTGCAGTCGGGGCGGTCGGCCAGCGTGGCCAGCACGCGCCATTCCTGCACGGACAGGCCGCTGGCCTCCACTTCGCGGTGGAATTCGCCCGAGATCAGGTGGCTGGCGCGGGCCAGCAGGTAGGCCAGGTAGCCATCGACAAAGGGCAGGGGGGATTGCGCGGGCAGGTCCGCCATGATGGGCCCGGTGCCGTTCAGAGGTCGAGGGGGGCGGTGGTGGTGAACTGGCCGCCCTGGAATACCAGCGGGCCGTCGCTGCCATCGAGCACGCCGCAGCGCTCGACTTCACCCACGAAGATGATGTGGTCGCCCTCGTCGTAGCGGCTGCGGTTGTGGCATTCGAACCAGGCCAGCGCATTGGACAGGATCGGCAGGCCGGTGGCCGAGAGCCGGTAGTCGACGCCGGCGAAACGGTCGCCCTTGAGGGTGGCGAAGCGCTGGCACAGCTCCAGCTGCGAGGCCGACAGCACGTTGATGATGTAGTGGGTGCCGTCGCGGAACATCGGCAGGCTGTTGGCGCGCGTGGCCATGCTCCACAGCACCAGCGGCGGATCCAGCGACACCGAATTGAACGAACTGGCGGTGATGCCGATGAACGGCGGCGCGCCGGCGGCGACCGACGCGGCGCTGGAGCGCGTAGTGATCACCGTCACCCCGGTTGCGAACTGCGACAGGGTGCGGCGGAAGTGCTGCGCATCGAAATCTGGTGCGGCGGCGCTGGTGATCTGTGGCTGGGCCTCAGGCATGCCCATGGGGGCTCCGCTGGAGTTCATGAAATTTCATATATATTATTCGCGCCATGGGCATCGAGTACAAGCCCGGCGACCACCAATCCGCGATGCGGGCGTTGGCTGGCGCACAAAACCAGGCGAGCCCTGCCGCCATACAAGAACAACCGGAGACAAGTCATGCTCATCGAGCAGATCGAACACCGCTGGCTGGCGGCGTTCCGGCGCACGCTGGAACTCTGTGCCCTGCAGGGTGCGGAAGTCGTTGGAATTGTAACGGAGTCGCAATCCCGCCCTGTCAACGTGGCCTTGGCCGAACTGGCCGTGCAGTCGCTGGGCGCCACCCCGGTGCGGATCCAGGTGCCGACACCGGCACTTGGCGCGCCCGCGCCGGTGCGCTCCACCGGCGCCAGCGATGCCTTGCAGGGCCTCGCGCCGGTGGTGGCGGCCTTGTCGCGCTGTCACCTGGTGCTGGACTGCACGGTGGAAGGCCTGCTGCACGCGCCGGAACTGCCGCTGATCCTGCGCGGTGCCGACGGCATCGTGCCGCGCATGCTGATGGTCAGCAACGAACATCCCGAGATCCTGGAACGCTGCCAGCCCGACCCGGCGCTGGAAGGCACCGTGCGCGCCGCCATGAAGCGCCTGCGCGGCGCGCGCGAGATGCGCGTGCATTCGCCGGCCGGCACCGAGCTGCGCATCGGCCTGGCCGACGCCCGCGTGGGCGGGGTCTGGGGCTTCTGCAACAAGCCCGGCCAGGTCTCGCACTGGCCCGGCGGGCTGTGCCTGGCGTTCCCGGCCAGCCGCCAGGTCAACGGCACGCTGGTGCTGGCGCCGGGCGACGTCAACCTGACCTTCAAGACCTACCTGCGCGATACCGTGGTCTGCCATATCGAGGACGACTACATCGTCGGCGTCGAGGGGCAGGGCGTCGACGCCGACATGATGCGCGGCTACTACCAGGCCTGGGCCGATCGCGAAGGCACGCGCGATGCGTATGCGGTCTCGCACGTGGGCTGGGGCCTGAACCGGCTGGCGCGCTGGGACGCGATGACTTTCTACGACAAGCGCGACTGCAACGGCACCGAGCTGCGCGCGTTTGCCGGCAACTTCCTGTTCTCGACCGGCGCCAACGAGGTCGCCGGGCGGCATACGCTGGGCCATTTCGACCTGCCGCTGCGCAACTGCACGGTGTCGCTGGATGGCCGCAACGAGGTGGAAGCGGGCACGCTGGTGGAGGTGGCGGCATGAGCGCGACCGCGACGATGCAACGCCACGCCAACGGCATCGCCACGCTGGTCTGGGGCGATGGCCCGGTGGCGGTGGTGATGCTGCACGGCATCGGCGGCGGCAAGGCCGCCTGGCCCGCGCAGGGCGAGGCGCTGGCGCAGGCCGGCTACCGCGCCGCGGCCTGGGACATGCCCGGCTACGGCGACAGCGCCCTGATCGATCCCTATGACTTCGACGGGCTGGCGCAAGCGCTGGCGCCGCTGCTGCAGGCCGAGCGCGACGCTGGCCGGCGCGTGGTGCTGCTGGGCCACAGCATGGGCGGCATGGTGGCGCAGCAGGCCTGCGCGGCCGCGCCCGCGCTGATCGACGGCATGGTGCTGTCCGGCACCTCGCCCGCCTTTGGCAAGGGCGACGGGCCCTGGCAGCGCGACTTCATCGCCGCGCGCACCGCGCCGCTGGACGCCGGCAGGACCATGGCCGAGATGGCCGCCGGGCTGGTGCGCACCATGGTCGCGCCCGATGCCGAGCCACAAGCCGTGGCCTTTGCCACGGCGGTGATGGCGGCGGTGCCGGCGCCAACCTACCGCGCGGCGCTGGGCGCGCTGGTGCGCTTCAACCAGCGCGACGCGCTGCCGCGCATCGCGGTGCCGGTGCTGGCGCTGGCCGGGCAGCACGACACCAATGCCGCGCCCGAGGTGATGGAGCGCATGGCGCAGCGCATTCCCGGCGCCGAATACCGCTGCCTGCCGGATGTCGGCCACCTGGCCTGCATGGAGCGGCCGGCGCTGTTCAACGAAGCGGTGCTGGATTTCCTGCAGCGGCGCTTCCCCGTGCACTGAACCACGCCGCTTCCCGGCAACGCAACACAAGAACCGCCGCAGCGCCGCCACCGCATCCGGCGCGAGCAGGAAAACAGGAGACCGCGACATGCCATCCGGACAGCTCGACTTCATTCCCGCCATCGGTACGGCGGACTTTACCCCGCAACAAGCGCGCCTGCTGGCGCTGGCCAACCGCCTCGGCCGCGAGCGCTTCGCCGCGCGCGCAGCCACCTGGGACCGCGAGGCCAGCTTCCCCTTCGCCAACTATGCCGACCTGCGCGAGGCCGGCCTGCTGGCCCTGTGCGTGCCGCAGGCGTTCGGCGGCGAGGGCGCGGACTTTGCCACCTACTGCATGGTCGGCGCCGAGATCGGCCGCTTCTGCGGGGCCACGGCGCTGACGTACAACATGCATATCTGCTCGACCATGTGGACCGGCGTGCTGTCCGACGGCATCGACATGACGCCTGAGCAGCGCGCCGAGCACGAAGCCCGGCGCGAGCTGCATTTCTCGCGCGTGGTGCGCGATGGCGCGGTCTATGCGCAGCCGTTCTCCGAAGGCTCCGCCGCTGCCGCGGGCAAGGCGCCGTTCGGCACCACCGCGCGCAAGGTCGAGGGCGGCTGGGTGCTGAACGGGCGCAAGATCTTCGCCTCGCTGTCGGGCGCGGCCGACTACTACGGCATCCTGTGCACCGAGGACCGCGGCGACCAGCATCCCGACATGCGCGACACGCTCTATATCGCCGTGCCCGGCAAGGCGGAAGGGCTGACCGTGACCGGTGAGTGGGACCCGATGGGCATGCGCGGGACGGTATCGCGCACGCTGCTGCTCAAGGACGTGTTCGTGCCCGACCATGAGCAGCTGATGCCGCGCGGCGTCTACTACCGTGCCGCGCAGACCTGGCCGGCAATGTTCTTCACGCTGTCGCCGACCTACCTGGGCGTAGCCCAGGCCGCCTACGACTTCACCGTGCAGTACCTGCGCGGCGAGGTGCCGGGCCAGCCGCCGGTCAAGCGCCGCATGTACCCGACCAAGCAGATCGCGGTGGCGCAGATGCGCATCCAGCTGGAAACCATGCGCTCGATCTTCTGGCGCGTGATCCATGAGGCCAGGCCCAATCCGACCAAGGACGAGCGCCTGCGCCTGTACGCCGCGCACTACACCGTGATGGAAGGCGCCAACGACATCGCCCGGCTGGCGATCCGCACCTGCGGCGGCCAGTCGATGCTCAAGGACCTGCCGCTGGAGCGGCTCTACCGCGACTCGCGCTGCGGTGCGCTGATGCTGCCCTGGACCGCCGAGCTGATCCTGGACCGCATGGGGCGCGAGACCCTGTACGAATCCGGCGAGCGCGACGAATGAGCGCCGCCAGCCGCGCCATGCGCGCGGGCGCCGCCGGGCTGGGCGCGCTGCCGGCCATGCTGCATGGCCATGCCGCCGCGGCGCCGGGGCGGCCGGCGTTGCACTACCTGGGCCGCACCTTCACCTACGGCAAGCTGTGGCGGCGCGTCGAGCGTGCCAGCGCCCACCTGGCAGCGACGTGGGGCATCCGCGCGGGCGACCGCGTCGGCACGCTGTGCCTGAACCACGAGTTGCAGCTGGTGCTGCTGTTCGCCTGTGCGCGTGTCGGGGCGATGTTCGTGCCGCTGAACTACCGGCTGGCGCCGGCGGAGCTGCGTACCATTGCCGGCCACGCGCAACTGGCCGCGCTGTTCCATGACGAGCGCCATGCAGGGCTGGCGCAGGAGGCTGGCAGCGGCTGCCAGGTCGCGCATCTCGACCGGCTGATCGACCATCCCGCGCCGTTCGGCGTGGCCCATGCGCCGGTGCCGGACGATGCGCCGCTGCTGCTGGCCTACACCTCCGGCACCACCGGCAAGCCCAAGGGCGCGGTGCATACGCAGGCCGGGTTGCTGGCCAATGCGCGCGCCAGCTGGTGGGCGCACGGCATGACCGCGGACGACCACGTGCTGTCGGTGCTGCCGATGTTCCATGTCGGCGGGCTGTGCATCCAGACGCTGCCGGCGCTGCTGGCCGGGGCGCAGGTCACGCTGCACGACCGCTTTGCGCCGGACGCCTGGCTCGGCGCGGTCGCGCAGGCGCGGCCGAGCCTGTCGCTGATGGTGCCGGCCACGCTGCGCGCGGTGCTTGAGCATCCCGGCTGGCCCGGGGCCGACCTGTCGGCGCTGCGCGGCGTGATGGCAGGTTCGTCGACCATCCCGCTGTCGTATATCGAGGCCTTCCATGCGCGCGGGGTGCCGCTGGGGCAGGTCTATGGCGCGACCGAGACCGGTCCGGTGTCGGTGGTGCTGAAGCTGCAGGATGCGATGGCCCGGCCTGGCTATGCCGGCTGGCCGCAGCCGGAGGCGCAAGTCCGGCTGGCCGGTCCGGACGGTGCCGAGGTGGCGCCGGGCGAGGTTGGCGAGCTGTGGGTGCGCGGCGCCAACGTGATGGCTGGCTACTGGAACCAGCCTGATAACGGCCTGCCCGACGGCTGGTTCCATTCCGGCGACCTCGCGCACCGCGATGCCGGCGGCTGCATCGAAGTCGTCGGCCGCAGCAAGGACATGATCATCTCGGGTGGCGAGAACATCTATCCCGCCGAGATCGAGAACGTGCTGGCCGGCCTGCCCGGCGTGCAGGAGTGCGCGGTGGTCGGCGTGGCCGATGCGCGCTGGGGCGAGGTGCCGGTGGCGGTGATCGTGCCCGCGCCGGGCGCGCCGCGCGACGCGCTGGGCGCGGAGCCGCTGCGCGAACTGCTGGCCACGCGCATTGCCCGCTTCAAGTTGCCGCGCGAGGTGGTGCTGCTGGAGGACCTGCCGCGCAGCGCGCTGGGCAAGGTGCTCAAGCCGCAACTGCGCGCGATGCTGGAGGCGCAGCGCCAGCCTGGCTGAATCTGCTGCAAGGGCGCCAATCTGCGCTTATGCTTGAGGCCGTGACACCACAGACGACAACGCAAGGGGGCGGCGCAAATGGAACATGGACTTGAAACGGCCACGCTGGGGGGCGGGTGCTTCTGGTGCCTGGAAGCGGTCTACCAGCAGGTCGATGGCGTGGTGGCGGTGGAGTCCGGTTATACCGGCGGGCACGTGGATCACCCGACTTACCAGCAGGTTTGCGAGGGGGATACCGGGCACGTCGAGGTGGTCCGTGTCACCTTCGATCCGTCGGTGATCAACTATCGCCAGATCCTGGAAATCTTCTTCGCCATCCATGACCCGACCACGCCGGACCGGCAGGGCAACGACGTGGGGCCGCAGTACCGGTCGGCGATCTTTACGCATTCGGAGGCGCAACGGGCCACGGCGGAATACGTGATGCGGGAGTTGGCTGCCGCCAAGGTCTTTGATGCGCCGATCGTGACGCAGGTCGAGCCGGAGCAACCGTACTGGCGCGCCGAGGCAAGTCACCAGAACTACTACCAGGATCATCCGAGCCAGGGGTACTGTGCCTTTGTGATCTCGCCGAAACTGGCCAAGTTTCGAAAGCAGTTTGGGGGCAAGTTGAGGAAGTAGGGACCGGGCGCTGGGTCGGCGCCAAAAGCCGACCCTAGTTTCCCTGCGCAAACATCGCGTAACCGACCACGGCCGCGGTTTGCGGATCGTCCGCGAGGTAGTCGAGGTAATCCGAATAGTCCAGGCAGGCTTCGTTGCCGGTATTGATGAACTGGTGGAAGCCCACGTCCATCTGCCTTCCTGTGGCGTAGACGATGGCGCAGACGTTGCCGCTCTGGGTCAGCAGGCTCACGGCACCCGGGCCGTCCTGCGGCGGGAACGCGCGGAACGTGGTGGCAAATGCGGTGATGGCGCGCGTGGTCAGGTTGGCCAGCCCCATGCAGTTGGGTCCGGCGATTGCCATGCCGCTCTCGCGGGCGAAGGCCGCAAGTGCGGCCTGGCGCCCGGCACCAGCTTCACCGGCCTCGGCAAAGCCCGAGGCGTAGACGATGGCGGCACGGACGCCGCGGGCATGGCAGCGCTGCAACTGCGGCAGCACCTCGTCCGCGCCGAGCGCCAGCACCGCCACGTCAGGCACCTGCGGCACGGATTCGATATCGGGATAGCACGCCAGGCCGGCGATCTCGGCATAGCGCGGATTGACCGGATACACCTGACCCTGGTATCCAAGGCGCTGCAGGTGGTCCAGCGCCACGCCGCCGATGCGGCTGGTATCGCGCGAGGCGCCGACAATGGCTATCGAGGCAGGATCAAGCAGCTGCGGCAGGGCGGCGCGGCCCGGTGTGCGCGCCATAGTGGAAAGGGGCATCGTCGTCTCCATCCTTCCTCGGTTGGAAGGTGCCCCGATTCAAGCCTATCGCGTAGGTGGGGACAAGCGCATGGCCTCCAGCTGTGCATATTATGCACAAGTGTTCAGGCGGTGATGGCCGTTGCCTGCGGGAGCGGCCTATCGGCCACTGTGCACTGCCGGCAAGCGATTCACCGCGCCAGCCTCGCAATGATCGACTCGGCCAGCCGCACGCAACTCAGCGGCGCGCACCCCTCGGCATTGTTGCTGACAATGACGATGGCAGGCTGCCCCGCGCGCAGCGTGCGTGCCACCACATCGGCAATGGCATGGCGGGTGTCGGGGTCGTCGTCGACGATGCGGTCGAAGGGTGCGTACAGCTTTTCCGCGTAGGCGTAGGGCCGGCCCCCATGCAGCATCCAGCGCAGCACCAGCGGGCCTGGCGCTTCCTCGTCCATCAGCGCCTGCGCCGCGGCCTGGCGCGGCACCGGCGGCAGGCGGTCGCGTGCCGACAGGCAGAAGCGCACCCCGTGGCGGCGCAACAGCCGGATATAGCGTGGCGTCAGCAGTGCTGGGTCGCGCAGCTCTACCGTGTAGCACGCATGCGGGGTGATCGACGGATCGAGTGCCGGCAGCGCGCCCAGGAAGGCATCGAGCCGCTCCAGGAACACGGCGCTGTCGGCCAGCGGACCCATCGGCGACAGCTGGAACAGCAGCGGCCCGCATTTGCTGCCCAGCCCGCTGGTGGCGGGCACGATGAAGTCGCGCACCGCGATCTCGGCATCGAGGAAGGCAGCGTTGGCCAACCGGCCGGCGCCGTCGGAGCCGCGCAGCCAGGCATCGCAGACGCTGGCGGGCGCCTTGACCAGGAAGCGGAAGCCGTCGGGGACCTGCGCGGCATAGGACAGGTAGTCCGCCAGCGGGATCGGCCCGTAGAAGCCGCGGTCGATGCCGGCGGCACGCAGCAGCGGATGGCGCGAATATGCGGCCAGGCCCTTGCGTGACAGCAGGCTGTCGCCGTACTCGCCGTCATAGACCAGCCCGTTCCAGCCGGGGTAGGCCCAGGAGGATGTGCCGAAGTACAGGTTCGATGGCAGCTGCGCGGCGAGCGCGCACAGGGTTTCGTCCGCCTGTGCGGGTTGCACGCTCTTGCCACGCGCAGGTTTGCCGGAGGGGACGGCGGGCGGCTCCGCAGGGGCAGGTGGGGCGGGGGGG
>NZ_JBYSZW010000102.1:0-7068 GCF_058787575.1 Cupriavidus sp. FW305-3-2-15-C-LB2
GCGCCGGAGGTGGCGTAGCGGCGCGCATGTGCCGCTTGCCTCGGCGCGGGTCAGAGCGATCCGAACACGGTGCCCAGTCCGTAGGTGAAGGCTGCCGCCATGCCCCCGATCAGCACCTGCCGCAGCGCCGAGAACCATCCCGGGCGGCCATTGAACGACGAGGTGCCCCAGCCAACCAGGCCAAGGCCGGCCAGGCACGCGACGATGCTGCCGAACTGCGCCGATGGCCCTGCGGTCACGAGGAACGGCAGCAACGGCACCAGCGCACCGCTGCTGTACAGCACGAAGGAAATTACCGCCGCCTGCACCGGGTTGCCGCCGCGCTCCTGCGGGTTGATGCCCAGCACTTCGCGCGCAAAGGTGTCCAGGGCCGCGCGCGGGTTGCGCATGATCTCGTCGGCGGCACGCTCGGCATCGGCCGGCAGCACGCCCTTGCCCACAATCACCGTGACCAGCCGCTGTCGGGCCCGGATGGCATCATGCGCGAGCTCGTGCGCCATGTCGCGCAGGCGCTTGTTGTTCATCTCGCGACTGTTGGTCACCGACAGCCATTCGCCCAGCGCCATCGAGCAAGCGCCCGCCGCCAGGCCCGCCAGCCCGGCCAGGATGACGGCCTCGCGCGAGGCCGCCGCGCCCTCCAGGCCCATCACCAGGCAGAAGCTGGACACCAGCCCGTCGTTGACGCCCAGCACGGCTGCGCGCAAGGCGTTGCCGCTCGGTCGATGGAGCAGGCGCCGTACGCGGGTGCCGAAGCCGGTTGGAGTGGGGGCGCTCGACAGGGGCATGGTCCTTTTGCGATGGAGCGTTGTCAGTTGAAGCGCGGGCCCAGGTCATCCCGCATCCATTCGATAAAGGCGCGCGTGCGTGCCGGCAACAGTCGCGCATGGGGATAGATCAGCGATAGCGGCCATGCCGGTTGCTCGAAAGCCTCCAGCACGATGCGCAGTTTGCGTGCTTCGACCAGTTGCGCGACCTGATAGGACAGGAAGTGGCCGAAGCCCGCGCCTTCGGCACAGGCAGCCACGGCGGGCGCGGTCTGGTTGAATTCCAGGTTGCCGCTGACCTGCACGTGGAACTCCCGGCCGTCCTCCTGGAAGGTCCACCAGTGCGCGTGGTTGCCGGTGAAGCGCACGCAGTTGGCGCTGGCCAGTTCCTCGGGATGGCGTGGCACGCCGTGCTTGCGCAGGTAGGCGGGCGTGGCCACCACCACGCGGCGGATGCTGCCGACGGTCTGCGCCACCAGCGTGGAATCAGCCAGCGGGCCGATGCGCACCCCCACGTCCAGGTCTTCTTCAAGCAGGTTCACCACGCGGTCGGTGAATTCCATGCGGCAGCGCACGCGCGGATAGCGCTGCACGAAACGCGTGACCGCCGGCGCCACATACATCTGGCCGAACAGCACCGAGGCGGTCAGCGTGAGCTGGCCGCTGGGTTCGACATGGCTGGCGGTCAGGCCGGCCTCGACCTCGTCGATGGTGGCCAGGATGCGCCGGCAGCTGTCCAGGTAGCTGCGCCCCTCGCCGGTCAGCGACAGCCGCCGCGTGGTGCGGTTGAGCAGCCGGACCTGCAACTCGGATTCCAGCGCCGCCAGCGTGCGCACCACCGCCGGCAACGAGGTATGCAGCGTCGTGGCGGCTGCCGTCAGGCTGCCCTCGTCGACGATCCGCACAAAGGTCTGCATCGCGCGTAGCTTGTCCATGGCGCCACACATTACTCCATTCTTTGGAGTAGTCAAATATCAATTGCCCTATTTATTGCAACGACTTCGGCGCCCAGAATCCGGCTATCCCAACCGTTGAGGAGAGTGCTATGCAAGAAACCAATCGCCCCGCCAAGCCGCTGGTGCTGTACCGCTCGCCGGTGTCCGGCCACGCCCATCGCGCAGAACTGTTCCTGGGGCTGCTGGGCTTGCCCTGCCGGCTGGTGGACGTCGACCTGCGCGGCGGCGAGCAGCGCAGCGAGGCCTTCCTGCGCCTGAACCCGTTCGGCCAAGTGCCGGTGCTGGATGACGACGGCGTGGTCGTCGGCGATTCCAACGCCATCCTGGTCTACCTGGCCACGCGCTATGACGACGGCCGCTGGCTGCCGCGCGATCCGGTGGGCGCGGCGCGCGTGCAGCGCTGGCTGTCGGTGGCCGCCGGCGACATTGCCTTCGGGCCGGCGGCGGCGCGCCTGGGCGTGCTGTTCGGCAGGCCGGTGGCGATGGACGATGCCATCGCCCGCGCGCAGCGGCTGTTCACGCTGATGGAAATCCTGCTCGCCGGGCAGCCGTTCCTGGCGGCCGACCATGCCACCATTGCTGACGTTGCCGCCTACAGCTATATCGCCCGCGCCGAGGAAGGCAACGTGCCGCTGGCGCCGTACCCCGCGCTGAACGACTGGCTGCGCCGCATCGAAGCCCTGCCCGGCTTCGTGCCGATGCTGGTGTCGAAGGTCGGCCTGGCGGCGTAGCGCCTGCCGGACCCGCGTATCGCCAATCGATCCGACAAGGAAAAGGAGCTAGTCATGGATCTGCCCACATGGCCGCACGCCGGCCTGCCATTCCACGCCGGCGAACTGGCCGCCCAGGAGCGCGCCGGCAAGCGCGAACGCATGGCCGCGTCCGGCCCGCGGGTAATCCGTGGCGAGATGCCGGAGCAGCACCGCACGTTCTTTGCGCAGCTGCCGTTCCTGCTGGTTGGCGCCGTCGATGCCGACGGGCAGCCCTGGGCCACGATGCTGGCCGGGACGCCGGGGTTTGCGCATACGCCTGACGCCACCCACCTGCGTATCGACGCCGTGCCGCTGCCCGGCGACCCGGCGGGCCCGGCGCTGGCGCAGGGCGCGCGCATCGGCCTGCTCGGGATCGAGCTGCCTACGCGCCGGCGCAACCGCATGAACGGGGTCATCGTGGCGCGCGACGAGGGCGGGATGACAGTCGAGGTCGAGCAGAGCTTTGGCAACTGCCCGCGCTATATCCAGTTGCGCGACGTGAGCCTGGCCGAGCCGGCGCCCGTGCCGCCCGCCTGGCACGGCGACGCGCTGGATGAGCAGGCGGTGGCCTGGCTGCGCGGCGCCGATACCCTGTTCATCGCCACCAGCCACACCGCATCTCCGCAGGACGAGGGCGAGCACACCGGAGGCGCCGATGTCTCGCACCGCGGCGGCAAGCCTGGCTTTATCCGCGTCGATGAGGCCGGCACGCTGACGTTCCCGGACTTCAACGGCAACAACTTCTTCAATACGGTCGGCAACCTGCTGGCCAATCCGCAAGCCGGGATCGTGGTGCCGGATTTTGCCGATGGCTCGCTGCTGCATGTGGGCGGGCGCGCCGAGGTGATCTGGGAGGGCGATGAACTGGCGTCATACGCCGGCGCCGAACGGCTGGTGCGGCTGCATGTCGAGCGCGTGGTGCGGCGTGCGGCGGTATTGCCGCTGCGCTTCGGTTTTCGCGAATACTCGCCGGTGTTGGCGGACACGGGCGCGTGGCCGGTGCGTTGAGTCCGGTAGTCCGGGAGATTGTCATAAAAATGACATCAGAAAGTCACAAAAGAGTCACAATGGCGGCTGGCGACTGTTCGTAGCACCCGGAACCAGGGCGCTGGCGGGCAGCCCTGTATCAAGGAGAAATCAACCGTGGACAAGACGAAGAACAAGCCGCAAGCCCGCCGGGACATCCTGAGACACGCACTGCTGGCCCTGGCCGCCGCGCCGCTGGCACTGGCGGCGGGGACCGCGCAAGCGGCCTGGCCGGAAAAGCCGATCCGGCTGGTGGTGGCATTCCCGCCCGGCGGCCCGGTCGACACGCACGCGCGCCTGCTGGCCGAAAAGCTGCAGCCGATCCTGGGCCAGACCATCGTGATCGACTACAAGGCCGGCGCCGCCGGCAATATCGGCTCGGACAACGTCGCCAAGTCCGCGCCCGACGGCTACACGCTGCTGCTGGCCAACACTGGGCAGATGGCCATCAACAACTCGCTCTATCCCAAGCTGCCCTACAGCATGCCGAAGGACTTCGCGCCGGTGGCACGCACGGCGCTGATCCCGCTGGTGATGGTGGTCAACAACAACGTGCCGGCGCGCGACCTGAAGGCGTTCATCAGCTATGCCAAGGCCAACCCGGGCAAGCTGAACTTTGCCTCGGGCGGCAATGGCGGCATCTCGCACCTGATGCCGGAAATGTTCAAGCAGGCTTCGGGCACGTTCATCGTCCATATCCCGTACAAGGGCAGCTCGCCGGCGCTGACCGACGTGATGGGCGGCCAGGCGCAGATGATGGCCGACTCGATCCCGCTGTTCACGCAGTACATCAAGGCAGGCAAGGTGCGTGCGCTGGCGGTGACGTCGCCGCAGCGCTCTCCCGCGCTGCCGGATGTGCCGACGATGCAGGAGGCCGGGCTGAAGGGCTTCGAGGTGGTTGGCTTCTATGGCATGCTGGCGCCGGCGGGCACGCCCAGGGAGGTGGTCTCACGCCTGTCCGGTGCCTTGCGCACGGTGCTGGCCGACCCCGACACCAAGGCGAAGCTCGAGCAGCAGGGTGCCGAGCCCGCATGGCAGTCGCCGGAGGCATTTGCCGCCACGATCACGGCGGAGCAGAAGCGCTGGGGGCAGGCAGTGAAGGCGTCGGGCGCAAGTATCGACTGAGCCGGGCGGGCACCCGCGGGTGCCGTGGCTCTTGGCTCAGCTGCGGCCCCGATATTTCAGGCTTGCGCAGTGGCCGACGAGCGCGGTGATGCAGCAGGCATCGCCGCGCCATTCGCCGCCGATGACGATGCCGTCCTGGCCGGTCACCAGCTTGCGCTGGCATTGGCCCGGTACCGGCGTGCTCTCCATGCCGGCATCGCGCGGGCCGCTGCCCGGGGGGCGCGCGGGCGCAATCGAATCGTTCCAGACATAGGCCGTGCCGGAGGGCAGGACCTGCACCGATTGCGGCGGACCCCACTGGCGCTTCGCCTCATCGACGGGGACGTTTTTCCAGGAATCGAAGACGTCCTGCATGGCGCTGGCCTCCAGGCCGGCGCAGGCACCGGTGATGGCAGCCGCCCACAAGACGGCCAGGCTTGCACGCACGCTGACGGCGCCGCGGGCCGTTTCGGCCGGAAGGATTGGGTTGGCTGGCATGTAGGCTCCGCATCGGCGCAGCCGGCTGCAAGGGCCGGCCTGTGCAGGCTAGCGGAGCCGCGTGCCTCGCTGCAAGCGTGCTCTGCGCGATGACGCACAGAGCGTGGCCGGCTTCAGTCGGAGACCAGGCCCAGGGGTTGCTGTGCGGCAGCCGGTGGCGCCTTGCGGGCAGTCTGTCCGGCCGGGATGCGTGCCGGGCGTGGCGCCCGGGCGGGGGCCTCGGGGGCGGTCAGCGTGAACGGCCTGTGCACGGACAGCGGCACCGCCTGCGGCATCCATTGCGCCAGCCGCGGCGCGAGGATCTGGTATGTATCGAGGTCGAAATGCGCTGGCGCTGCCGCCAACGCCTGCGCTTCTTCCAGCGTGGCTGCGCAGCCCAGGTAGCACCAGTCGTCGGCGACATGCCACCAGGTGCGTCCGTCGTGCTGCTCGCGCCAGGCAGCCGGGCCATCGAAGGGCCAGGGCATCAGCGCGATCGGCGCCAGCGCGGCGGCCAGCCGGGAGCGGTGCGCGCCCGACGGCTCGGCGCCGACGCAGGCACCGGCGCAGCGATGGACCTGGCGCGCAAAGCAGGGGCTGCCACGGCGGGTGGTTTTCTCCAGCGACAGCGTGGCCAGGCACAGGCCGTGTTCCTGCGCCAGCGCGCGCAAGCGAGCCTCGGCCGCGCCGCGGCTGCCGAACACGCCGAACAGGTCGCGATGCCGGCAGAAATCCGTATCTCGATCCGAGCGCAGGCGTGGCACCGGCAGCTGCTGTGGCAGTTCCCAGGCATAGAGCCGGGCATTGCGGCGCAGCAGCTGGTTGTGCACCGGCTGCATCGCCTTGACCAGCCGGGCTTCGAGCAGCAGCGCGCCGGTCTCGCCGCCGGTCTCGCGCCATTCCACACGGCGTACCAGCCGGGCCAGCCGCATATCCTTGCCGTACCGGTAGTCGCCGGAGAAGTGGGCGCCGATCCGTTGCCGCAGGTGCACGCTCTTGCCGATATAGAGTGGCACGTCCTGGTCGCCATAGAAGATATAGACACCGGGCGCCGCCGGCACGTCTTCCAGCGCGGTTTCGTCCAGGCCGGCCGGCAGGCTGGCCCGCCGCACCAGCGTGCGCACGGCCGATTCCACCAGGTCGACCGAATACGTGGCATGGATCTTCTGCCAGAACTGCCACAGCAGCTCGGCATCGGCCAGCGCGCGGTGGCGGCCCTTGGGCGTCAGGCCGAAGCGCGCGATCAGCGCATCCAGGCCGTGGCGTTCCACGGAGGGGAACAGCGAGCGCGACAGCCTTACCGTGCACAGCACGTCGGCCCGGAAGGTCACGCCGGCACGTCGGAAGGCGTTCTTCAGGAAGCCATAGTCGAAGCGCGCGTTGTGCGCCACGAACAAGCGGCCTTGCAGGCGTTCGGCAAGCGATTCCGCCAGTGACTCGAAGCTCGGCTGGCCGCGCACCATCTCTTCGGTAATGCCAGTCATGCGCTGGATGAACGGCGGGATCGACATGCCGGGGTCGAGCAGGGTGTCCCATTCAATGATGCCGTCCGGGCCGACTTCGACCACGCCGATCTCGGTAATGCGGTCGCGCTGTGCGTCCGCGCCGGTGGTCTCCAGGTCGACAAAGACAATAGGGCGCGACAGCGCCGCGGCGAGAGCTTGGGCGTCGAGCAGGCGCGCCCCGTCCGCTGGCAGACGCGACGGCAGGTAGGTAGGCATGTCAGGCATTTGCCGATTCTAAGGCGGCGCTGATGGTGGCACGAAGAAGTTTTCAAAAACCCCTTGCCAACCCCGCTGCGGTCACTTAATATTCGCCCCCTCGCAACACACAACGCAGCGCTGCAAAGCAGACGCAGCAAGGGATGCGGGGTCGACCGGGATGGTTGGCGCAGCGAAGTTTGCAGCGCTGGCCGCAGCGAAAAAAGTTGCTGAAACGGTTGACGAAACGAAGAAAGCTCTGCATAATCTCGTTTCTCTGCTGCAGACA
>NZ_JBYSZW010000103.1:0-6974 GCF_058787575.1 Cupriavidus sp. FW305-3-2-15-C-LB2
GCCGGGGGAGGGGGACGCTTACTCTCGTCAGCGGATCGGCTTGGCACGTGACACGTCGTTCAGCCATTGCAGCGCACATTGCGCGCACTCGCGGTCCGCCAGAAAGAGAAAAGAGAGACCAAGGAGACAATCAGTATGGGAATCCAGAAACGGGTTCGACCGGCCCATGCCTTGCGCACGCGGCAAACGCGTGTTGTGGCGGCAGTCGTGGCCTTAATCGCGGGGCTGCAGGGCAGCGCGAATGCGTTCGAGATCGACACCGGCAACGACGACCTGCAGGTGCGCCTCGACAATACCGTGCGCTACAACCTCGGCTACCGGGTCGAAGGCCAGAGCCCGGCAATCCTCGCCACGCCCAACTCGGACGACGGCGACCGCAACTTCAGGCCGCGCAGCATCATCACCAATCGCGTCGACCTGCTGACCGAGTTCGACGTGGTGTACAAGAAGTTCGGCGGGCGCGTGTCGGCTGCTTCGTGGTACGACCACGCCTACTCGGGCGGGCTCGACAACACCAGTCTCGCCACGTCGAACCACCTCGTCAACGGACAACCGGCCTTCGGTCTCTCGCCCTATGCGGACCGCTACTACAACGGGCCGTCCGGCGAATTCCTGGATGCCTTCGTCTTCGGGACCGTCGATGTCGGCACCATGCCGCTGACCGTACGTCTCGGGCGCCACAACGTGTACTGGGGCGAGACACTGACGAACGCGATCCACGGCATCAACTACGGCCAGGCGCCCCTGGATCTCGCCAAGGCGCAAGCCACACCGGGCATCGAGGTGAAGGAACTGGCGCGGCCGCGCACGCAGTTGTCGGCACAGCTCCAGGCCACACCCGAGCTTTCCGTCGCCGGCCAGTATTTCTTTCGCTACGAGCCGGCCCGCCTGCCGGAAGCCGGGACGTACTATGGCGCGTCGGACCTGCTGCAGAACGGCGGCGAGTCGTTCATCCTCGCGCCCGGCGTGCGCGCGCTGCACGGCACCGACATCCTCCCGCGGAACCACGGCGACTGGGGCGTCGCCACTCGCTGGAGCCCGGAATGGCTCCAGGGCACGGTGGGCGTCTACGTGCGCAAGTTCTCCGACATCCTGCCACAGACGGTCCTGAAGGCCACGGCGCCGCGCCAGTACTTCCTGACGTACGCGGACAACATCGACATGTACGGCCTGAGCCTGGCGAAGAACATCGCCGGCATCAGCGTCGGCATGGACATGAACTACCGCAAGAACATGCCACTGTCGAGCGACGCGGTGCAAGTCACGTCGCTGTCGCGCCTGCCCGCGCCGGGCGACGTGCTGGGCGCACGGGGCGACACGCTGCACATGACGCTCAACGCCATCGGGTCGCTCAACGCCACGCCGCTGTGGAACAGCGCCTCGTGGAATGCCGAACTGGCGTGGAGCCGGCTGGTGTCGGTGACCAGCGATCCGAACCGAGTCTTCAAGGGGCGCGCCGGGTACACGGCCATCGACCGCGTCTCCAAGGACTTCGTCGGCGTTTCCATGGGGTTCACGCCGCTCTGGTACCAGGTCTTCCCCGGCGCGGACCTGTCGATGCCGGTCAACTTCTCCATTGGCCTTTCGGGCAATTCGGCCGTCAGCTCCGGCGGCAACAAGCACGCGGGCAGCTATTCGGTGGGCTTCGGCCTGGACTTGTACAACAAGTACCGCTTTGACCTGAAGTACGTCGATGCATTCGCCAACTTCACCACCAATCCGGCAACCGGCGGGGTGCTGGTATCCAACGGCAGCGGCGCACTGCTGCGCGACCGCGGCGCCGTCTATCTGACCTTCAAGACCACTTTCTAAGTCGAGGTACATATCATGACGAGACTGATTGCTGCATTGATCGGCGCCGGAGTCCTGGCGTCGCAAGCGGGCGCGGCGCATGCCGCCGTGCCGGCGGAAGAGGCCAGGAAGCTGGGCACGACCCTGACGATGGTCGGCGCGGAAAAGGCCGGCAACAAGGATGGCACCATCCCCGAATACACCGGCGGGCTGACCACGCCGCCGGCCGGCTATGTGAAGGGCAGTCCGGTACGCCCGGACCCGTTCGCCAGCGAGAAGCCCATGTTTTCCATCGATGCGAAGAATGCGGAGAAGTATGCCGACAAGCTGACCGAGGGCACCAGGGCCCTGATGAAGGCCTACGCGGACTACCGTATCGACGTCTACAAGACGCACCGCACCGCAGCCGTGCCGAAGTTCGTGCAGGAAAACTCGGTGAAGAACGCCACGCGGGCAAAGCTCGGCGACGACTATTCCATGCAGGGCGCGCGCGCCGGCGTGCCGTTCCCGATCCCGAAGAACGGGACCGAGGTCATGCTGAACCACATCACCCGTTACCAGGGGATGCAGGTCGTGGCGCCGAAGTTCTCGGCGTACAACGTGGATGCGTCGGGCAAGGTCGTGCTGTCGTCGCAGGGCAAGTGGACCGCCGAACTGCCGTTCTACGATCAGTCCAACGGCGAAGCGGATCCGACCAACATCACGCGCGCACGCGGCAACTACACCGGACCGGCGCGCCGTGCGGGGGAGGCCATCCAGACCACCGAGCCGCCGGGCATGACGCCGCGCAGGACGTACCAGTACCTGCCGGGCCAGCGCCGTGTCCGGCTCGCGCCTGACCTTGCCTACGACACGCCCAACTCCAGCACGTCCGGCATGTCGACCTACGACGACGTCAACCTGTTCAGCGGCAAGCTCGACCGCTTCGACTGGAAGCTGGTCGGCAAGAAGGAAATCTACGTACCGTACAACGCCTACCGCTTTGTCTATGCCGACAAGCCGGAGGACGTGTTCGGGCCGAAGTTCATCAATCCGGACTACGTCCGTTGGGAACTGCATCGTGTCTGGGTGGTTGAAGCCACGGTGAAGGAGGGCAAGCGCCATATCTACGCGAAGCGCACCTATTACGTAGACGAGGATAGCTGGGCGGCGCTGGCCGTCGACCAGTACGACGCGCGCGGCCAGTTGTGGCGTCCGGGCTTCTCTTACTTCACGGAAGTCTACGATGCACCCGCGATCAACACCCTCGCGGTCGGCCACTACGACCTGATCGGCGGGACGTACTACATCAATCTCTGGCCGGGCAAGTCGGGAATGATCGTCTCGGACACCATGGCTCCCGACAGCGCCTGGGGGCCCGACGCCCTCACCGGTGCGGGCGTGCGCTGACGCTGGCAGGCGCCGATGCGGGGCCGGTACATCCGGCCTCGCACGCTGAGGGCCTGGCCACGCGGACATCCCGGTGGCCTCGACCACGATAAGAAGATGGAGCGAGACATGCAGTACATAGCTTTCCTGACGCCGCTGGTCGTCAGCGTCCTGACGATTTCCGGCGCGTCCGTCGCCGGGCCGGTGTTCCAGTCGCCGCTTGTGGTGCCGGCCACGAAGAGCGCGCTGGCCCTGCGCGGTACCCTCAATGCGGCGGGCACTGCTGGCCAGCGGCTGGTCGTCGCCGGCCAGCGCGGCCATATCCTGTATTCCGACGACGGCGCGACCTGGCTCCAGGCCAAGGTGCCGGTCAGTTCGGACCTGACGGCCTTGTACTTCGCCTCCGCCAGCGAGGGTTGGGCCGTCGGCCACGAGGGCGTGATCCTGCATACGGCTGACGGCGGCGCCACGTGGACGAAGCAGCTCGACGGCAAACAGGCCGCCGAGCTGCTGGTCAAGGCCTACGGGAAGCCCGCCAATGCGTCCGACCCGGCCGCGCAGCGCCTGCGGCAAGACGCCGAGACCTTCGCCGCCCAGGGCGCCGACAAGCCCTTCCTCGACGTCTGGTTCGAGGACACCCGCAGGGGCTTCGCGGTCGGCGCGTTCAACCTGATCCTGCGCACCGAGGACGGCGGCAACACATGGACGCCCTGGATGGACCGCGTCAACAACCCAAAGGGCTTGCACATGTATGGCATCCGCCCCGCGGGCGGCTCCGTGTTCATCGCCGGGGAGCAGGGCCTAGTGCTGAAGTACGACCGCGCGCAGCAGCGCTTTGTCAAGGTCGACCTGCCTTATCAGGGCACGCTGTTCGGCGTCACTGGCACCGACCGGACGGTCGTGGTGTACGGCCTGCGCGGGAATGCCCTGCGCAGCGCGGACGGGGGCGCGAGCTGGATGAAGATCGAGACCGGTGTCACGACCGGGCTGTCGAGCGGCCTCGTGCGTCGCGATGGCGCAATTGTGCTGGCCAGCCAGGCCGGGCAGGTGCTGGTGAGCACCGACGATGGCGCCAGCTTCCGTCGCGTCCCGGTTGCCACTGCCGAACCGACCTTCGCGCTGGCCGACGCCGGCAATGGCGTCCTGGCCCTCGCGGGGCTGGGCGGCGTACGGGTGGAAGCCCCGAAGTAATCCGGTGGAGGGAAGAGACCCCATGGCAACGAATCACATTGACGACATGCCGGCAATCCGCGAGCTGAAGGATTTCGACCGCGACTCCGGCAACCGCTTTGAGCGGCTTATCTTCAACCACCGGCTGCTGCTCGTGCTCGCCTGCGTGCTGGCGACCCTGGTCCTGGGCTTCCAGGCCAGCCGCCTGCCCCTGAACGCGGCGTTCGAGAAGACCATCCCGCAGAGCCAGCCGTATATCAGGAACTACCTCGACAACAAGAGCGAACTGAAAGGCCTTGGCAATGCAATCCGCGTCGTCGTCGAGAACAAGCGCGGCGACATCTTCGCCCCGGCCTACCTGCAGGCGCTGAAACAGATCAACGACGAACTGTTCCTGACGCCGGGAGTCGATCGTCCCAACGTCAAGTCGCTGTGGATGCCGGTGGTGCGTTGGAACGAGGTGACGGAAGAAGGCTTCATGGGCGGACCCGTGATGCCGGACAACTACAACGGCTCGCCGCGGCATACGGAGCAGTTGCGCCAGAACATCTCCCGCGCCCAGATCCTCGGCAGCATCGTGGGCAACGATTACAAGTCGAGCATGATCTTCGTGCCGCTGCTCGACAAGGACGCACGCACTGGCGCGGCGCTGGACTATCGCGACCTGTCGCGGCGGCTGGAAAGCCTGCGCGAGCGATATGCCAGGACCGATGGCGTCGATCTCGATATCCACATCGTTGGCTTCGCCAAGGTGGTGGGGGATCTGCTCGACGGTCTGCGCCAGATGATGGTCTACTTTGTGGTCGCCGCCATCATCGCCGCGCTGATCATCTTCGGCTGGACACGTTGCGTGCGCAGCACGCTGCTGGTGCTGGCCTGCTCGCTGGTGGCCGTGCTGTGGCAGCTCGGGCTGGTGGCCGCGCTCGGCTATGAACTCGATCCATACTCGATCCTGGTGCCGTTCCTCGTGTTCGCCATTGGCGTGTCGCATGGCGCGCAGAAGATGAACGGCATCATGCAGGACGTTGGCCGCGGCACGCACAAACTGGTGGCGGCACGCTACACGTTCCGCCGGCTGTTCCTGGCCGGCCTGACGGCGCTGGCGGCCGACGCGGTCGGCTTCGCGGTGCTGATGCTGATCGACATCCCGGTGATCAAGGACCTCGCCATCACGGCCAGTCTTGGCGTGGCGCTGCTGGTGTTCACGAACCTGATGCTGCTGCCGGTGCTGCTGTCTTATACGGGCGTGAGCCAGAAGGCGGCGGCGCGCGCGTTGCGTGCCGAGCAGCAGCAGGAAGGCGGCCTCTGGCAATGGCTGGAGCGGTTCACGGAACGCCGCCGTGCCGTCATCGTGACGTTGCTCTCGCTTGCGCTCGCCGCAGCCGGCTTCGCGGTCAGCACCCAATTGAAGATCGGCGACCTCGACGCCGGCGCGGCCGAGCTGCGCCCGGATTCGCGCTACAACCGCGACAACGCCTACATCACCAGCAGATATTCGCTGTCGTCGGACCAGTTTGCGGTCATCGTGAAGACCCGGGCCGAAGGCTGCCTCGAGTACGCGACGCTGATGGAGGCGGACCGCCTTGGCTGGCTGCTGCAGCAGGTGCCGGGCGTGCAGACGACCGTGTCGCTGCCCGATGCGGTACGCAAGATCACCGCCGGCACCTACGAGGGCAGCAGCAAGTGGCTGACCATATCGCCCAATCAGGACGTGCTCAACTACGCCGCGCGGACGGCCAGCACAAGTAATCCCGACCTGTTCAACAACGAGTGCTCGGTGATGCCGGTGGTGGCGTATCTCGCTGACCACAAGGCGCAGACGCTGGACCGCGTGGTCAGGGTGGCGGATGAGTTCGCCCGCGCGCATAGCACGCCGGAGCGGCAGTTCCTGCTGGCAGCGGGCAGCGCTGGCATCGAGGCAGCCACCAACATCGTGGTGAAGCAGGCCAACATCACGATGCTGTTGTATGTGTACGCGGCGGTGATCGTGCTGTGCTTTATCACCTTCCGCAACTGGCGCGCAGTGATCGTGGCCGTGGTGCCGCTGGCCATTACGTCGATCCTGTCCGAGGCGCTGATGGTCGCGCTGGGCATGGGCGTGAAGGTGGCGACGCTGCCGGTGATTGCGCTGGGGGTGGGCATCGGTGTGGACTACGCGTTGTACCTCTTGTCGATCCAGCTTCAGCACCAGCGCGCCGGCGCGTCGCTGGCGGACGCGTACCGCCATGCCCTGCGCTTTACCGGCAAGGTGGTCGCGCTTGTCGGCGTGACCCTGGCCGCTGGCGTGGTGACCTGGGCGTGGTCGCCGATCAAGTTCCAGGCCGACATGGGCGTCCTGCTGACGTTCATGTTCCTGTGGAATATGGTCGGGGCACTGGTGCTGATTCCGGCGCTGTCGCACTTCCTGCTCCAGCGGGTCGGCGGCACGGACGCCAGCGGCGAGGCCGAGCCGGCCGTGCTGCAGTCGTGCGGCGCGGCGAGTGCCGAGTGCGCCTGACGTTTATGCGGCCGTGGCGGTGGCCGCGGCCGCATTCATAATTTATTTGTAGTGACCAGAAGGGGTAAGACGATGACGATTCGCTTCGACGGCCGGGTGGCCATTGTGACGGGAGCCGGCAACGGCCTGGGCCGCGTGCACGCGCTGG
>NZ_JBYSZW010000104.1:0-6300 GCF_058787575.1 Cupriavidus sp. FW305-3-2-15-C-LB2
CGCCGACGCTGGTGCCGCCGCCGTAGTACGGGGGCACCTGGGCCACGTCCAGGCGGGTCAGGAACGTCTTCTCGGTGACGCGGCCAAGCTTGATGGTGGCGTTCACCGGCGTGACCTGCGGCGGCTGCGGCGTGCTGCTGCAGGCAGCCAGCACCGGCAGCAGGCCGCACAGGACAAGATAGGGCCGGGTCTTCATGGCGAGATCAGGCCGGTCTTGAGCCGGCCAAGCAGTCGGAACAGGGCGCGCCGGTCGGTCTCGGCCAGGCCCGAGAACAGTTGCCCGATCCAGTCCTCATGCGCGCGCGCCATGCGCGAGAACGCGGCGCGCCCGGCCGGGGTCAGGCGGATCAGGTAGGCACGGCGGTCAGTGGGCAGGGCCTCGCGTGAGACCAGGCCTTCCTGCTGCAGCTGGTCGGTGATGCCGGTGACGTTGCCGCCGGTCACCATCATGCGGCGCGACAGCTCGCCCATCTTCAGGCCTTCCGGATGGCGGTCGAGCTGTGCCATCAGGTCGAAGCGCGGCAGCGTGCAGGCAAAATCCTGGCGCAGCCGCGAACGGATATCGCCCTCGATCAGGGTGGTGCAGGTCAACAGCCGCAACCACAGCCGCAGGGCTTCGTGCTCGGTCTGGTCGGCACGGGTTTCAAGGTCGACCGGCGCGCTGTCGGCGCCGGCGGCAGGGGATGGGTTTGGCATCTTCAGTGCATCGGTGCGCAGGTGTGCGGCCGCGGCCGCCAGGGGCCGCCCACGGGGCGGGCAGCCGACATTTGATGCCTCAAGTATATGCGCGATACGCGCCGCCGCCCTGCCGGCGATCAAATCGGCGTCAATCCACCTTGGCGCCGGAATCCTTGACCACCTTGGCCCACTTGGCGGTCTCGGCGCGGATGAACGCGGCGAACTGCTCCGGCGTGTTGCCGACAGGCTCGGCGCCCTGCGCCTGCAGGCGTTCGCGCACGGCCGGGGCGTTCAGCGCCTTGGCCACTTCCTGCTGGATGCGGTGGATGACGTCCGGCGGCGTGCCGGCCGGCGCCAGCATGCCGAACCAGGAGCTGGCTTCATACTGAGGCAGGCCCGCAGCCTGGGCAATGGTTGGCACGCCCGGCAGCGCCGGCGAGGGCCTGGCGCTGGTCACCGCCAGCGCCTTGAGCTTGCCGCTCTTGATCAGCGCCATCGACGACGGCAGGTTGTCGAACATCACCTGCATGGTGCCCCCGGCCAGGTCCGTCAGCGCCGGCCCGCTGCCCTTGTACGGGAAGTGGACCATGAAGGTCCGGGTCTGCGTCTTGAACAACTCCCCGGCCAGGTGGATCGAGGTGCCGTTGCCACTGGAGGCCATGTTGATCTTGCCGGGATTGGCGCGCGCGTAAGTGATCAGGTCCTTGACGCTGTCGATCTTGTTCTGCTGCGCAAACACCGGGTTCAGCACCAGCACGTTGGGCACGGCCGCCACCTCGGTGATCGGGGCGAAGTCCTTGATCGGATCGAACGGCAGCTTGCCGTACAGCGACTGGTTGATGCCATGGGTGCCCACGGTGCCCATCAGCAGCGTGTAGCCGTCCGGAGCGGCCTTGGCGACGATGTCCGCGCCGATATTGCCGCCGGCACCGGGTTTGTTGTCGACCACCACGTTCCAGCCCGGCAGCCTGGCCAGCTCTGCGGCCACGGCGCGGGCCAGGATGTCGGTGGTGCCGCCGGCGGCAAAGGGCACCACCAGCCGGATCGGCTTGGCCGGGTACGGGTCTGCGGCCAGCGCCGACTGGCTGGCGAGCGCGGCAAGGCTGGCGGACAGCAGCAGCGCAACGACGCGCCGGCGAGTGGGTTGCATGGGTGGTCTCCTGGTGTGGCCCGCTCTCGGTACCTGGGGGGCGGCTATGGTCAGTGCATTCTAGTCGGCGCCCGCAGTGGCGCCGATGAGGTGATGCCCTATGGGGCTGCAGCGCCGCGCCAATGAAAAAAGGCACCCGAAGGTGCCTTTCAAGCTCAGCCTTGCGACTGGCGATCAGAACTTGTGGCGGATGCCGATGGCGGCGCCAATCATCTTGTCTTCGCCGGTACCCAGGAAGTAACCATTGGCGAAGCTGATCGCCGAGGTGTCGAAGTTCAGGCCGGCGTTCTTCGAGAAGGCCGTGGTCAGGTACACGTCGGTGCGCTTGGACAGGTTGTAGTCGGCCACGAACGAAATCTGCCAGGGGTTCTTGATGTTGTTGGTGGTGTTGACGGTGGCGGCGGCCGGGTTGAAGTTCTTGACGTCGTCGTAGTAGTACGCGAGCGTCAGGCCCAGTGCCGGCGTGACCTGGTAGTTGGCACCGACCCAGTAGTAGTTGTCCTTCAGGATCGTATTGTCGTTCACATGCTTGCTCATGCCCCAGCGATAGCCAGCCATCAGCTTGGCCGGACCGAAGGCATAGCTGGCAGCGACCGCGGCTTTCTTGAATTCGCCGGTGCCGCCGGCGGCGTTCAGGGTCGGGTTGTACTGGTCATAGGCGCCGCTGATGCCGAACGGGCCGGCTGACCACGACACGCCGGCACCGTAGCCGGTGTCGCGGCGGAACTGGCCGGCGACTTCGCCACCGCCGGCAACGCCGTTACCGAACGACCAGTGCGCGACCGCGGTCACCGGGCCGAACTTGCCGGTGTACTTGGCGGTGTTGTCCGAACGGAAGTTCAGGCCCAGTTGAGCGACCACCGGCTCGTACTGGGTGGCATAGCCGGTCGGCGAAAAATTGGCCATCATGTCAAACAGCGAGGTGTACTGGCGACCGAAGGTCACGCGGCCCACCTGGGCGCTTTCCAGGCCGACATAAGCCTGACGACCGAACAGGCGGCCGCCTTGCTGCGAGCGCCCGTCGTCCAGGCCGAAACCGCTTTCCATCACGAACAGTGCCTTCAGGCCGCTGCCCAGGTCTTCCACGCCACGCAGGCCCCAACGCGAACCGGACAGGCCGCCGGACGACATGCGGAAGAGGTTCTCCGACGGGCCGGTCGCAAATCCGTTGGCCGCCGACGGCGTGACGCTCGACATATTGCTCACGTACTCGATGTTGGCATCCACCACACCGTAGAGCGTGACGCTCGATTGGGCCTGCGCCGCCCCAGCAAATGCGCCAAGCGCTGCCAGCGCCAGAAGCGATTTCTTCATGCTCGTTGATCTCCACTGTAAGAATTATTGGTGACGGCCCGGGAGAACCTCCTGTTGGTCTCCATCCCCCGTGCGTCAAACTTCCTGGGAAGTTGCGAAGTACTGTAACAAACAACCCTTAATTCACTACTCAGGCCAATCCCCCTTGTCTTCTTTTAACAACTCAGGGTTTCTGAGTAGCCGGGCGCATCAATGCAAGGCGGGATGCGGGTTGGCGCCGATTAGAGGCAAGCTACAATGCGGGTAATCCCGATGGCCCCCTGTGCGTACCGCAGCCGCAGCTGCGCACCCCACGATCGCAGGGACTGCCGGGAACGAAGACCAACTGCCTCTGCGACATGGACACCCTGATCAAAGAATTCGACGTGGCATTGCGCGCCATTGCCGGCGCCACGCGCACCGCGCGCGCCAACCCGGCTGACCGGCTGGCGCCGGACACCGAACAGATGAGCGCCGATGAACGCCGCCACGTGGCCGGGCTGATGCGCATCAACCATGTCGGCGAGGTCTGCGCGCAGGCCCTGTACCAGGCCCAGAAGCTCACCGCGCGCGACGGCGCGGTGCGCGCGCAGATGGATGCCGCCGCGCGCGAAGAGGAAGACCACCTGGCCTGGTGCGCCGAGCGCCTGCGCGAGCTGGGCTCGCGCCCGAGCCTGCTCAACCCGCTGTGGTACGCCGGCGCCTTCGCCATCGGCTGGATGGCCGGCCGCGCCGGCGACCGCGTCAGCCTGGGCTTCGTCGCCGAGACCGAGCGCCAGGTCGAGCACCACCTGGGCGGGCACCTGGACCGCCTGCCCGAGGCCGACGGCCGCTCGCGCGCCATCCTCGAGCAGATGCGCGACGACGAGATCCGCCACGGCAACGCCGCGCGCGATGCCGGCGGGATCCCGTTACCTGCCCCGGTGCGGGCGCTGATGCGCGGCGCCTCGCGCGTGATGACCACCGCCGCCTACCGGATCTGAGCCGGCCCTGCCAGCCCCCCGCCGGCCCTGATTCCGGCGGGGCTGGCGGGCAATTGTTGTATCCTTCCTTCGCGCGACGGGGCAGGTCTTTCCCGTGCCGCCGGCAGTTCCTCCGCAAGTGGTTCTCAGGTGGTTTCTCGGCTTTCCTCCCTAAGATCTTCATTTCATTAAGGATTCACTTTTTCGGTGCGTGAGGTGTGCGCGCTAAGTCATTGTTCTTATTCAAAAAAACTCGTTTGCTGCCCTGCAACCAGCCTTGACCCGCCATATCGCTTCCTCTAAAGTGGGAAATAGTGTGAGGAAGTGTATTTTTGTGTGAAATTGGGCCCCGACCGTGGGATGATGTCGCCATAGTCGGAACAGAAGGGATTCACGCGCATGCTGGCCGACAACCGGCCGGCATGGACCGGGAGCAAGCTTGTTTCAGGGAGCATCGGCACTCTCGCTGGATGCCAAGGGACGGATGTCCATTCCGTCCCGGCACCGCGAGGCGCTGCAACAGCAGGCCGAGGGCCGGGTGACGCTGACCAAGCACCCGGATGGCTGCCTGTTGCTGTTTCCCCGGCCCGAGTGGGAAACCTTCCGCACGCGCATTGCAGCGCTGCCGATGGATGCGCACTGGTGGAAGCGCATCTTCCTGGGCAACGCCGCCGACGTGGAAATGGACGGCGCGGGCCGGGTGCTGATCGCCCCGGAGTTGCGCAGTGCCGCCATGCTCGACAAAGAAGTCATGCTGCTCGGCATGGGCAGCCATTTCGAAGTGTGGGATGCCGCGACCTACGCCGCCAAGGAACAGCAGGCGATGGCGCAGGGCATGCCCGAAGCATTGAAGAATTTCTCTTTCTGACGAGGTCATGAGTCCAACCGGAACGCCGGCAACCCCCGCCCTGCGCCATCGCACCGTGCTGCTGGACGAGGCCGTCGACGCCTTGGTCTGGCGGCCCGACGGGGTCTACGTCGACGGCACCTTCGGCAGGGGAGGGCACAGCCGGGCGGTGCTGGCCCGGCTGGGGCCAGACGGGGCCCTGGTTGCGTTCGACAAGGACCCAGCAGCAATCGCAGAAGCGGGCACCATCAAGGATGCCCGCTTCTCCATTGAGCACGCGAGCTTTGCGGCCATGGCCGAGCGCCTGTCGGGGCGCGGCCACGTCGCCGGCGTGCTGCTCGACCTGGGGATCAGCTCGCCCCAGATCGACGAGGCGGCGAGGGGGTTTTCCTTTCGTTTCGAGGGCCCGCTGGACATGCGCATGGACACCACGCGCGGCATCACTGCCGCGCAGTGGCTGGCGCAGGCGGATGAGCAGGACATTGCCAGGGTGATACGAGACTATGGGGAAGAACGGTTTGCTGTACAGATTGCAAAGGCGATTGTTGCTCGCCGGAGCGAACCCGGCGATGGCGGACCCATCGCCACTACTGCCGACCTTGCCGCGCTCGTGGCGAAAGCCGTCAAAACACGCGAGAAGGGTCAGGACCCTGCGACCCGCACCTTTCAGGCTCTACGGATTCACGTCAATCAAGAGCTTGAGGACCTCGAAAGAGGGCTGAAGGCGGCGTATGAACTGCTGCAGGTCGGAGGGCGCCTGGTGGTGATCAGCTTCCACTCGCTGGAGGACCGCATCGTCAAGCGGTTCATGGCGGCGCACGCCCGTCCCCAGCAGGATGCCGACCCGGCGCTGCGGCGCGCGCCGCTGCGCGCGGCCGACCTGCCGCAACCGACGCTGCGCCTGCTCGGCCGCTACAAGCCGGGCCCTGAAGAGGTGGCCGCCAACCCGCGCGCGCGCTCGGCCGTGATGCGCGTGGCCGAGAAGCTGGCCCCTGCCGCGACCACTGCCGGCGGAGGCGCACGCGCATGAACCGCCTGACCTTCTTCCTGCTGGCCGCGCTGATCCTGTGCGCGCTGTCGCTGGTGAGCGCGCAGCACCAGGCGCGCACGCTGTTCGTCGCGCTGGAGCGGGCCCAGGCTGAAGAGAAGCAGCTCGATATCGACTGGTCGCGCCTGCAGTACCAGCAGAGCGCGCTGGGCAAGAGCGCGCGCATTGCCGACGCGGCGCGCGCGCAGCTGAAGATGGCGCCGGTCAACCCCGGCAAGACCCAGTATCTGTCCGGCATCGTGCTGCCGCCGCCTGCCGAGGCGGCGTCGGCCAGTGCCGCGGAGGCGCGCCGATGAGCATGGCCCGTCCCAACCCGCCCCGC
>NZ_JBYSZW010000105.1:0-5234 GCF_058787575.1 Cupriavidus sp. FW305-3-2-15-C-LB2
CACCCCACAACGCCAGCTCCCGCTGAATCCGATCTCCCAGCGCCTTCGGCGTGCTGATATTCACGTCATACCCCCCAGCCGTCATCCGTTGCCGGAAAGCAGCATCCTCCCCAACCGCCTTCTGCGCCTTGACCAGCTTGTCCACCACATCAGCCGGCAGCTTCTGCGGCCCCACCAGCGCATACCAGCCAGTCAGGTCATAGTCCTTCTGGCCAGACTCGATCATGGTCGGCACGTTCGGCAATGCCGGGTTGCGGGTCTTCGACGTGACCGCCAGCGCCCGCACCTTGCCGCCATTGATATGCCCGATGGCCGTGCCGGTAATATCGAACATGAACGTGACCTTGCCGCTCATCACGTCAGCCATGGCCGGCGCATTGCCCTTGTACGGCACATGCAGCATCTTCACGCTGTTCATCTGAGCCAGCAATTCCGCCGACAGGTGGTTCGATGCCCCAATGCCGGCCGAGCCGAACGAGACCCCCTCAGGATGCTTGCGCGCATAGTCGACCAGCTCGCCCACGTTCTTCGCCGGGAAGTCCTTGTTCACCAGCAGCACGTTGGTGTAATCGGTGATCAGGCCGATATAGGTAAAGTCCTTGACCGGATTGAAATTGACCGAGTGCTGGATCAGCGGCGTCATGGTCATGGTCGGGCTGGCGACGAAATACAGCGTGTAGCCGTCCGGCGCCGCCTTGGCGGTCATGTCGGCGGCGATCGCGCCGCTGGCGCCCGCGCGGTTATCCACCACCACCGGCTGCTTGAGCACGCGCCCGAGTTGCTCGGCATAGATGCGCGCGGCTGTGTCGACCGGGCCGCCGGGCGCGTAACCCACCAGCAGCTTGATCGGCCGCGACGGGTAGGCGTCGGCGGCCCACGCCGCGCCCTGCAGCAGCAGCGTGGCGGTCAGGGCTGCCAGTGTCGTCCATGTCTTCATTATTGTCTCCTCCAGGTATGGCTGATATTGCCCGGGGCCGGCGGGCCCGGCGGGCGCTTAATCGAGCATGGCGCGCAGCGGCTGCTTGAGCAGCTTGCCGCTCGCCGTGGTCGGAATCACGTCGACGGGGCGGACCTCGGCCGGGCGCTTGTACGGGGCCAGGCTCTCGCGCAGGTAGGTGTCCAGCGCCTTGCGGTCAAGCTCGGCGCCGTCCTGCATTTCAATGAAGGCCACCACTTCCTCGTTGCCGTCGCCGGTGGTGCGTCCGACCACGGCCGACTGGCGCACGCCCGGGAAGGCATTGATCACAGACTCGACCTCGATCGGGTAGACGTTGAAGCCGGAGCGGATGATCAGGTCCTTGGAGCGGCCGGAGATAAACAGCGCGCCGTCGGCATCCAGGTAGCCCAGGTCGCCGGTATTGAGCCAGCCGCCGGGCAGCAGCGCCTCGGCGGTCTGCTCGGGGTTGCGGTAGTAGCCCAGCATCACGCCCGGGCCGCGCACGCGGATCTGGCCGCGCTCGCCGGCGGGAAGCAGCTTGCCTTCGGCATCGGTGATCTCGATCTCGACGCCTTCGACGATATAGCCGGCCGAGCAGTCGGCGCGCGGGGCTTCCATGCGCGTGATGAAGAGCGAGCCGGCGTATTCGGTGATGCCGTAGCCATGGTGCAGCGCCTGGCCGAACAGGGTTTCGACCTCGCGCTTGAGCGTGGGGTCCAGCGGCGCGCCGCCGGTATAGAGGTAGCGCAGGCGCGGATAGGCGCCGGGCTTCGCGCCGACGGTGGGCGCCACCGCCATGATGCGCGTGAACATGGTCGGCACGCCCTGCAGGATGGTGACGCCGGGCGATGCCAGCGACTCGAACACTTCATTGGCGTCGAAGCGCGGGCGCAGGAACAGGCTGGCGCCCGCATACAGCGTGGCCATCAGCACCGTGGCAATGCCGAAGATATGCGACATCGGCAAGGCGCCGTAGGCCACGTCGGCCGGGCCCATGTCGCGCGAGGTGGCAGAGATGCGCGCAAACTGGGTCAGGCCCGCATGCGGCACCATCACGCCCTTGGGCGCGCCGGTGGTGCCGGAGGTATAGATCAGCGTGGCGACGCTGCGGGCCAGCCCGGCCGGCTCGCGCTGCGGCGCGGTGGCCGCGCGCACCACCCGCATGCCAGCGTCGAACACCGGGCAGCCGGTGGCCTGTGCGCCCAGCCGCTCGCCGTGCGCCGCGGCCACGTCGGAGACATGGCCGGTGAACAGCACCAGCGCCGGCTGCGCATGATCGCGGATATTGTCGATCTCGCGCGCGGACAGGCGCGCATTGACCTGGATCGGCCAGGCATGCAGCAGGCTGCTGGCGAACAGCGTGACCACCATCTCGTTGCAGTTCTCGCCGACCACCATCACGCGGTCGCCCTCGCCCACGCCCCGCGCCGCCAGCCAGTCGCGGGCGGCCTCGATGCGCCGCCACAGCTCGCCGTAGCTGATGACGGCGCCGTTCTCGTGCAGGCACGGCGCGTCGGGCGTCTGCGCGGCCCAGTAGCGGGGGATGTCGTGGATGTATTCGGGGCGGAAGGAAGACATGGTGCTGGTGGGTCTCTCGATGCAGGCTGACTCGGATATGCGGCGGAATACACCCGGCCACATGAAACTGGCTGCATCAGTTTGCTGCAAGCCCCGTGCCGCAGCCATTTGGAATTCACTAAGGCCGTGTTCGTCAACGCCACTGGCCAGCCGCAGTTCGCCCCGCCACCACCCGGCGCAGGTGGTTCCGCCTCCACGAAGGACGGCTTTATCATTGATGAAGCAAAGAATCGCGCCCGGCCCCTACAATCGGCCGGCACAGTGAGGGCCGCCGCTTTGACGCACTGCACAACCAGACAGGGCAAGAAGCGCCGCGCGGCCCGCGTACCACAGGGGACATTCAGATGGATTTGCGTTTCACCGCCGAGGAACAGGCCTTCCGCGAGGAGGTCCGCGCATTCGCGCAGGCCAGCCTGCCGGAAGACATCCGCAACAAGGTTCTCAACCACCAGCGCGTGGAAAAGGACGACTACATCCGCTGGCACCGCATCCTGCAGGCGCGCGGCTGGGGTGCGCCGACCTGGCCCAGGCAATGGGGCGGCACCGGCTGGACCGCGCTGCAGCGCCTGATCTTCGAGATCGAGACCTTCCGCGCCGGCGCGCCGCGCCTGCTGCCGTTCGGCCTGACCATGATCGGGCCGGTGCTGATGAAGTACGCCAGCCCCGAGATGCAGCAGCGCTTCCTGCCGCGCATCCCCAATATCGACGACTTCTGGTGCCAGGGCTACTCCGAGCCGGGCTCGGGTTCCGACCTGGCCTCGCTGAAGACGCGCGCGGTGCGCAAGGGCGACAAGTACATCGTCAACGGCCAGAAGACCTGGACCACCATGGCCCACTTTGCCGACTGGATCTTCTGCCTGGTGCGCACCGACCCGGAGGCCAAGGCCCAGGAAGGCATCTCGATGCTGCTGATCGACATGAAGTCGCCCGGCGTGACGGTGCGCCCGATCAAGACGCTCGACGGCGGCCATGACGTCAACGAGACCTGGTTCGAAGACGTGGAAGTGCCGGTCGGGAACCTGGTCGGCGAAGAGAACCGCGCCTGGACCTATGCCAAGTACCTGCTCGGCCATGAGCGCACCGGCATTGCCGGCATCGGCCACTGCCACCGCGAGCTGCGCCTGCTCAAGCACTACGCCAGCCAGGCCACCGACGGCGCCGGCCGCCCGCTGATCGAAGACGTGCGCATGCGCGACAAGATCGCCCGCGTCGAGATGGACATCATGGCGCTGGAAATGCTGCTGCTTCGCGTCGCCACGCAGGCCGCCGGCACCCCCGGCCCCGAGGCCTCGATCGTCAAGATCCGCGGCTCCGAGGTGCAGCAGGACCTGGGCATGCTGATGATGGAAGTGGCCGGCCCCAACGCCTGGCCGTATTCGCCGGACTGGCTTGAGCCGGGCGCGACGCAGCCGGTGGCGGGCCCTGACTGGGCCGCCCCTGCCGCCTCCACCTACTACGACATGCGCAAGACCTCGATCTACGGCGGCGCGACCGAAGTGCAGAAGAACATCATCTCCAAGATGATCCTGGGTTTCTGAAGGGATAGCTGACATGGACTTCACCTACAGCGAAGAGCAACAGATGCTGGCGGACAGCCTGCGTCGCTTCATCGATACCGAATACACCTTCGAGGCCCGCCGCAAGAGCGCGCGCGCAGGCGAGAGCCTGGATCGCGACGTGTGGAACAAGCTCGCTGAAATGGGCGTGCTGGGCCTGACCGTGCCGGCCGACTTCGGCGGCTTCGGCGAAGGCCCAGCCAGCCAGCTGGTGGTGCAGCGCGAACTGGGCCGCGGCCTGGTGCTGGAGCCGGTCACGCCCAGCGGCGTGATGGCCGCGGCCATCCTGGCCGCCCACGGCAGCGCCGCGCAGAAGGAACAATGGCTGCCCGCGATCGCCTCGGGCGAGCGCATCGTCACGCTGGCCTACCTGGAGCCGACCACCCGCTACCGCCCGGAATCGGCCCGCGCCAGCGCCGAGCGCAGCGGCGACGGCTACGTGCTCAACGGCATCAAGAGCGTGGTCTGGCACGGCGCCGCCGCCGACGCCTACCTGCTGACCGCGCGCGTGGCCGGCAGCAATGAGATTGCGTTGTTCCTGGTGCCGCGCGACAGCAAGGGCCTGGGCGTCACCGCCTACCCGACCGTCGACGGCCTGCGCGCCGCCGACCTGTCGCTGCAGGACGTGACGGTGCCGGCCAACGCGCTGGTGGGCCAGCCCGCCGACGGCCTGGCCGCGCTGGGCGTGGGCCTTGAGCACGGCGTTGCCGCGCTGTGCGCCGAGGGCGCCGGCGCCATGGAAAAGCTGATCGAGATCACCGCCGAGTACCTGGGCACGCGCCAGCAGTTCGGCAAGCCGCTGGCCAGCTTCCAGGCACTGCAGCACCGCATGGCCGACATGCTGGTGCAGAAGGAGCTGGCACTGTCGATGGCCTACGTCGCAGTCCAGGCGCTGGACGAGGCCGATCCCGCCGCGCGCCGCCGCATGCTGTCCGCGGCCAAGGTGACGCTGGCCCGCGCCGGGCGCTTCGTCGGCCAGCAGGCCGTGCAGCTGCATGGCGGCATGGGCATGACCGATGAGCTGTCCGTGGGCGACTACTTCAAGCGCCTGACCATGCTGGACCAGTTGCTGGGCGACAGCGACTACCACCTGCAGCGCTTCGGCGAAGTGATGGAAGCCTGACCCTGGCTGCGGCCGCTGGCCGCATGCTGGCGCGCGAGGC
>NZ_JBYSZW010000106.1:0-4922 GCF_058787575.1 Cupriavidus sp. FW305-3-2-15-C-LB2
AGCCCCAGCAGCACCCCCGCCCACGCCATCAGCGCCAGGAACGCGGCATAGCAGAGCATGATCGCCGCCACGTCGAAGCGGCCAAAGGTAATGGCCGAAGTCTTCATGCCGATCAGGAGGTCGTCGTCACGATCGACCATCGCATAAGCCGTGTCATACGCCACCGCCCAGAACACATTGGCCAGCAGCATCAGCCACGCCACCGGCGGCACCTGGTCCTGGATCGCGGCAAACGCCATCGGGATACCAAAGCCAAACGCGATGCCGAGATAAGCCTGCGGAATCGCAAAGAAGCGCTTGAAGAACGGGTAAGTGCCGGCCACCACCGCCGCCACCACCGCCAGCCATTTGGTCAGCGCATTGAGCGGCAACACCAGCGCAAAAGCCACCAGCGCCAGCACGGCGGCGACGGCCAGCGCTTCCCACGCTGCAATCTTGCCCGCGGTCAGCGGCCGTTCCCTGGTGCGCTTGACGTGCTTGTCGAAGTCGCGGTCCGCCCAGTCGTTGATGGCGCAGCCAGCCGAGCGCATCAGAAAGGTGCCCGCCACGAAGATCCAGAACAGCCCCCACGCCGGCGGCCCGCCCGCGGCCATCCACATGGCCCACAGCGTCGGCCACAGCAGCAGCAGCGTGCCGATCGGCTTGTCGATGCGCACCAGGCGCGCGTAGAGGGAAAGGCGTTCAAGCATGGGCGTGGGGGGCAACGGCGAGAGGGTCTGCACTGCGCGGATCCGGGAAGGAGGATTCAATGAAAACGCGCCGCAGCCCGGACGGTTGCGACGCGCAGTGCCGGCCGCTACTGAAGGGCAGCCGGAGGTGGCAAGCTGGCCTCAGGCCAGCATCGCGCGCAGCATCCACGCGGTCTTTTCGTGCGTCTGCATGCGCTGGGTCAGCAGGTCGGCCGACGGTTCGTCGCCGGCGGCGTCGATCACCGGGAACAGCGAACGCGCGGTGCGCACCACGGCTTCCTGGCCTTCGACCAGCTTGCGGATCATTTCGGTGGCCTCGGGCACGCCCTCTTCCTCCGCGATCGAAGACAGGCGGGCGTATTCCTTGTAGGTGCCCGGTGCCGGGTAGCCCAGCGCGCGGATACGCTCGGCGATCGAGTCCACGGCGAGCGCCAGCTCGGTGTACTGGGTCTCGAACATCAGATGCAGCGTATTGAACATGGGACCCGTCACGTTCCAGTGGAAGTTATGGGTCTTGAGGTAGAGGGTGTAGGTGTCCGCCAGCAGCTTGGACAGGCCTTCCGCGATCTTCTTGCGGTCCTTGTCGGAAATACCGATATTCACGCTCATCTCATTCTTCTTTGCCATGGTAAATACGCTCCGTTCTGGTAAAGCCACGAGGGGCGCCGCCGGCGCTTGCCATGTTTTGGGGCCGGGCGGCGCAGTACCCGCATTATTGCACTAGCCGGCAATCCCGGCCAAACCCCGGGCCACCTCGCTGAACATCACGGTCGCGCCGAGCACGATCACGGCGGCGCCGATTTCCTTGCGCCACAGCTTGTGGCGCAGCCGCGCGGCATCGGCGCGCCCGGGCTGGTCGTGCCCGTCATGCCACAGCTGTCGCCACTCTTGGATAAACAACCGGATCATCGCCATCATCGTTCTCCGCGGCGCGGCATCCCGCCAGGGGCGCCGCGCCAGGCTGCCGCTTACTTCAGGTTGAGCGCGCGCTTCACGCCCTCGCCGTAGGCCGGGTCGGCCTTGGAGAAGTGCTCCAGCTGCACGCGCACGATCGCCTCAGGCACGCCCTGCATCGCCGCCGCGATATTGGCGAACAGGCGCTGGCGCTGGCCTTCGTCGAACAGGCGGAACAGCGCGCCGGGCTGGCTGTAGTAGTCCGGGTCGACGCGGTGGTCCCAGTGGTCGGCGGCACCATCCAGTGCCAGCGGCGGCTCGATCGCGCGTTCGCTGGCGGCGTAGGCGCCTTCGCGGTTGGGCTCGTAGTTGAGCTTGCCTCCCTGGTTGCCGTCCACGCGCATCGCGCCGTCACGGTGGAAGCTGTTGTGGAACGGGCATTTCGGCGCATTCACCGGGATCTGGTTGTGGTTGATCCCCAGGCGGTAGCGCTGCGTGTCGCCGTACGAGAACAGCCGCCCCTGCAGCATCTTGTCGGGCGAGAAGCCGATGCCCGGCACGATATTGGCCGGATTCATCGCCACCTGCTCGACCTCGGCAAAGTAGTTATCCGGGTTGCGGTTGAGCTCGAGCACGCCCACGTCGATCAGCGGGTAGTCCTTGTGCGGCCAGACCTTGGTCAGGTCGAACGGATTGATGTGGTACTTGGCCGCATCGGCCTCCGGCATGACCTGGACGCGCAGGTTCCAGCGCGGAAAATTGCCTGTCTCGATGTTCTCGAACAGGTCGCGCTGCGCGCTTTCGCGGTCCGTTGCCACGACCTTGGCCGCTTCTTCATTGGTCCAGTTGGCGATGCCCTGCTGCGACTTGAAGTGGAACTTGACCCAGAAGCGCTCGTTGTTCGCGTTGATGAACGAGTACGTGTGCGAGCCGAAGCCGTGGATCTGGCGGTAGTTCTGCGGCAGACCGCGGTCGCTCATCAGGATGGTGACCTGGTGCAGCGATTCCGGATGGCGCGACCAGAAGTCCCACACCGCGATCGGGTCGCGCAGGTTGGTGCGCGGATTGCGCTTCTGCGTGTGGATAAAGTCCGGGAACTTGAGCGGGTCGCGCACGAAGAACACCGGGGTATTGTTGCCGACCACGTCCCAGTTGCCTTCGTCGGTGTAGAACTTGATCGAGAAGCCGCGCACGTCGCGCTCGGCATCGGCCGCGCCGCGCTCGCCGGCCACGGTCGAGAAGCGGATGAACAGCGGCGTCTCCTTGCCGACCTGGGCAAAGACCGAAGCCTTGGTGTACCTGGTGATGTCGTGGGTGACCTTGAGCGTGCCATAAGCGCCCGAGCCCTTGGCATGCACGCGCCGCTCGGGGATGACCTCGCGGTCGAAGTGGGCCAGCTTTTCGAGGAACCAGACATCCTGCAGCAGCATCGGGCCGCGCGGACCGGCCGTCTGCGCGTTCTGGTTGTCGGCGACGGGTGCGCCGGCGGCAGTGGTAAGGGTGTCCTTCTTGCTCATCTTTTCCTCTTTGTGGGTAGGCTGAAAGGGAACGCCGCATCAGAGCGCGGCGGCATAGCAGGCAAGGCAATCGAGCAGGCAGCGCCCCACGCGGAGGGGAAACGGGCGCCCGTTGATTGTTGTCGGAGAGAACTGGGCGCTGGTGCTCATCATTGGTTCCTGTCTCAGGTCGATGCCATCTGCATCGACAGGAGTCAGCCTACCAACGATCTATCGAATTGAGAATTCAATTATTTATACCTATGCATTAGGTCAAATCTATCTGGGATTTCTGCAACTTATCGCAGCGGAAGGTGACCGCCCGAAGACAGGTCCCTGAAATACCCCGTTGCGGGGCCGGAAATGACAACGGCCGCAGCGGAATCTCCGGTGCGGCCGAGGGAAATGCCTGTACTGTGGGGGCAGGAAGATCAGGCCGCTTCGGCCAGCTCCTTGGCGCCCAGCTTGCGCACGCCGGCCAGTTCGCACGCGGCCACGGCATTGGCCAGCGCTTCCATGGCCGGCAGGCGGGTGAAGCTTTTGCGCCAGGCCAGCACCACGCGCCGGTCGGGCACCGGATCGGCAAACGGCACATAGGACAGCATGTCGCCCTTGGCCTTCATGTCGGGCACCGAGGTGCGCGGCAGCACGGTGATGCCAACCCCGCTGGCCACCATATGGCGGATGGTTTCCAGCGACGAGCCCTCGAAGGTCTTCTGGATGCCGTCGGCCGCCTGCGAGAAGCGCGACAGCTCCGGGCACACGCCCAGCACATGGTCGCGGAAGCAGTGGCCGCTGCCCAGCAGCAGCATGGTCTGCTGCTTCAGTTCATCGGGGTCGATGGAGTGCGCCTGCGCCAGCTGGTGGCCGCGCGGCACGGCGACGACAAAGGGTTCGTCATAGAGCGGGCGCACAGTCAGGCCCGAATCCGCGAACGGCTCGGCCATCACCGCGCAGTCGATCTCACCCTGCTTGAGCAGCTCGATCAGCTTGTGGGTGTAGTTCTCCTGCAGCATCAGCGGCATCTGCGGCACGGTCTCGATCATCTGCTTGACCAGCGACGGCAGCAGGTACGGCCCGATGGTGTAGATCACGCCCACGCGCAGCGGACCCGCAAGCGGGTCCTTGCCCTGCTTGGCGATCTCGCGGATGGCCATGGTCTGTTCAAGCACGCGCTGGGCCTGCGCCACGATCTGCTCGCCGACCGACGTCACCGACACCTCGGAGGTGCCGCGCTCGAAAATCTGCACGTTGAGTTCGTCTTCCAGCTTCTTGATCGCGACCGACAGCGTCGGCTGCGACACAAAGCAGGCTTCGGCGGCCCGGCCGAAATGGCGCTCGCGCGCCACGGCGACGATGTACTTGAGTTCGGTGAGCGTCATGACTTATCAGTTTCCGGTAGGCGATAGATTTTACCTTCGATTGCCGCTTCTGTCAGAGCGCCAGCCCGAATAGCCCGCAGCGGACTGGCGGGTGCGCTGAATGGCGCACATCCCGTCGAAAAACCAGCCCGCGATCAAGCCTTGAGGTAGTGCTCGCGCCCACCCAGCCAGCGCGAAAGGTGCGCTTCCACCGCTTCCGGGTAGCGCGCCAGCATCAGTTCGGCCGCCTCCTGCGCGTATTCCACCAGCCACGCGTCGGTCTGCAGGTCGGCAAAGCGCAACATCGCTTCGCCGGACTGGCGCGCACCCAGGAACTCGCCCGGGCCGCGGATTTCCAGGTCGCGCCGGGCGATCTCGAAGCCGTCGGTGGTCTCGCGCATGGTCGCCAGGCGCTCGCGCGCGGTCGGCGACAGCGGCGCCTGGTACATCAGCAGGCAGACCGATTCGGCGCTGCCCCGCCC
>NZ_JBYSZW010000107.1:0-1135 GCF_058787575.1 Cupriavidus sp. FW305-3-2-15-C-LB2
ACAAGTTATACAGTGCTCGCACAGCAAAACGTGACTGGGTCTTCGGATCTGGTCAGTCAGTTTTCTGAGAGTGAGCGACCGCTCGAAAGAGCGAGGACCTTCGGGTCCACACAGAGATTGAACTGAAGAGTTTGATCCTGGCTCAGATTGAACGCTGGCGGCATGCCTTACACATGCAAGTCGAACGGCAGCACGGGCTTCGGCCTGGTGGCGAGTGGCGAACGGGTGAGTAATACATCGGAACGTGCCCTGTAGTGGGGGATAACTAGTCGAAAGATTAGCTAATACCGCATACGACCTGAGGGTGAAAGCGGGGGACCGCAAGGCCTCGCGCTACAGGAGCGGCCGATGTCTGATTAGCTAGTTGGTGGGGTAAAGGCCTACCAAGGCGACGATCAGTAGCTGGTCTGAGAGGACGATCAGCCACACTGGGACTGAGACACGGCCCAGACTCCTACGGGAGGCAGCAGTGGGGAATTTTGGACAATGGGGGCAACCCTGATCCAGCAATGCCGCGTGTGTGAAGAAGGCCTTCGGGTTGTAAAGCACTTTTGTCCGGAAAGAAATGGCTCTGGTTAATACCCGGGGTCGATGACGGTACCGGAAGAATAAGCACCGGCTAACTACGTGCCAGCAGCCGCGGTAATACGTAGGGTGCGAGCGTTAATCGGAATTACTGGGCGTAAAGCGTGCGCAGGCGGTTTTGTAAGACAGGCGTGAAATCCCCGAGCTCAACTTGGGAATGGCGCTTGTGACTGCAAGGCTAGAGTATGTCAGAGGGGGGTAGAATTCCACGTGTAGCAGTGAAATGCGTAGAGATGTGGAGGAATACCGATGGCGAAGGCAGCCCCCTGGGACGTCACTGACGCTCATGCACGAAAGCGTGGGGAGCAAACAGGATTAGATACCCTGGTAGTCCACGCCCTAAACGATGTCAACTAGTTGTTGGGGATTCATTTCTTCAGTAACGTAGCTAACGCGTGAAGTTGACCGCCTGGGGAGTACGGTCGCAAGATTAAAACTCAAAGGAATTGACGGGGACCCGCACAAGCGGTGGATGATGTGGATTAATTCGATGCAACGCGAAAAACCTTACCTACCCTTGACATGCCACTAACGAAGCAGAGATGCATCA
>NZ_JBYSZW010000107.1:1232-2875 GCF_058787575.1 Cupriavidus sp. FW305-3-2-15-C-LB2
AACGCGATACCGGGTTGTGATTGTATCAACCAAAATGTATTTAAGTGATCGAAAGATGACTTGGAATACGGCACAAATGCGAGAACTCATCCTGTAGCGAGGTTTCGAGCAATCGAGACACACTCGTTATAGGGTCAAGCGAACAAGTGCATGTGGTGGATGCCTTGGCGATCACAGGCGATGAAGGACGCGGTAGCCTGCGAAAAGCTTCGGGGAGCTGGCAAACAAGCTTTGATCCGGAGATGTCCGAATGGGGAAACCCGGCCCGAATGGGTCATCCCACACTGAATCCATAGGTGTGGGAAGCGAACGCGGCGAACTGAAACATCTAAGTAGCTGCAGGAACAGAAATCAACCGAGATTCCCAAAGTAGTGGCGAACGAAATGGGAAGAGCCTTGTACTCTTTAGCAGTGGTGTTAGCAGAACGGGATGGAAAGCCCGGCCCTAGCAGGTGATAGCCCTGTATGCGAAAACACGATTGTGGAACTAGGTGTACGACAAGTAGGGCGGGACACGTGAAATCCTGTCTGAAGATGGGGGGACCATCCTCCAAGGCTAAATACTCGTGATCGACCGATAGTGAACCAGTACCGTGAGGGAAAGGCGAAAAGAACCCCGGGAGGGGAGTGAAATAGATCCTGAAACCGCATGCATACAAACAGTCGGAGCCTCGTAAGGGGTGACGGCGTACCTTTTGTATAATGGGTCAGCGACTTACATTCAGTGGCAAGCTTAACCGATTAGGGAAGGCGTAGCGAAAGCGAGTCCGAACAGGGCGTTGAGTCGCTGGGTGTAGACCCGAAACCAGATGATCTATCCATGGCCAGGTTGAAGGTGCGGTAACACGTACTGGAGGACCGAACCCACTAACGTTGAAAAGTTAGGGGATGAGCTGTGGATAGGGGTGAAAGGCTAAACAAATCTGGAAATAGCTGGTTCTCTCCGAAAACTATTTAGGTAGTGCCTCGTGTCTCACCTTCGGGGGTAGAGCACTGTCATGGTTGGGGGGTCTATTGCTGATTACCCCGCCATAGCAAACTCCGAATACCGAAGAGTGCAATCACGGGAGACAGACATCGGGTGCTAACGTCCGGTGTCAAGAGGGAAACAACCCAGACCGCCAGCTAAGGTCCCCAAATATAGCTAAGTGGGAAACGAAGTGGGAAGGCTAAAACAGTCAGGAGGTTGGCTTAGAAGCAGCCACCCTTTAAAGAAAGCGTAATAGCTCACTGATCGAGTCGTCCTGCGCGGAAGATGTAACGGGGCTAAGCTATATACCGAAGCTGCGGACGCACAGCAATGTGCGTGGTAGGAGAGCGTTCTGTAAGCCTGTGAAGGTGTCTTGTAAAGGATGCTGGAGGTATCAGAAGTGCGAATGCTGACATGAGTAGCGATAAAGGGGGTGAAAGGCCCCCTCGCCGTAAGCCCAAGGTTTCCTACGCAACGTTCATCGGCGTAGGGTGAGTCGGCCCCTAAGGCGAGGCAGAGATGCGTAGCTGATGGGAAGCAGGTTAATATTCCTGCACCGTCGTATGATGCGATGGGGGGACGGATCGCGGAAGGTTGTCCGGGTGTTGGAAGTCCCGGTCCCTGCATTGGAGAAGGCGCTCAGGCAAATCCGGGCGCGGGATTCAAGGATGTG
>NZ_JBYSZW010000107.1:2972-4368 GCF_058787575.1 Cupriavidus sp. FW305-3-2-15-C-LB2
TGGGGCGAGCGGCCTAGTGCTGCGAAGCAATTGGAAGTGGTTCCAAGAAAAGCCTCTAAGCTTCAGTCATACGAGACCGTACCGCAAACCGACACAGGTGGGCGAGATGAGTATTCTAAGGCGCTTGAGAGAACTCGGGAGAAGGAACTCGGCAAATTGGTACCGTAACTTCGGGATAAGGTACGCCCTGGTAGCTTGACTGGCCTGCGCCAGAAGGGTGAAGGGGTTGCAATAAAATGGTGGCTGCGACTGTTTAATAAAAACACAGCACTCTGCAAACACGAAAGTGGACGTATAGGGTGTGACGCCTGCCCGGTGCCGGAAGATTAAATGATGGGGTGCAAGCTCTTGATTGAAGTCCCGGTAAACGGCGGCCGTAACTATAACGGTCCTAAGGTAGCGAAATTCCTTGTCGGGTAAGTTCCGACCTGCACGAATGGCGTAACGATGGCCACACTGTCTCCTCCCGAGACTCAGCGAAGTTGAAGTGTTTGTGATGATGCAATCTCCCCGCGGCTAGACGGAAAGACCCCATGAACCTTTACTGTAGCTTTGCATTGGACTTTGAACCGATCTGTGTAGGATAGGTGGGAGGCTTTGAAGCGTGGACGCTAGTTCACGTGGAGCCGTCCTTGAAATACCACCCTGGTTTGTTTGAGGTTCTAACCTTGACCCGTGAATCCGGGTCGGGGACAGTGCATGGTAGGCAGTTTGACTGGGGCGGTCTCCTCCCAAAGTGTAACGGAGGAGTTCGAAGGTACGCTTGGTACGGTCGGACATCGTACCTAAAGTGCAATGGCAAAAGCGTGCTTAACTGCGAGACCGACAAGTCGAGCAGGTGCGAAAGCAGGACATAGTGATCCGGTGGTTCTGAATGGAAGGGCCATCGCTCAACGGATAAAAGGTACTCTGGGGATAACAGGCTGATACCGCCCAAGAGTTCATATCGACGGCGGTGTTTGGCACCTCGATGTCGGCTCATCTCATCCTGGGGCTGTAGCCGGTCCCAAGGGTATGGCTGTTCGCCATTTAAAGAGGTACGTGAGCTGGGTTTAAAACGTCGTGAGACAGTTTGGTCCCTATCTGCCGTGGGCGTTGGAATCTTGACGGGGGCTGCTCCTAGTACGAGAGGACCGGAGTGGACGTACCGCTGGTGTACCTGTTGTCTCGCCAGAGGCATCGCAGGGTAGCTATGTACGGAAGAGATAACCGCTGAAAGCATCTAAGCGGGAAACTCGCCTGAAGATGAGGATTCCCTGGCGGCTTGACCGCCTTGAAGGGTCGTTCGAGACCAGGACGTTGATAGGCTGGGTGTGGAAGCGCAGTAATGCGTTAAGCTAACCAGTACTAATTGCCCGTAAGGCTTGATCCTATAACCAGTGTGTTTTGCCTGGTG
>NZ_JBYSZW010000108.1:0-3421 GCF_058787575.1 Cupriavidus sp. FW305-3-2-15-C-LB2
GTTCCGCGGCAGGCGAGACTGCGCGCAGGTCTACCTTGTAGGTGAAGAGTTCGCTCAATCCCTCATGACCTGAGAGCCGCACGAATTCCAACTGGGGCTGTCCCAACAAATCAGGAATGGCTGCGCTGGAAACGCTAACGGTGCGAGAACGCGAAGCAAAAGCAGCTAGCCGATTCATGGGATGGGTTCTGGTTTCCCTGCTCACCTCTTCTCTCCCTCCACCGCACCTGGCCGGGGCCGGATCGAACTCACCACCTTGTCCCACAACTCCAGTGCCTCGTCATTGCTCAGCGAAGAGTCCACATAGTCGGCACCAGAAATCTGGCCTCCGCCGGTCAGCTCCAGGCTCATCTGAGGCTGCATATAGGCAGGACTGCTGCGCCGCGTCTCCATGGTGAATCCCTGCATCCGATAGCCCTTCTCCTTGAAATGCTCAAGGAGTTCCTCCGCCTCCATGCCCGCCACCTTCCGCTTGCCCTTGCGCAGCGTATGCAACGCCAGGCGCATGGCCAGCGGCGCGCCTTCCATTCGCCCCTCAACCCTCGCCAGCAGACCTTCATCCTGCCTCACAAGCGCGCGTGAATAGACCTCGAACAACAAGTCCTTGTGAGATTCACTTTGGAAGTTGAACATCGCCGTCTCTTCGTCGTGAACATCGTTTAGCACTACGCCTTTGACGCAGAATCCGGGACCGGCAGCCTCCGGGTCGGTATAGGTGCGAGTCTGTGCAGCGAGAGCCTTTAGGCGGCTCTCCTCCGACTCCATATCCTCAAACTCAAGCACATCGGTCCGAAAGATGGTGTAGCGGATATCGTCAGCCAGAAGATGCAGTTCGATGACAAAATAGCCATCGACTTGCCCATTGGCGTAACGGCGGAATATCACCGCATTGCTGCCCCACCGCTCCATATTTAGAAGCATAGGCAGACCTGTCCTCTTGTTCTTTGCTGTCTTCAGTTCCTGTTCCCGGCCCCTCACCATACGGTTAAAATCCTCGCGCAACAGGACCGGCTCCGTTCCCGGCTTCCGCTGATTAGGCACCGCGACGTAGATGCGCTTAAAATCCTTGTCCCTGCCATAGAACAACTCTGTATCACCCAGACCGTCTACTGGATCTAGCAGCTGACCAAACTCCTCTGGCAGATCGATCAGGAAACGGCCAATACAATTTGTCTTGAACGGTTGGTGAATATCCATACGCGGAAGCGGATTGGTAGCTGCTCGTTGGCAGGCAGTGGTGAGAAGAGTTGCCAGCAGCAGGCCAGCTATACTTTGCTTGACAGCCATATCAAGTCCCCTGGGGGTCCCTCGCGAGGCTAACCAGCTTGACGATGCTGTACAGCGTCACGAACTGTGCTGTCTCATTCTTGTAAGCGGGCTCGTGCGCAAAGCCCTTGAGCGCGAACCATTGACGGACATTGCCAGCAGTCGCGGGGGCACGGCCTGAACTGATCGGCACCGTGCCATCGCCACCACCGTCCTGCCGCGAGGCGCCCAGTTCATAGTGGCTAGTGTCGTACTGGACGATCGATGGCCCCATGCCGGACGTAACAACCTGCACGACTTGCTCACCCCCAACATACTCAGGATTCTTGCCATCCATTCGCACCTGCTGCGGCGACATCTGCATCACGTCCACCGGAGCCGGGGTACGGGCTCCATGTCCTGGCTTGATACCGGCCTTCATGTGCCAAATGACACACTCGAAACTCTTCTGCTTGAAATCAGCGCCATAGAAACCAAAGGTGTGCAGATGGTATTGGTTGGCAAGATCCGCATGAAACTGCATCGCGGACCTGATATTGAGCGTCACCGCCTTCCACCCGACTGGCTCCCCGCCCTCCGGCGCAAGCCATTCGTCCTTGATCAACCCCCACCAGCGGTCCTTCACTCCATAGATGCCTTGATAAGGATCGGGCTGCGGCGACAGTAGATCGTTACCCACTGGGTCCTTCACCTGAAGCCAGCCGCTGTTGTACTGTTGCGTGGGAAGCAATTCCAGCGCGCCAGGTGCCTGCGCGAATACTGCCGTCACCTCCTGCCCTGTTTGTCCAATGACCAGACTGGCGGCATAGTCCTCGTCACGCATGCCGACCTTGCAGCGTCGATAAGCAACCGGAGCACCGATTGCCGGCATGACGCCGTGTACGATGCCGGCAATCCTCTCAGCCATGCCTTCCAGTTGGGCACAGGCGCGCGCGACCAGACCGCCCATGGAATGGGTTACCAACAGAACTTGTTTGCAGCGACCAAAACCTTGTTGATGCTGCCGAATGATTCGTTCAATACGCGACTTCAGCCTTTGTGCCGACAGGGCATTGTCTTCGAGCCAGTTGTAGCCACAAGCGTAAACGGGATAGAACCAGTTCGCTGCTTCTTCAATCTCGGAAGCCGTGCACGGCGCAAACGGCCGATGTGCTCCCCATGGTCGTGACTGATCAGCAAGGATGGGGTTCAGCGCCTCTTTCCAACTCTTGTCGTGGGCCTTGCCGGGATGGTTCAGGGTGCGCTCCAGCCACAGCAGGAAAGCCTGGTAGCTGGTCTCGCCAACCTCCCCCCAACCACGCGCCTTGTAGCCAGCGGTGTTTGCAATGCTCCCGGCCGCAAAGGTTGGCACAGCGCCATCCTCGTCAACTAGCGTTCGGTCTGGGTGAAGCAAGACCTGGCGCGCTCCAGCATCCTTTGCTCCTACTCTTCTAAGCAAACCAAGTGGCTGGCCCAGCATTGCATCGAGTCGCCACACGGGCGTGTTGCGGACCCTGCTCTTCAGATTGCTTCCCATAATCCCCGGCACAAAGATCACCGGAAGCACATTGACAGGCTTAATCACCAGCTTGACCAGATCAGTCAACGGGCTCGGAGTCATGGTCCAGCCATATCGCATCGAGCCGTCCCCGTCAGGAAAGCCCGTAGCCATGCGTTCGCTGCTTGCCGCTTTGCCAAGTTCCTCTGACATGTTCGTACCCAATGTTCTCGCCTATGCCGCCGGACCGAGAATCCGCAATTCAAGCGTCTCGGCAATCTCACTCTTCTGATGCGCAAGATGACCTTGCGCATCGGTGACACCGCGGAGCACCGTTCCATCCTGTCGGAGCAGTTCATAGGCATAGTTAACGAGGGGCTTGTCCGCGGTATCAACCAGACGAAACCCCTCGTTGAACTGGGTGTGCTCCCAATCGTTCATCGCTTGTGAAATGCTCTGCGCCCCCGGCATATCGAAGTCCCCGGTCTTGAGATGCACACGCGTCGGCCCGAACACCTCCACACCGCCATCGGCGATGCGGATGCCTGCGTTGCCGCTCATGAGAGTGATGCTGGCCTTGGCATTGAGCAAGATCGCGCCGTCGGTTGCGGTCACCACTACGTTCTGTCTGGCATTCGCTTCGATGTTGGATTTCTGCGCCTGCAGAAGCAGATTGCC
>NZ_JBYSZW010000109.1:0-3360 GCF_058787575.1 Cupriavidus sp. FW305-3-2-15-C-LB2
CAGATCACTGACTGGAGCACGGCGAGCTTCCGCGAGGATGCCAACCAGCAGGTGCATGCCTACGTCACGGCCATGCAGGCCGCGCGCGGCTGAGTCGTTCACCCGGAGTCAGCAACATGGCCTTGAACGGAAGCGGTCCGCTGCAGGGGCTGCGCGTACTGGAAATTGCCGGAATGGGTCCGGCCCCGATCTGCGGTATGCTCCTCGCGGATCTCGGCGCCGACGTGGTCGTCGTCGACAAGAAGCAGATGGGGGCGGAAGACCTCGACCTGGGCAAGCACGCGATCCAGAACCGCGGCAAGCGCTCGGTCGCCGTCGACCTGAAGACGGAGGCGGGCGTCGACACCGTGCTCAGGCTGGTCGAGCGTTGTGATGCCCTGATCGAAGGCATGCGCCCCGGCGTGATGGAGCGCATCGGCCTCGGGCCGGACCTGTGCCTGGCGCGCAATCCGCGGCTGGTGTATGGCCGGATGACCGGCTGGGGCCAGCACGGGCCGCTGTCGCAGGCGGCGGGACACGATCTCAACTACATCGCCTTGTCGGGCGCGCTGTGGTGGTCGGGCCAGCCAGGCGAGCCGCCGATGTCGCCGCCCAGCCTCGTCGGTGACATGGGTGGGGGGACGATGTATCTGGCAGTCGGGTTGCTGGCCGGCATCATGAGCGCGCGCGCCACCGGCAAGGGGCAGGTCGTGGATGCGGCCATCGTGGATGGCAGCGCCCACATGCTGAACCTGATGCTGAGCCTGAAGGCCACGGGCCAGTTCGTCAACGAGCGCGGGCGCAGCCTGCTGGACGGTCCGCACTGGTATCGCACCTATCGCTGTGCCGACGGCAAGTTCGTCTCGGTCGGCGCGGTCGAGCCCCGCTTCAACAAGCTGCTGCTGCAGAAGCTGGGCCTCGCGGACGATCCCGTGCATGCGGCGGCCTACGATCCGGCGCGGTGGCCGGAACTGCACGAGCGCTTCGCCGCGGTGTTCGCCACGCGGACCCGTGAGGAGTGGTGCGCGCTTCTGGAGGGCACGGACGCCTGCTTCGCGCCTGTACTCGATCCGGACGAGGCCGCGGCGCACCCGCACATGGTCGCGCGCGGCGTCTACAGTGAGATGGAAGGTATCCTGCAAGCCAACCCCGCGCCGCGGTTCTCCGGCACTCCCGCAGGCAGACCCGGCAGCATTCCCCAACGCGGCCAGCATACCGACACGGTATTGCAAGACTGGTGCAACTGAACCGGCACAAGCCGGTCTATGATTCCTGCCGGCCCCGCCAGCCCGCAAGGCGGGCGAGGCACCGCATCAGGACGCCTTCGGCCGACGAGACGAAGCGGCGAAAAATGATAAGTGGAGACAATATGATCGACAGCAACGCGAACACCCTCGTCCACCGCTTCCTGCACTGGGAGCGCACGCAGCCAGACGCGATCTTCCTGACCGAACCGAGGCCCGATGGCGAGGTGGTCGATATCACGTGGCGCGAAGCCGGCGATCAGGCGCGCCGCATGGCCGCGTACCTGCAATCGCTGCAACTGCCGCCGGGCAGCTCCATCGGCATCGTTGGCAAGAACAGCGCACACTGGATCCTGGCGGACGTCGCCACCTGGATGGCGGGCCATGTCTCGGTGCCGCTCTATTACACCGCCAACGCCGACACGGCGAAATACGTATTCGACCACTGCGAGGTCCGCGCGTTCTTTGTCGGCAAGCTCGACGGCAAGACCGATTCCTGGCACGACATTCACAGGGTCATGCCGCAGGGCGTACCCAGCATCGCCCTGCCCATGGCGCCGGCGGGTGCGGGGCGGATCTGGCAAGAGATCACGGGGGAGATGGCACCGCTGACCGATGTCCGTCTCCCGTCGCCAGCCGACATGGCGACTATTATCTACACGTCGGGCAGCACCGGCCGGCCCAAGGGCGTGATGCACAGCTTCGCCGGCATGTTCGAGTATGCGACCCGCTCCGGCGAGTTCTGTGGATTCACCCCGGCGGACCGCGTGCTCTCGTACTTGCCGCTGGCGCATGCCGCAGAACGCTGCGTTATTGAATCGAATGCGCTGTGCCATGGCCTTCACGTCTTCTTCAACGACAGCCTGGCGACCTTCGCGCAGGACCTGCTGCGCGCACGCCCTTCCGTGTTCGCTTCCATGCCTAGGCTGTGGACCAAGTTCTACCAGGCCGTTTGCGCCAAGGTTCCGGCTCGGCAACAGGCGCTGATCCATGAAAAGTCGCCTGAGGCAGATGCCATGAAGAAGAGGCTGCTCGGCATGCTCGGTCTCGATGCCGCGCGCGTCGCCTTCACGGGCGGGGCGCCGCTGCCGTTCGAGATCACCAACTGGTACCGAACGCTCGGACTCGAACTGCTGGACGTGTATGGGATGACGGAGAACCTGTGTTATTCGCACTACAGCCGCCCCGGCCTGGTGCGCGCCGGCTATTCGGGCCAGGCCATGCCAGGCGTGGAATGCCGCATCGGCGACAACGGCGAAGTGCTGGTCAAGGCAACCACGATGATGATGGGCTACTACAAGCAGCCCGCCCTGACCGCGGAAAGCTTTACGGAAGACGGATTCTTCAAGACCGGCGACCGCGGCGAGCTGGACGAGATCGGGCGGCTGAAGATCATCGGCCGCGTCAAGGAGATCTTCAAGACGAGCAAGGGCAAGTACGTCGCACCCGCACCCATCGAGAACAAGCTCGGCCATCCGAAGGTGGAGGCAAGCTGCGTGACTGGCCACGGCTACCCGCAGCCCTTCGCCATACTGATGCTCGGCGCCGACGCGCGCAGCGATCTGAAAGATGCCGAAAAGCGCCGTGCGCTGCGCGAGGAGTTGCAGGCAGTGCTCGACACCGCGAACGCCACGCTCGAGGCGCATGAGAAGCTGGCGTTCGTGGTCGTGGTAAGCGATGCCTGGACCACGGAGAACGGCCTGCTGACGCCGAGCATGAAGATCCGGCGCAACCTCATCGAGGAACGCTACGAGAGCAGGATGCCGCAGTGGGGCGGACTTGGAGAGACGGTCATTATTGAATGATGTCCTGATGCTTCTGTGCCCGGCCCTGGTCCCACAGGGCCGGCTGGGGCGGCTGTCGGCCACGGCGGCAGCACACCTCGGCATTTCGCTCGGCGCTTTCCTCCGCGGTTCCTCCCATCCCTTCGCCTGACGCGCCGCCCGGCCCAGGCGCTCGCGGTCATCTCCCGATCCTCGCTGGCAGGCTTCTCGCCGGCGTGCCGCGGATACGTATTCGCGCTCCGTGCGCAATCTTCTTCTGCCTTGTCGCTTCATCACGTGCTAGGCCTTCGTGCATGCGATGGCGCCGGGGATCCATGCCGCCCAGACTGCGCGGCGCTAGCGCCGTCCCCCTC
>NZ_JBYSZW010000110.1:0-2706 GCF_058787575.1 Cupriavidus sp. FW305-3-2-15-C-LB2
GGCATCGGGAGATGCCCGCGCGAACTACGTCAGGCCGGCCTTCTCACAAAACCAGAACCATGATAGTCAGTCCGTGCCGTACTTCGGCGACCGCGGCCCATACAGGATGCCGCCAGGCGTACCCGCCGAGAGCAGTTGCTGGCTCGTCCTGCCGGCCACCCCATAGGCGGCATCCGACACGCTGCTGATCGCGTGCGCAATGGCCGTCCCGATCAGCGCGCCGATCAACCCACCGCCAGCGTTACCCGACTGATTGTTGGCAGCCGACGCCTGTCCGGTCCAGAGCGTCTTGCCCGTCCTCAGGTCCAGGAGCTTCGCTTCGGCGGTGACAACGGTGGTGCTGCTGACGACCTGGTACTTCGGACCATAGTCGGTCACGGTGATGTACAGCGCGGTGTCCGCGCCGAAGATTTCGCGCAGCTTCGCGGGTGCCACCGCGTGGATGTCGCCCGGTATCGTCAGGCCGTTCTGGCGAAAGGTCTCGTCAACCAGCGCGACCGGCAGCACGTAGTAGCCGGATTCGGCCAGCGGCTGCGTGGCCTGCGACAGCATGGCGTAAGTGGCCTTCACGTCCGGCGAGTTGTTCAGCGGTGGCAGCACCACGATCGAGCGGGGGTGGCTTTCCTTGAAGGCGGCGTAATCCACGTTCTTCGTCGGCGCGGCACAGCCGGCTGCCAGCATGGCGACGCCCAGCAGCATCAGGACGCGATGGAACAGCTTGCTCATTTCTTCTCTCCCTTGCTTTTGACGTTCTTCAGCAGGAAGTCCACATAGGCTCCCGACTCGGGAAACAGCGCCTTCTCGGTCTGGAATTCGCGGACCATTTCGTCATCCTTGCCGATATCGGCATACAGCATGCCGAGGTGCGCGTGGTAGCCGGGCGGCGGGGTATTGCCGGCCGCCATGATTTTCTGCAGGTCACGCTCAAGCACCTCGATCTGGGCTTGCTTCGGTTCGCCCTTGAAGTACTGGTAGACCTGCGGCTGGTAGCCTTCCCACTGATACAGGGGCTTGGCGGGAGCCGCGCAGCCAGCCAGCAATGCGCTTGCGACCAGGGCAGGCACCGCCAGGCGCTGTGGCCGGAACAATGTCTTCACGATTTCTCCTTGGCTGTTTTTTTTGGAATCAGGGGGTGACGGGCTTCCAGGCGCCGCTTTCGATGCCGCTGACCAGATTGGTCACGGCTTCGCGCATGGCGAGGTCGAGCACCTTCCCGTTGAGCGTCGAGTCATAGCTGGACGTGCCGCCAAAGCCGATTACCTCCCGGCTCGACAGCGCGTACTCGCCTGCGCCCTGGGCGGTGAACACGACTTCCGAGGTCGCGATATTCACCACGTTGAGCGCGACCTTGGCATACGCGACCTGCGACTTGCCGCGGCCCAGGATGCCGAATAGTTGCTGGTCGCCGGTTTCCTTGCGGCCGAACTCGGTCACGTCGCCGGTGATCACGTAGTCGGCCCCCTTCAGGCGCTGAGCCTGGCTCTTGATGGCTGCCTCGCGCTTGATCTCGTCCATGTTGTCGCGGTCGAGCACATTGAAGCGGTTGGTCTGTTGCAGGTGCGTGATCAGCACGGTCTTGGCCTGGCCGCCCAGCCGGTCGACGCCGTCGGAGAACACGCCGCGCATGTAGCTCGAACGGTTGTCGAACTTGCCGACCGAAATCGGCGTGCGGACGCCGGCGTAGGGACGGCTGGCGCTCTCTACTTTCTGCACCGGCAGCGCCGTGGACGATTCGGTGGCACAGCCGCCGAGCATGGCGAGCAGCCCGGCCGCGGCGACCAGGGATATGGCCGTCACTTTGTTCATGCGATCTTCTCCTTCAGTTGGGTCAACACTACATTCATGCTCTGTCACAACAGCAAATCGATACCCCGCGCCGTTCGGGCGGGTCAGAACTCCACCCCGATCTGTGCGCCAGAGACCAGACCGAGGCCAAAACTAGCCACTGTACCCAGCCGACTCTGGCGTCAGGATCGGAGGATTCCGATTCTCGCGGCGGATGTTTCCGCAATTTTTCGGGGCAATGCGGCAGCCAGTCCGAGAATGGGCTGGGCCGTCGAGCACCCGCAATCCGGCGCCGCAAAGGCGCTTCAGCCTAGCGCACGCGAGAAGATCCACCCCACACGGCATCACAATCGTTCACATTCTGTGGGGCGCGAACAACGCGGTTTAGTGGGTACCGTCTTGCGTGTGGTCGGCCAGTGCGTCCGGTACCGGCCACGCACGGCGAAATCGCGCCTGCGATCGGAGGTGGAGGTTGACGGCAGCGCCCCGGTGAGGGCGGGGCGTTGATGAACGAAATGCCTTGTCGCGAGGCACGCGCCTGCCCTCACCCCGTGCCCCTCTCCTGCAGGCGGGAGAGGGGAGCAAACCGGTGGGAAATCGAATGCGCTCAGAACCCCAGACTCGCCAGCAAATCATCCACCTGCGCCTGGTCCGAAACCACGTCCGGCTTGCCTTCCGGACTGCTCTGCGGCCCATTTAGCAGCGTGGCGGCCGATGCTTCCACACGGCGCTCGGACGGCACGTTGTCGATCAGCACCTGCAGCAGCTCCTGCTCCAGCGCGCGGATCATGTCCATCATCTGACATCCATGCTCCGTGCGAAGCAGCAGGCCGCTATTCGTCAGCAGGGATTATCGAAGCGTGGGGGCTTCCCATTCGCGCGAAAAGCAGGGGGAATTGGGTGTTTTTTGGGAAATGGGGG
>NZ_JBYSZW010000111.1:0-1432 GCF_058787575.1 Cupriavidus sp. FW305-3-2-15-C-LB2
TTGCGGCCAGAGTTTCGGCCCAGGGGGCTCGGAACAAAATTGTGCAGAAAACGCTAACAAAATTGTGCAAACCAACGGGTTAGCGTGGGGAGGCGGTTCGAGCCTTTATTATAGACATAAGCGCAGTTATGTCTAAAGTATCGCCAAGAAAATTGTATATATAACGTATTACGTAGTAATATTTATCAACATTTCTGTTTTTTTCTCCCTATGCCCGCTGCCGACCTGGATCTGACCGACGCCGCGCTGCAGACCGCCATGGCCAACGACATTGCCGAGCTACGCAGTCGCTTCCCCGAGACCCGCGCGTTGTACCGCGAGGTCTGCGGCCTGCTGTTCTTCCGCTACGGCGTCACGCCCACCGCCAACAAGCTCTACAGCCTGGTGCGCAAGGGCAGCATGGGCACGCCGGCGGAGGTGCTGCAGGCGTTCTGGCAGGAGTTGCGCGGGCGCACGCGCGTCACCATCGACCATCCGGACCTGCCGGAGGCGCTCAAGTCGATCGCCGCCAATGCGGTGCAGACGATCTGGCAGGCGGCCAACGAGGCCGCGTCCGCCGAGCTGGCGACGCTGCGCGCGGAGGCGCGTCACGCCGCGAGCGAAGCGGAAGCCGAGCGGGATGCGGCGCGCGCGGAGACGGCGGCCGCACGCGAGGATGCTGCGGCGATCGCGGCCCAGCTGGCCGAAGCCCGGCAGGCGCACGACACCGTGCAGGCGGAGCTGGCCGCCGAGCGACAGGCCCACGCCGCCACGCAGGCCCGGCTCGAGGCGGGGCGGACGGAACTGGAGGCGGGCCGGCGCCAGCTGGACGCGCTGCGCACCCAATTCTCGACCGAGCTGGAGCGGGCGCGCGAGGCGGTAACGCTCGCGCAGGAACGCGCCGAAGCCAGCGAGCGGCGCAGCTTGCGCGAACTCGACGCCGAGCGCACGGCGCGCCAGCAGAGCGAACGCACGGCCGAAGCGTTGCGCGGTGAACTGGCGGCGGCACGCGGCGAGGCGCGTGATGCGGCCGTGGCGCAGGCGGAGGGCCGGGCTAAGCTGGAAGCGCAGGCCGCGGCGCTAGCCGATCGGCTCGCGGTGGCCGAGCAGGCGCAGCGCAAATCCGTCAGCGACCTGGACACCGTGCAGGCGGAGCTCGCGGCGGCGCAGCGCCGGGCCGAGCGCGCCGAGGCCGAAGCGGCGCTGGTGCGGCAGCTGCTGGCAGAGTTGCGGCTGGCGCCGCCTGAGCGAGACGGTGGTGCGCGGCGGCGCAAGGCCGGGAGCCGGCTAAACGAAAAGCCGGGCGAACAACTGGACGAAAATCAGGGGGCGCCGACGGCCTCCCTCACCCCGGAAGATGGCAGCGAGAGCAGTCACAGAAGCGACAGCAGCGATGACAGCAAAGACTGAGCGGGCGGCGGCGATCCGCTGGATCCAGGATCAGATGGCCGAC
>NZ_JBYSZW010000112.1:0-1340 GCF_058787575.1 Cupriavidus sp. FW305-3-2-15-C-LB2
CACCGTGCTGGTCAGCTCTTCCATGCTCGACGCCGTCTGCTCCAGCGCTGCCGCCTGCTGCTCGGTGCGTTGCGACAGGTCATTGTTGCCCGCGGCGATTTCACGCGAGGCGCTGCCGATGGATTCGGCCGACACCTTGAAATCGCGCACCATGCGCGACAGCTGCTGCTGCATCTGCTGCATCGCATAGACCAGGCTGCCCTTGTCGCCTGCGCGCGTGGCCACCGGTGCGGAGAAGTCGCCTTCGGCAATGCGCGCGGCAATCGCGGCGGCATAGCCCGGCTCGCCGCCCAGCTGGCGCGACAGCGCCCGCGCCAGCAGCACGCCCAGCAGCACCGACAACGCCACGCCGCCCAGCACCAGGCCCAGCATCCACAGGCGCGTCGCGTCGTAAACGCTGCGCGCTTCTTCCATGTTGTTGCGGGCGCGGTCGTCGCGGCGCTTGACCATCTGGAACATCACCGCTTCCAGCGCATGGCTGTCCTTGAGCAGCTCGGCGCTCTCGGAGAACACCTGGCTTTCAAACTGCGAGGTATCCAACGGCTGCTTGCTGATCAGTTCGACGTACTTCTCCATGCGCGCGCGGAACGCCGGCGACAGCTCCTGGTACTGCTTGACCAGTGCCTTGCCCTCGGCCTTCTCGAAAGCGCCAGCGACCTGGCGGATGCGCTCGTCCATGGCGCCGAGCGACTTCACGATCTGCTCCTTCTCGGCCGCCCGCTCGCCCATGGTCGATGCCGACAGCAGCCCGATCTGCGCGCGGCTGGCATAGACCAGGTTGATATTGGCGTCCTGCACGGCCTTCAGCGCCTGCAGGTCGCCGTTGTAGATCTTGCCGGTCCAGTCGGCCATGCGCCCCATGTTGACCACACCCAGCAGCCCCATCACGGCGCCGATCACGGCAACGACCAGGAATCCGGCAACCAGCCTGGTCGTGACGCGCAATTGATTGAACCAATGCATAGCAACTCCCCCTTGTAACTGAAGCCTCGGGCGCGGCGTGCCGCACCCGTTTTGTACGCATGCAGGCCGGTGCTCCGCGCCTGCCTCGTCTTTGATTCGGACTAGGCCTGTGCCAGTGACTGGGCCGCATCGGCACGCGCATGGGCCGGCAGGCGCTGCGGACGCACCTCGGCCTGCATGCTGACGCGGAAGGTGGCGATGGCGTCGCGCAGGCGCATGGCCTGCTCTTCGAGCGAGCCTGCGGCGGCGGCGGCTTCTTCCACCAGCGCCGCGTTCTGCTGCGTGCCCTCGTCCATCTGCGCCACGGCCTGGTTGACCTGCTCGATGCCCGCGCTCTGCTCGGCCGACGCCGCGCTGATCTCGCCCATGATGTCGGT
>NZ_JBYSZW010000113.1:0-812 GCF_058787575.1 Cupriavidus sp. FW305-3-2-15-C-LB2
GCCACCAGCGGGTTGGACACCAGCGCGGACTCGATCTCCATCGTCCCCATGCGGTGGCCCGACACGTTCAGCACGTCGTCGATGCGGCCCATGATGGTGAAGTAGCCGGTGTCCTTGTCGCGGATCGAGCCGTCGCCGGCCAGGTAGAGCTTGCCGCCGAGCTCTTCGGGGAAGTAGCTCTTCCTGAAGCGCTCCGGATCGCCCCAGATGGTGCGGATCATGGCCGGCCACGGACGCTTGACCACCAGGATGCCGCCGTTGCCGTTGGGCACGTCATGGCCGGTCTCGTCGACGATGGCGGCCATGATGCCCGGCAGCGGCAGCGTGCACGAACCCGGCACCAGCGGCGTCGCGCCCGGCAGCGGCGTGATCATGTGGCCGCCGGTCTCGGTCTGCCAGAAGGTGTCGACGATCGGGCAGCGCTCGTTGCCGATGTTCTTGTAGTACCACATCCAGGCTTCGGGGTTGATCGGCTCGCCCACGGTGCCGAGCAGGCGCAGGCTGGACAGGTCGTACTGTTTCGGGTGGATCTTCTCGTCGGCCTCGGCGGCCTTGATCAGCGAGCGGATCGCGGTCGGCGCGGTGTAGAAGATGCTGACCTTGTGGCGCGCGATCATGTCCCAGAAGCGGCCGGCGTTGGGGTAGGTCGGCACGCCTTCGAACACCACCTGGGTGGCGCCCGCGGCCAGCGGGCCGTAGGCAATATAGGTGTGGCCGGTGACCCAGCCGATGTCCGCGGTACACCAGAACAGGTCGTCGGGCTTGATGTCGAAGGTCCACTTCATTGTCATCAGCGCCCACAGCAGGTAGCC
>NZ_JBYSZW010000114.1:0-770 GCF_058787575.1 Cupriavidus sp. FW305-3-2-15-C-LB2
GCGCTCCAGCCGATATAGCGCGCCGCACCGGATCGCACCCGCGCCGAGATCGCCGCCAGCAGGCCGCGCTCGCGCAGGCATTGCAGCAAGCGGAACGTGTTGCCGCCGCCAACGACGATCAGTTCAGCCGCCTCGATGGCGCGCACGGCTGCCGCCGGCTCGGCCTGCCGGTGCAGCGATTGCACCGCGATGCCGACCGGCGCGAAGGCGTCGCGGACCAACGTCTCGTAGGTGTCCCAGTCGCGCGTGACCCCGGCGAACGGGATGAAGCAGGCAGTCTTGCGGCCGGCGGCCAGGTCCCGGATTGCCGCCTGGGCGTGGACCAGGTAGCCGGCGTCGCTGCTGGAGTTGCTGAGTAACAGGAGTTCCATAAGTCGTTGCGGCGAAGTCTAGATAAGTGGGGTGGCGTCGAGCCACAGTGGGTCGCCGATGCGCTGTCCCACGGGTGCCACGGCCTGCACCAGCGTCGCGCGCAGCGCCTGGGCCTGGGCCTGGCTGACCTGCATCGCGGTGAAAGACAGGCACAGCCCACGCACGTCGCCTGAGAGCGGATCTGCCAGCGTGGCGGCCACGGCGCCGATGCCGGGCATGCCTTCATTCACGGCGATGGCGCTGCGCTCGGCGCGGGCCGTCGCCACACGCTCGCGCAGCTCGGCGACCGTGGCGGGACAGCCTGCGGGTGCATCCGGCAGCTTGCGGGTGCCGGCGGCGCCATAGCGCGAGTTGAATTCAGGCTCGGGCAGGCGCGACAGCAGTACCCGGCCCATCGC
>NZ_JBYSZW010000115.1:0-681 GCF_058787575.1 Cupriavidus sp. FW305-3-2-15-C-LB2
GGCGCCAACCTGGCCTGCCCGACCATCAGCACCACCAACGACATGCCGGTGGCCGACCCGGGCGGCCTGGACGCGCTGGCGCTGGTCCCCTTCCAGATCAACCCGCACTACTTCAACCTGGTCGTGCCCGGCTTCCGCGGCGAAACGCGCGACCAGCGCCTGGCCGAATTCACCGTGCTGCAGCCCGACATGCCAGTGCTGGGGCTGCCCGAAGGCAACTGGGTGCGGGTCTCGGACGATCGCCTCGAAATGGGCGGCGCCCATCCCGCGCGCTGGTTCAGGGGCGCGGACATTGCCGACGTGCAGCCCGGCGCGCTGTCGCTGCCGCGCTGAATTTGCCGGCCTGAGTCCCTGCGTACAGAACCCCACCCCAGCCCCAGGAAGTCAAGCAAGATGTCTATCAAGCAGGTTATTGAATCGATCGAGCTGCTGTCGGCAGCGAATGTCGACGGCGCAGCCGTCGCCTCACTGCTGCGCTCGCGCGGCCTGGACGATGTCACCGTCACGCGCGTGGAAGAGAACGGCCTCTACACCGATTTCCTCGCCTGCACGGTGCCCGGACAGAACCCGGACGCGCCCGCACTTGGCGTGGTGGGCCGGCTGGGCGGCGTCGGTGCACGCCCGGCCGTGACGGGACTGGTGTCCGATGCCGACGGCGCCATCGTGGCCGTCGCCAGCGCG
>NZ_JBYSZW010000116.1:0-602 GCF_058787575.1 Cupriavidus sp. FW305-3-2-15-C-LB2
ACATCTTCCATCCAGCGGTCGCGGCCTTCGGTCCAGGCAACCTTGCCGCCGGTGCGGCGGTAGACGATCACGTTCCTGACGGCCTCGCAGCCGCCCAGCGCCAGCGCGTCATCGGCGATGGCCTTGAGCGGCAGCGCCTTGCCGCCGCGCATCTGCTCGTCGGCGGTGATCAGCGCCACCGCGCCCACGTCCACCAGCCGCTCCTGCAGCGACTTGGCCGAGAAGCCGCCGAACACCACCGAGTGCGTGGCGCCCAGGCGTGCGCAGGCCTGCATCGCGACCACGCCTTCGACCGACATCGGCATGTAGATCACCACGCGGTCGCCCTTCCTGATGCCGAGCGCCTTCAGGCCGTTGGCAAAGCGGCACACCTTGCCATGCAGCTCGCGGTAGGTGACGCGCGTCACGCTGCCGTCGTCGGCCTCGAACACGATCGCGACCTTGTCCGCATTGCCGTTCTGCAGATTGCGGTCCAGGCAGTTGTAAGAGGCGTTGAGCTCGCCGTCTTCGAACCACTTGTAGAACGGTGCGTTGCTTTGGTCCAGCACCTTGGTGAAGGGCTTGGTCCAGTGCAGCAGCTCGCGCGCGTGGCGCGCCCAGAA
>NZ_JBYSZW010000117.1:0-589 GCF_058787575.1 Cupriavidus sp. FW305-3-2-15-C-LB2
CTGGTGGATGCGCAGGGCAACCTGCTGGGCATCAATACGGCGATCTACTCGCGTTCGGGCGGCTCGCTGGGGATCGGCTTTGCGATTCCGGTGTCAACGGCCAAGCAGGTGATGGAATCGATCATCTCCACCGGCAGCGTGACGCGCGGCTGGATCGGGGTCGAGCCGCAGGACATGACGCCCGAGATCGCCGAATCGTTCGGCCTCGATGCCAAGGAAGGCGCACTGATCGCCGCGGTGGTCCAGGGTGGGCCGGCCGACAAGGCGGGCGTGAAGCCCGGCGATGTGCTGACCAAGGTGGATGGCTTGTCGATCACAGACACGACCGCGCTGCTCAATGCGATTGCCCAGCTCAAGCCGGGAGTGGACATCAAGATGACCGTGATCCGCCGCGGCAAGGCAACGGACCTGACGGTGACGATCGGCAAACGGCCTCCGCCGCCGCGCCGCGCGCTGCCGTTTGAAGAGGAAGAGTGAGGCTGGGCACGACGACACGGCCCTGAAGACGGAACCCCGCCTTGGATGGCGGGGTTTTTTTATGCCTGACGCAGCTGCTGCCCTTGGCATCGAGGCAACGGTCACGGAATGC
>NZ_JBYSZW010000118.1:0-544 GCF_058787575.1 Cupriavidus sp. FW305-3-2-15-C-LB2
CACGGCAGGGTTCATGACTGGGGTGAAGTCGTAACAAGGTAGCCGTATCGGAAGGTGCGGCTGGATCACCTCCTTTCTAGAGGCTTGTGTCTCAAGCCTAGCGTTCACACTTATCGGTTTGTTTGCTGTTACAGCCAAGGGTCTGTAGCTCAGGTGGTTAGAGCACCGTCTTGATAAGGCGGGGGTCGTAGGTTCAAGTCCTACCAGACCCACCAAGTTATCCGGAAGGGGGATTAGCTCAGCTGGGAGAGCACCTGCTTTGCAAGCAGGGGGTCGTCGGTTCGATCCCGTCATCCTCCACCACTGCCTGGTACCTTGGATTGGTTGTCAAATGAAAGCGCATCGCGACGATGAGTTGCGAGTGTTTCCATTTGGCATTGCCAAGCGATCGCAAGATCGGCTGTTCTTTAAAAATATGGGATGTAGTAAAGGTGTCGCGCGAGCGTTGATGAGACGCTGCAGTACCAACGCGATACCGGGTTGTGATTGTATCAACCAAAATGTATTTAAGTGATCGAAAGATGACTTGGAATACGGCACAAAT
>NZ_JBYSZW010000119.1:0-531 GCF_058787575.1 Cupriavidus sp. FW305-3-2-15-C-LB2
TCGGCGGCCAGGATCAGCCGATGGTGTCCGCCGTCATGCTCGAAGAAGTATGTAATGCCATACTCTTCGGTCAGGCGCTGGATGAAATGCGCATCGGTCTCGCCATGCTGCACCTCCCAGGCGAGCTTTGGATACACCGAGGTGTCGAGGCGCTTCTCCACCGAGAACGGGTAGTCCGCAAGCACCTCGTCAAGAATCTCGATCACCGTCTTCTTCTGGAAGGGCTTGAAGTCCGACGTCTGCGTCGCGAGCCACAGCCAGGGACGCAGCGTGAACCGGTACAAGCGATTCTCCGCAACGCCGCCGACATGCTCAATGTCGGAGATGACGCCGGTGATCTCGCGATGCCCAGCCCCCACCCCACCCAGCAGGCCGGTGCCCATGCCATCGAGCTCGATGGTGACGGTCATCTCGCGCCCGATCATCGCATCGGGATCGGCCTCGGCAAAATACTGTTCCGCGGCAGGCGAGACTGCGCGCAGGTCTACCTTGTAGGTGAAGAGTTCGCTCAATCCCTCATGACCTGAGAGC
>NZ_JBYSZW010000121.1:0-515 GCF_058787575.1 Cupriavidus sp. FW305-3-2-15-C-LB2
GATGACGATTCGCTTCGACGGCCGGGTGGCCATTGTGACGGGAGCCGGCAACGGCCTGGGCCGCGTGCACGCGCTGGAGCTGGCAAAGCGCGGTGCCAAGGTGGTGATCAACGACTTCGGCGGCAGCCGCGACGGCAAGGGTGGCTCTTCGGAAGCGGCGCTGGCCGTGGTCGAGGAGATCCGCAAGGCCGGCGGCCAGGCCATCGCCAACGGCGCCAATGTGGCGGACTTCGAGCAGGTAACGGCGATGGTCGAGCAGGCGAGGGCCGAATTCGGCCGCATCGACATCCTGATCAACAACGCCGGCATCCTGCGCGACAAGAGCTTCTCGAAGATGGAGATGGCGGATTTCCGGGCGGTGGTGGACGTGCACCTGATGGGCTCGGCCTACTGCACCAAGGCGGTGTGGGAAATCATGCGCGAGCAGAACTATGGCCGGGTGCTGATGACGACATCGGCGGCGGGCCTGTTCGGCAACTTCGGCCAGGCCAACTATGGCGCGGCCAAGGTGGGTC